>CAZUGY010000146.1:0-9290 GCA_964620265.1 uncultured Alcaligenaceae bacterium
CCGCCATGCTTCGACGTACCCGCTGCGTTGGCGTGCTTGAAGGCATCGGTGGTGCGATCCACGCCCGGGCCCTTGCCATACCAGATGCCGAAGACGCCGTCGACGGTCGCATCCTCCTGCAACGCGACCTGCTGCGTGCCCCACAGCGCCGTGGCCGCGAGGTCCTCGTTGACGCCGGGCTGGAACGTGATGTCGTGGGCCTCGAGGCGGGTGCGCGCGGCCCACAAGGCGGTGTCATAGGTGCCAAGCGGCGAGCCGCGATAGCCGCTGATGAAGCCCGCGGTGTTGAGACCAGCGGCGCGATCGCGCTCGCGCTGCATGAGCGGCAGACGCACGAGCGCCTGCACGCCGGTCAGGTAGATGCGGCCCTGGCGCTTGTCGTACTTGTCGTCGAGGGAAACCTCGGCGAGCGTGGGCGATGGTGTTGGCGGCGGGTCGCGGTCTGCCACGGGGGTGGCCGGGGAACGGCTTGGCGGGCTTACGGAAAGCGTGAACTTGCGAGCGTAACGGGCATCGGCCTCCATGGCAAGGCGCGTGACTTCTCACGCAACTGCAACGCATCGATTGCCTTGTTTGCCGGGCTAAAGGCCACGAGTCAGCACTGGCAGGTCATGGCGACGGTGGGGGCGCACGCAGCGGGCATGGTGAGCCCGCGGAGAGCGTCACCACCGGCGCCCAACCACCGCGCTGTTTGCAAGCATCACCATCGTTGTGCGACCAAGGCCAGCGACCCAGTCACTTCGCCAGCAAATCTTCGATCGTCGCCGGCCCACTCCCTCCCGAGATCAGCGTAGGCCACTGCTTCGACCCGAACGGCACCAGCGGCGGCAGGAACGGCGTGATCCCGTACTTGGGCGCCTCCGCGATGATCGCCGCGCGGCCGTTGCCGCCCATGAGCTCGTAGTCCATGAGGTGATAGCTGCCGAAGAAGAGCTGCCCCACCGACCGGTCCGCCACGATGCGCGTGAGCGATTCCATCATGTCCTCGGGCGTGGTCGTGAACGATACCGTCTCGATCAGGATCAGCCGGCTGTTGATCGCCTCGGGTCCGAAGAACTGCGCGAGCACGCTGTAGAGCACGTTGTTCTGGCGCGCCACGTAGATCGTGTTGCTTGCCGCGTAGGTCTTGTCCCAGTCGGGGCCGATCGCCTTCTTCCATTCGGCCATCACACCCATCCAGTGCGCGACCTGTGTCTCGGCGGCCCACTTCACGTTCAGCGCCAGGAGCGGCGCCTGCTTCTTCGCCCACGCCTGCAGCGCCTCGTAGGAGATCACGCCCGTGGCGAGCGCCTCGTCCATGAACGCGATGTTGTTGGCGAGGATCGCGTGATTGTTGGGCTTCCAGCCCTCCTGCAGCGGCACGTTGGGCACGGAGTCGAGCGCGGCCTGCATCTGGAGGCGGTAGTTCTGCATCGAGGCCTTCCACGACGTGTCGCCCGGGTTGTCGACGTACGGCAGCACGATCTCGGACACGGCCATCGTGCTGTGACCCACCGACTTCAATAGCTGGTAGGACTGCGGCACCTGCGGCGCCTCGACCGGCGCCTGCCCGGGACGATGGAGGATGAAGCGTCCGCCGGTACCGGAGAAGAGCGCCAGGATGACCGGATGACGCGCTTTCAGATTGGCGGCGAAGATCTTCGCTGCATCCCCGTACAACTCGAACATCGTGCGATTGAGGCGCAGGAAATTCTGCGCGGCGGCGTCATCCGCGGACTTCGTGGGGGTGCCCGTGAGTGCCTTGATGTCCCACGGCAACTCCGCGGCATGCGCGCAAAACGTCACTCCGAGCGCGAATGCGACGGCCAGGACTTTCCGACGTTGCATGGGGTACGCCTCCTCGATGGCGCCGGCACGTCGCCCGCACTCCAAGCGAGTCGGTGTGCAATTGTCGTACCACGCGAGTTTGGTGGACCGGGATTTGCTTATGGACGTTCCGGTTGCCTCACCCTCGCAAGGATTCGTCGCTTCATGGATATCGACCGACGCGCTTTCGTCAAGCTCATGACGACGAGCGGCATCGCCCTCACGATCTCCCGCATCGGTGGCGCCCAGGAGTCGTTCCGCGCCCGCGAAACGATGCCGTTGCCCGGCCCGTGGAATCCGTCGCTCACCGGCACGGGTCGCGTCGATGGCGTGGCCAAGGTCACCGGCGCCAAGCTCTATGCCTCCGATTTTCGCGCTGCCGACATGCCGGGGTGGCCTGCGCAGACGTCGCACGCGCTGCTGTTGCGTACGTCCGACGCCACGCACCTCTACGCCGGCCTCGATCTGGATGCGCTCCCCGTCAACGCGAAGCCGTCGGTGGTGGTCACCGCCACCGAGCTCGCGCGCGCCAACATCCGCGCACCGGCGTTCTACGCGGGCGACCTCCTCTGCCCCGTGGGCAAGACGCCGCTCTACCTCGGCCAGCCGGTGGCGCTCCTGATCTTCGAGACGTTCGATGCCTATGACCGCGCGCGCGTGATCCTGCGCGACAAGTCGCCCTTGCGTTTCGGCCACGAGACACCCGCGGTCGGCGGTGCGCCCTACGGCGCCAATCGTTTCACGCGCGTGGCCGGCCCCGATCCGAAGGGTCCCGACGTCTTCTCGCCGTTGCAGGCCGGCTGGGCCACGCCCATCCGCTTCCAGAAGGCGGAGATGCCCGTGTGGGCGCCGGGCAGCCGCCGCGGCGACGTCAATGCCCGCGCCTCGTTCCACGGCGAGAAGATCCGCGCCGAGCTGCGGTCACCGCCTGCGAGCATGCTCGTGCTCGAGCGCGACTTCACCACGCAGTCGGTGGACCCGATGTTCCTCGAGCCCGAGGCCGGCCTCGCCTGGTACGACACGGGCAAGAAGAACCTCGAGATCGTGCTGGGCACGCAATCCCCGGACGAGGCGGGCGAAGCGATCGCCGAGCTGCTGGGCACCGCGCGCGAGGGCATGAAGCCCGCGAGCATCGATGCGCAGCATGCGTACATCGGCGGCGGCTTCGGCGGGCGTGACCACACGCCGATGCCGCTGTACATCGCGCTCGCGGCGATGTTCTATCCCGGCCGCCCCGTGCGCCTCGCCAACGACCGCTACCAGCAGTTCCAGTCCGGCATCAAGCGGCATCCCTTCAGGATGCACACGTGGATGGGCTTCGACCGGACGACCGGTGAGATCCGCGCCTTCGCGGCCGATCACGTGCTCGACGGCGGCGGCCTCGCCAATTTTTCCGCGAGCGTCGCCGACGTGGGTGCCACCGGTGCCATCGGCATCTACGACATCCCGAAGGTCGACGTGACCACCGTCGCGCAGCACTCGCGCGGCGTGACGGCCGGCTCCATGCGCGGCTACGGCACGCTGCAGACGATGACCGCGCTCGAGGTGATCGTCGACGAGGCGGCCGTCGCGTTGAAGATCGATCCCATCGAGCTGCGCCGTCGCAATGCGCTCGTCACCGGCGATCGCAACATGACCGGCAATCCCTACGTGGGCGCGGTACGCACGCCGGAGATCCTCGACAAGGTCGCCGCTTGCGCAGTGTGGCGCGATCGCGCGGCCGAGAAATCACGCGCGACCGCGGGCATGCTGGTCGGCACCGGCATGGCCTGCGTCACCAAGGACTACGGCGCAGGCGCCGACTGTACGCAGGTCGCGATCGAGCTCGATCCCGGAGGCAGGCTTTCCATCGTCACCGATGCCGTGGAGATGGGGACCGCGATCGGCACCGCGCTCGCCAACCGCGCGGCGCTCACGCTGGGCAGCGTCGCCACGGCCGTGGAGATGTCGCGCCCCGATGCCTTCGCCCCGCTCGAGCTCAGGCGCACGATCAATCCGTATGCGATCACCCAGCCGCAACAGGACGCCGCGGCCCGCGATCCGCGCTGGGTGCCGGAGACGAGCTCGCCATCGAGCGCATCGATCGGCGCGCACATCACCACGCATGGTGCCCATGAAGCGGCAAGGATCCTCTTCCGCTTCGGCCTGTGGCCCGCCGCGCTCACGCTCTGGAAGATCCCCAAAGGCGACCCGCGCGCTGCCCGCGCGAAAGATGCGAAGTGGATCGACGGCGCGCTGGTGCTCGAGGGCCACGCGCCGCTGCCGCTCGCGACCCTCGCCGCGCACCTGCATGCGAGCAAGGGACTCACCGGCGTGATGGTGCACGGTTTCAATCGCTGGGCGTGGGCCTCTGCCACGTTCACGGTGGCGGGACAGTCCTACGCGAGCGAGATCGACGCGCTGGCCCTGCGCCATGGCGCACAGCCCTTCGCGCGCCTCACCCGCCGCAACGTCAGGTTCCCGCCGTCCGTGTACAACCGCATCGGCACCGCCTATTCCGCGGGCTCCGCGGCCGCCGTGCGCGTGACGATCGACCGCACGACCGGCAACGTCGCCATCGCCCGCGCCTACAGCGTGGTGGAGTGCGGCACGGCGCTCGTGCCCGAGGTCGTGCGCGGCCAGATGCAGGGCGGCTTCGCGATGGGCGTGGGCTATGCGCTGATGGAATCGCTGCCGCCCTTCGAGGACGGTCCCGGCAACGGCAAGTGGAACCTCGGCGCCTACCAGGTCGCACGCATCTCCGACGTGCCGCCGGGCGTGCTCGAGTGCGACATCCTGCCGCCGCTCTCGCCCGACGATCCGCCCAAGGGCATGGCCGAAGTCGTGATGATCCCGATCGTTCCGGCGCTGCTCAATGCGATCTTCGATGCCACCGGCAAGCGTTTCGACTCGCTGCCCGTGACCTCCGACATGATCAGGAAAGCCCTCGCATGACCACGTTCAACGTCACCATCAACGGCCGCGCGCACGGCCCGCTCGACATCCGCGACGACCTGTCGATGAACGACTTCCTGCGCGAGTACCTCGGCATGACCGGCACCAAGTTCGGCTGCGGCGCCGCCCAATGCCTGAGCTGCGCGATCATCGTCGACAGCGCCGACGGCACGAGCCGCACCTCACCCACCTGCGTGATCCCCGCGATCGCCTTCAACGGCCAGAAGCTGCGCACCATCGAGGGCCACGCGAAGGACGGCGAGCTCACACCGCTGCAGAAGGCCTTCGTGACCAACTTCTCGTTCCAGTGCGGCTATTGCACGGCGGGCTTCGTCAACGAGGGCCAGGTGCTGCTCGAGCGGCTCGCACGCACGCCGGTCCCGCGCGCGGACGTGGACCGGACGATCACCGAGGCGCTCGAAGGACACATCTGCCGCTGCACCGGCTACGTCAAGTATCACGAGGCGATCCGCGAGGTGATCCTCGCCGATGCGCCGAGGTACATCGCTCGTGGCTAGGGCCGTCGCCAATTGGGCGTCCGGAGTGGGAACCCACGTGCTGCCACGGCGCGGAGACGCGACCACGAGCTGCGTACGCACGCGGCGCTTCGGCGTATTCGTGCCGCGCTTCGGCGCGATCGTGGTGCTGGCCGCGTTGGCAACGTTCTCGACGAAGGCTGCGCACGCCGCGGACGCCGCGGCGACGCCGGCAACCGCCGCGACTGCCGGCAGTCCCGCGCCAGCGCTCGCTTCGCCCGATGCCTTCGCGGCCATCCCCGATTTGCAGGCACGCTCGGTGGCGATCTTCACCGAAGCGGCGAAGGTGATGACGCATCCGCGCTGCGCCAACTGCCATCCGGTCGGCGATCGTCCACGCCAGGGCGAAGGCGCCACGTCGCGTCCGCACCAGCCGCCGGTGACGCGCGGCCCCGACGGCTTCGGCACCGTCGCCCTGCGCTGCGATTCCTGTCACGCCTACGGCAACTTCGATGCGGCGAAGATGCCGGGGCATCCACACTGGCATCTCGCCCCCGCGTCGATGGCGTGGGAAGGCAAGTCGGCCGGCGCCATCTGCCTGCAGGTCAAGGATCCGGAGCGCAACGGCAGGCGCACGATCGCGGAAGTGGTCGAGCACATGTCGCACGACTCGCTCGTGGGCTGGGCGTGGTCACCGGGTCCGGGACGCACGCCCGCACCCGGCACGCAGGCGCAGCTCGCGGCATTGCTCGATGCGTGGGTGGCCAGCGGAGCGGCCTGTCCCGCCCCCTAGCGACGACTCGCCCGCGTATCGGCGGCTGCGCGTGCGAATCGCGCAGCGCGCCGCGACGCGCGATCTGCCACCCTACGCCGCAACCTGCGGGTCGCGCACGATGCAGCGGAATCCCACGTGGCACGTCGACGTGTCGACCGGTTGCGGCATGCGCGCCGCAGGCCGGTAGCGACGGCAGTAGTTCGGTGCACACAGATACGAGCCGCCCTTCGTGACCCTGCGCGGGATACGGATCTCGGGCATGCGCGGATCGATGCTCGCCTCGAGCTCGCTGCCGCGCGGATTCTCCAGCGTGCAACAGGCGCGCTTGATCTTGCCGTGCTCCTGGTAGAAATCGCTCGTCCATTCCCACACGTTGCCGCACATCTCGTGCAGCCCGTAGCCGTTGGCAGGATACGAGCCCACCGGCGCCGTCCACTCGAAGCCGTCTTCCAGCGTGTTCTGCCACGGGAACGCGCCCTGCCACGTGTTGGCCATGGGCTTGCCGCCCGGCGTGAACTCGTCGCCCCATGCGAACTCCGCACCCTCGAGCCCGCCCCGCGCGGCGAATTCCCACTCGGCTTCGGTGGGGAGGTCCTTGCCGGCCCATTGCGCGTAGGCGAGCGCATCCTCGTAGGCCACGTGCACCACCGGGTGATCCCACAGGTCGTCGAGCGAGCTTTCCGGGCCGCGCGGATGCCTCCAGTCGGCGCCGGCGACGTAGAACCACCAGTTGTAGTGGTTGCGCAGGTCGACCGGACCGGGGGCCTTGCAGAACATGCTCGACGCCGGCATCAGGAGCTCGGGCTTGGCCCCCGGATAGTCGTCGGGATTGGCCGGACGCTCCGCGAGCGTGACATGGCCCGTGGCTTCCACGAACGTGAGGAAATCGGCGTTCGTCACCACGAAGCGGTCGATCCAGAAGCCGTCCACGCGCACGTTGTGCGCAGGCGCCTCCTCCGGATAGTGGGCATCGGAGCCCATGCGAAAGGTGCCGCCGGGAACATGCACCATGCCGGCCGTGATGGGAGTGCTCATGAGAGGAGGACGGGACAGGACGTTGGACGGGAATCAAGTTCGCTGCCCCGTCACGCGAGGGCCTTGAGGATGGCCTTGAGGATGACGGCGAACGGAAAGCGCAGCAGCGGCAACACGAGAAACGGCAGCACGAGCGGCACGAGGATCCACAGGAGCGTGGCCTTGCCGAGCGGGACCGACTGGATCCTGTCCACCGCTTCGTACATGGTCGCGGCATCGGCGATCGGACCCACGCCCGCCGGTTCGATGAGCTCCGACTCATCCGCCGGCTGCCGCTCGATCCATCTGGCGTGCACCAGGCGACCCTGCTGCCCCACCAGCACCGAATACTGCGGTAGCGACCGCACTCGCAGGCCGCGCAACACGCGGGAGAAGAGGAACAGCGGCAACAGCAGCAGCATCGTCCACACGACCGCATAGCCGAACAGAGGACCCTGGAACGAGGCGAGCAGCGCGTCGTGATAGACCACGTCGTGCGCCCAGCGCGATGCCATCATCGCCGACAGGGCCAGCGTCACGGGAGCAAAGGCCCGCGGCAGCAGCTTGATCACCGCGATGCCGCCCACGCGGTCAGGATGCGTGGGGACCAGGGCCAGCGGAAGCCGCGCGAGGCGCCACATCCACAAGCTCACGAGCGCGAGCCGCCACATCCACCCGGCGAGGAGCGCGATCATGACGGGCCGCACGACATAGGCGAACCAGAGGCCGCCGAAACCCAGCGCCCCGTCCGAACCCACCGACCAGTTCAGCTCGTCCGTGTGTCCCTCCGGCGGAGAGGCGATCGACCACGCGATCGCAACCGCGATGGCGAAGACCCAGGGCAAGGAGTTGTTGCGCAGGCGCACCAGGTCCTGCACCACGGCGTCGAAGGCGGCGCGCGTCTCCTTCGTGACGATCCGGGCCGCGCGAAGCTGGCGGCCGATGAGCCGGCCGTCCCGGTCGAGCCACGACTCCGCCATGAGCAGCAGCGGAATGGCCACCAGGCAGCGCACGTGGATGCCGAAGTGCGCGAGCAGCGGCTCGGGATCGGGATCGCTCAGGAAGTGGCCGGTGACGAGCGCCCAGGTCACCATCGGCAGCCAGCACACCATCGAGATGAGCAGCGCGCGCCGGCCGACCCCGAGCTGCCCCGGCGGCACGATGTGGAAACGCCGCCAGATGCGAAGCGGTGGCTCGTCCTCGACCGGCGAGAAATCGGGCGTGCCACCGCCTTCGCTCACGGGCGGCAGCGCACGGGGCGTTTGCGCAGGAATCTCTGCCATGACGCCCGTATCTTAATTCAAGCGCTCGACCGCGCACGCCACCATTGATAGGGCATGGAGACAAGGGTCGCCACGACGAGATACAGCAATATGATCCCGAGCTCCGCCCTGGGCTCGGGATTCACGCCGGACGTGGCGATCGCCATGGCCACTGCCGGGTGCCGCGAAGCCGTGGACAACGCCAGCACCGTGCGCACGTGCGGATCGGGACCACCGATGAAGTGACCCACTGCGAGGCCCGCGAGCGCCAGCGCGATCGCCATCAGCAGCGTCCCACTGCCGAGATAGGACCGGATCGTGGGCCACAGTCCAATGATCAGCGCGCCGGCCGCGACCGCCAGCAGGATGCCGGCCAGCGCGAGAATCGCTCCCGACGCCCTGGCGGTGGCTGGAAAGAAGTGCCGCACCACCAGTGCCACGGCCAATGGAATCAGCACGGTGGTGCCCACGATCTTCGCCACAGCCCACGGACTGACCGCGCCGTGCCCGTCGAATACGCGATCGAGGATCGCCACCGTGAGTGGCACGAGCACGATCGACAGGATCGACATCGCCACCATGAGCCCCACTACATAGTTCATCTGCCCGCCCGCCGCCACCTGCTTCTTCTGCACGATGGGCGGCACCGGCGACACCGCGAGCGCCACGAGCGCGATCTCGACCTCGCGCGGGAGGTCGAAGGCCGCGGCCGCGACCGCGGCCACCACCGGCATCGCCACGTTCATCGACAGCACCGTGCGCGCGAGGAGGGCCGGCCGGCCAAAGAGGTACGTCGCTTCCGCGAACGTGGCGGTGAGCCCGAAGCCCACCACGGTGAGGATGATGCTCGCTTGGAGCGCGAGTCCGAGCCATTGCTGCAGCGTCATGCCGCCCTCGCTCGGGCGTTCAATCGATGAAGACGCGGGTCCAGTCGTCGCGCACGCTCGTCACCGTCCATCCCTCCTTGCGCGCGGCCTCCACGGCCTTCTCCGCCCCCTCGGAATACGCCAGGTCACGCTTCGC
>CAZUGY010000147.1:0-9271 GCA_964620265.1 uncultured Alcaligenaceae bacterium
TGGCGGAGACGCAGGGATTCGAACCCTGGATACAGGTTTTGGCCCGTATGCTCCCTTAGCAGGGGAGTGCCTTCGACCACTCGGCCACGTCTCCGTATTGCTATTGTACCGCCTCAGCCAATCGCTACGCTTCGCCCCGAGACGGAAGAGGCGCGGGCAGCGTCCAGGATCTGTTGGCAGCGCCAACCATCGGCGAAGCTCGGACTGGGCGAGGTGGCATCGCCGATGCCCTGGGTGAAATCGCGCACGAGCATCCTGAAGGCCATCAGCCGGTGATCGCGCTCGTCCCTGGCCAGACGGAACCGCTCGGGCGTGGGCAGTGGGGCGAGTGGCGCTCCATGACGGCTCGCCACGACTATGCCGTCATCGGTGGGATTCGGGCCCTCCTGCTCGGCGAGGAGGGTGCCCTCGTCGCCCATGATCGCGATGCGGGTGCCGCGCGCCGGCGTGGCGGCAAACGATGCAATCATCGTCGCCACGCCGCCATTGGCGAATTCGAGCGTGAACGAGAACGTGTCGTCGGCATCGGCGGTTTCGACCTTGCCGGTCGCGGCATCGAGCACGTCCGGCCGCAGCGTGGCGAGCCGACAGTGCACCGACGCGACCTCGCCGAACCAGTCGCGCAGGCCGTCGATGTAGTGCGAGCCCAGCGCGCCGAGGAGGCCGCCCCCATCCGCGTTGAACGCCTGCCACGTCGACGGCCGTGGCCGCGGCGTCACGTAACGGTCGAAGAAGAGCTCGATCGTGCACAGGTTGAAGCGGCCGATGTACCCGTCGGCGAGGAGCTGCCGGATGTACGCGCGTTGCGGCGCGTGGCGAAACTCGTGCGCGATCATCGCGGTGCGCCGGCCTTGCGCTGCCGCGTCGCGCATCTCCGCTGCCTCGCGCACGTCCATCGCGAACGGCTTCTCGCACAGCACGTGCTTGCCGGCGGCCAATGCGGCCATGACCAGGCGGTGATGCGACGCGGGTGGTGTGCTGATGGCCACGGCGTCGATGTCCCCACGCGCCATGAGCTCCATCGGGTCGGTGTGCGCGCCCGCAATCCCGGCCGCGTCCGCTGCGGCCCGCACCTTGTCGGCGTTGCGCGCACAGAGCGCGACCACGTCCCACCCTTCCGAGCGAAATGCCGGCAGGTGCACCTGCGTCCCGAAGCCCAGGCCAACGAGGCCGACGCGAAGCGATGCGGCGGCCATGACTACGCGGTCTCCTTGTCGAGCTCGAACGCCTTGTGCAGCACGCGCACGGCGAGCTCCAGGTACTTCTCGTCGATCACCACCGAGATCTTGATCTCGGAGGTGGAGATCATCTGGATGTTGATGCCTTCCTCGGCCAGCGCCTTGAACATCCTCGAGGCGATGCCCACGTGCGAGCGCATGCCGATGCCGATCACCGACACCTTGCAGGTCTTGTTGTCGCCGATGATCTCGCGCACGGTGAGGCCCTTGCTGCGCTCGGTGGCGAGCACGTCGAGCGCGCGCTGGTACTCGTTGCGATGCACCGTGAACGAGAAGTCGGTCTGCCCCGAGGCGCCGATGTTCTGCACGATCATGTCCACGTCGAGGTTCGCTTCCGCGATCGGACCCAGGATCGCGTAGGCGATGCCGGGCCGGTCGGGCACGCCCATGACGGAGATCTTGGCCTCGTCGCGGTTGAACGCGATGCCGGAGATGATGGCCTGTTCCATGTCCTCGTCTTCCTCGAAGGTGATGAGCGTGCCCGGCGCATTGGAGTCGGGCTCGTCGAACGACGACAGCACGCGCAGCTTGACCTTGTACTTGCCCGCGAATTCCACCGAGCGGATCTGCAGGACCTTGGACCCGAGGCTCGCCATCTCGAGCATTTCCTCGAACGTCACCTTGTCGAGGCGCCGCGCCTCCGGAACGATGCGCGGGTCGGTGGTGTAGACGCCGTCGACGTCGGTGTAGATCTGGCACTCGTCGGCCTTGAGCGCCGCGGCGAGCGCAACCCCTGACGTATCGGAGCCTCCACGCCCCAGCGTGGTGATGTTGCCTTCGGTATCCACGCCCTGGAAGCCCGCCACGATCACGACCGCGCCCCCGTCGAGGTCGCGGCGCATGTTGGCCTCGTCGATGTCGAGGATGCGCGCCTTGGTGTACGCGTTGTCGGTGAGGATGCGCACCTGGCCGCCGGTGTAGCTCCGGGCCTTCATGCCCATCTCGTGCAACGCGATGGCAAGGAGGCCGATCGTGACCTGCTCGCCGGTGGCGGCGATCACGTCGAGCTCGCGCGGCGACGGTGCGGCGGAGATTTCCCTGGCGAGCCCCAGCAGTCGGTTGGTCTCGCCCGACATGGCGGACACCACGACCACCACCTGGTGACCCTGCTTCTGGTAGTGCGCCACGCGCCGGGCGACGTTCTTGATGCGCTCGGTCGTGCCGACCGACGTGCCGCCGTACTTCTGGACGATGAGTGCCATGGTCGTGATGCCCCGGCCGTGTCCGCTAGCGGAGCGTGCGGAACGCGAGCGTGGCGTTGGTGCCGCCGAAGCCGAAGGAATTGGAGAGCGCGCCGTCGATCTTCATGGAACGCGCGACGTTCGGCACGAAGTCGAGGTCGCAGGCCGGGTCGATCTCCCGCAGGTTCGCCGTGGGCGGTGCCATCTGGTCGCGCATCGCGAGCACCGTGAACACGGCCTCGATGCCGCCGGCCGCACCGAGCAGGTGTCCCGTCATCGACTTGGTCGACGACACCGCAACCTTGCTTGCATGGTCGCCGAAGGCGCGCCTGACCGCGACGCACTCCGCCACGTCGCCCAGCGGCGTGGACGTGCCGTGCGCATTGATGTAGTCGATGTCGGTGGGCAGCATCTGCGCGTTCTTCAGCGCATTGAGCATGCTCCGCCGGGCACCGTCGCCCGTCTCCGGCGGGGCCGTGATGTGATGCGCATCGGCACTCATGCCGTAGCCCGTGAGCTCGCAATAGATGCGCGCGCCACGGGCCCTGGCATGCTCGAGCTCCTCGAGCACCAGCACGCCGGCGCCCTCGCCCAGCACGAAGCCGTCGCGGCCCACGTCCCACGGACGGCTCGCGGTGGCGGGATCGTCGTTGCGGGTGGACAGCGCGCGCGAGGCGCAGAAGCCGCCCACGCCGAGCGGCGACACGGTGGATTCCGACCCGCCGGCCACCATGATGTCGGCGTCGCCGTACTCGATGAGGCGTGCCGCCTCGCCGATGCTGTGATTGGCGGTGGAGCACGCGCTCACGGTGCCGAGGTTCGGGCCCTGGTAGCCGTAGTGGATCGAGACGAGTCCCGCGATCATGTTGATGATCGAGCCCGGCACGAAGAACGGCGAGATCTTGCGCAGCCCGCCCGCGAGATACTGGTTATGCGTGTCCTCGATCATCGGCAGGCCGCCGATGCCGGAGCCGATGCACACGCCCACGCGCTCCTTGTCACCCGTGAAGCCTTCGAGCGACGCGTCCTTCACCGCTTCCATCGTGGCCACCAGGCCGTAGTGGATGAAGGTGTCGTAGCGGCGCGCTTCCTTGGCCGACAGGTATTGCGTGACGTCGAAGCCCTTGACCTCGCCGGCGATCTGCGAGGGAAATGCCGACACGTCGAAGCGCGTGATCCGCGTGATGCCCGACCGGCCCGCGAGGATGTTGCGCCACGCCTCGTCCACGCCGATGCCGACGGGCGAGATGATGCCAAGACCGGTTACGACCACGCGGCGGCGGGACATGGGCGAATTCGCGTTGGAGGACGGAGCGGGCGGCGTCCGCGGATTGACCCGACGGGATCCGGGACACCGTGCCGGCGACGGCGAAAGAACCCGCGCCGGCGAATGCTGCTTTCGAGTTACTTCTTGAGGTTGCTGCCGACGTAGTCGATCGCCTGCTGCACGGTGGTGATCTTCTCGGCTTCCTCGTCGGGAATCTCGGTCTCGAACTCTTCCTCGAGCGCCATCACGAGCTCGACGGTGTCGAGCGAGTCGGCGCCGAGATCGTCCACGAACGAGGATTCGTTCTTGATTTCGGATTCGTTCACGCCGAGTTGCTCGGCGACGATCTTCTTGACGCGTTGTTCAACGTTTTCCATTGCGCTCCTCCCCTGTGGCGGGGCCCCGAAGAATCAAACCGCCGGATTCTACCAGAAGCGATGCTTGACCGGCCCCGGGCGGGCCGGCAGCTTCCGGTCCTAGCTCACGTACATCCCGCCGTTGACGTGCAGCGTGGTGCCGGTCACGTACGCGCCGCCCGGGCCCGCGAGGTAGGCCACCGCGAGTGCCACGTCCTCCGGCGTGCCGAGGCGCCCCAGCGGAATGCGCGACAGCAGCGCCGCCCGCGCCGCCTCCTGCAGGTCGCGCGTCATGTCGGTATCGATGAATCCGGGCGCCACGCAATTCACCGTGATGTTGCGGCTCCCCACCTCCTGCGCCAGCGATTTGGTGAAGCCCACGACCGCCGCCTTGGCCGCGGCATAATTGGCCTGGCCCGGATTGCCGCTCGCGCCCACCACGCTGCCGATGGTGATGATGCGGCCGCTGCGCGCCTTCATCATGCCGCGCAGCACACCCTTGGACAGGCGGTACACGGACTTCGCGTTCGTCTCGAGGATGGTGTCCCAGTCCTCTTCCTTCATGCGCAGGAGGAGGTTGTCGCGGGTGATGCCGGCATTGTTCACGAGGATGCCCACGGAGCCGAACCGCGCCTCGATCGCGGCGAGCACGGCCTCCACTTGCGTGGCAGCGGTCACGTCGAGGCGCATGCCGGTGCCCTTGGCACCGGCTGCGGCCAACGCGGCAGTGATGGTGGCCGCGCCGGCATCGGTCGTGGCGGTGCCGATCACCGTGGCGCCGTCCGCGGCAAGCCGCAAGGCAATGGCGCGGCCGATGCCGCGCGTGGCGCCGGTCACCAGCGCGACCTGGTCGTCGAGAATTGCTGTCATACCCGCACCTCCGCGACCGCGCTCCTGATCGATTCGCTGTCGGTGAGCGCATAGGTGGCCACGCCTTCGATCGCACGCCTGGCAAGCCCCGCGAGCACCTTGCCCGGGCCGCTTTCGGCCACGTGCGTGACGCCCTGCTCACCCATCGCGCGCATCGTGGCCGTCCAGTGCACCGGATTGGCGGCCTGGCGCGCGAGTGCGTCGCGGATGGCATCGGGCTCCGCATGCATCGCGACGTCGACATTGTGGAGCACCGGAATGCGCGGGCTCGTCACCGGGATGTCGCGCAGGCGCGCGGCAAGTGCGTCGGCCGCCGGCCGCAACAGCGTGCAATGGAACGGCGCCGACACCGGCAGCAGCACGCCGCGCTTGGCACCCTTCTGCCGCGCCAGCCCGATCGCCCGCTCCACCGCCTCGCGGTGACCGGCGATCACGAGCTGTCCCGGCGAATTGAAGTTGACCGCTTCCACCACCTGCCCCTGCGCGGCTTCGGCACACGCCGACACGACGGCACCGTCGTCGCCACCGATGATGGCCGCCATCGCGCCCACGCCCGCAGGCACGGCGTCCTGCATGGCCTGCGCACGGAAGCGCACCAGCGGCACGGCGTCGCGGAATGCGAGGGCCCCTGCAGCCACGAGCGCGGTGTACTCGCCCAGGCTGTGCCCCGCCATCACCGCCGGCTCCGGACCACCTTCGGCGAGCCACGCGCGCCACGCGGCAATGCCTGCGGCGAGCATCACGGGCTGCGTATTGGTGGTGAGCGCGAGCGCCTCGGCGGGACCGTTCTCCACGAGCGCCCACAGATCCTCGCCCAGCGCGTCTGAGGCTTCGGCGAACGTCTCACGCACCACCGGATGCATGGCGTAGCCGCCCATCATGCCCACGCCCTGCGAGCCTTGTCCCGGAAAGACGAATGCGAGTTGCACCTGCGTCACCTCACCATCTGACGAGCACCGAGCCCCACGTGAAGCCGCCGCCCACGCCGAGCAGCATCACATGCTGGCCGCGGCGGATGCGGCCGTCGCGCACGGCGATGTCGAGCGCCAGCGGGATCGAAGCCGCCGACGTGTTGCCGTGCTCGCCGACCGTGACCACGAGCCGCTCGAGCGGCAGCGCCAGCTTCTTCATCGTGGCATCCATGATGCGGATGTTGGCCTGGTGCGGAATGACCCAGTCGATGTCCCCGGCACTGACCTTGGCACTGGCCATCGCCTCCTCCGCGACCTCGGCCAGCACCCTGACCGCGAATTTGAATACCGCGGCTCCGTCCATCTGCACGAAGGGCGATCCGGTCACGACGCCGTTGTGCACCGATCCCGGCACGCACAGGATGTCGCGGTGGCTGCCGTCGGCGTGCAGGTGCGAGGTGAGGATGCCGGGCTCCGCCGCGGGCACCAGCACCACGGCACCCGCGCCATCGCCGAAGAGCACGCAGGTACCGCGGTCGTTCCAGTCGAGGATGCGCGAGTAGATCTCGGCGCCGATCACGAGCGCATTGCGCGCGGCGCCGCTACTCACCATGCCATCGGCAATCGACAACGCATACACGAAACCCGAGCACACCGCGCCGATGTCGAACGCCGCGCCGCCGTTGCGGATGCCGAGCTTGTCCTGCACGATCGTCGCGGTCGACGGGAAGATCATGTCCGGCGTGGCGGTGGCCACGATCACGAGGTCGATGTCGGAGGGCTGCATGCCCGCCGCGGCGATCGCTGCGCGCGCGGCATTCGTGGCGAGGTCGGACGTCTGCTCGTCCGCCGCCGCGATGTGCCGCTGGCGAATGCCGGTGCGCGTGCGGATCCACTCGTCGCTCGTGGCCACGCGCTGCGCGAGCGCCTCGTTGGTGAGGATCTCGGCGGGAAGGTAGTGCCCGGTGCCTGCGATCCTAGCCGGCATCGCTCACCGCCGGCAGGGGCATCGTGGCCGCGCCCGTGATCGTGGGCAGCGACGCGATCTGGCGCGCGATCTTGTCGAGCACGCCGTGCACGACCTCAGCATGCGCCTTCTCGATCGCGTTGCGGAAGCCCACGGCGTCGGAGCTGCCGTGGCTCTTCACCACCACGCCCTTGAGACCCACGAGCGTGGCTCCGTTGTAGCGGCGCGGATCGACGCGCTTCTTGAAGGCATTGAGCGCGGGCATCGCCGTCACCGCGGAGAGCTTGCGCGCGACGTTGCGCGTGAACTCGGTGCGCAGGAAATCGTAGAGCATGACCACCAATCCCTCGGACACCTTGAGCGCGACATTGCCCACGAAGCCGTCGCACACGACCACGTCGGTGGTGCCCTTGTAGATGTCGTCGCCCTCGATGTTGCCGTAGAAGTTCACGGGCGCCGACTTCAGCAGCTCGGCGGTGTCCTTGACCACGCTGTTGCCCTTGATGTCTTCCTCGCCGATGTTGAGCAGCCCCACGGTCGGACGCTCGATGCCGTCCACCGCGGTGGCGAGCGCGCTGCCCATCACGGCGAACTGCACGAGCTGCGCCGGCGTGCAGTTGACGTTGGCGCCGAGGTCGAGCGCGGTGGTGACACCCTTGCGCGTGGGAAGCTGCGAGGCGATCGCGGGCCGGTCGATGCCGGGCAGAGTCTTGAGCACGAAGCGGGCGATCGCCATGAGCGCGCCCGTGTTGCCGGCCGAGATGCACGCCTGCGCCATCCCGTCCTTGACGAGGTTGACGGCCACGCGCATCGAGGAATCCTTCTTCTTGCGCAGGGCGTCGGCGGGCGGCTCGTCCATCGTGACTACCTCGGTGCAGGCGTGCACGGTGAGGCGGTCCTTCGCGCGCGAGCGGCTCTTGCCCAGCACTTCGGTCAGCGCAGGCTCCAAGCCGACGAGGATCACGCGCGCCTCGGGCGTATCCTCGAGGAAGGCGAGCGCGGCCGCGACGGTGACGGGCGGGCCATGGTCGCCCCCCATCGCATCGACGGCGATCGTGACCGGCGGAGCTTGCTCCTGCGACATCGCCACGCTCGCGGCGAAGCGCAACCGGATTACTCGTCGGCCTTGGTCTTGACGACCTTCTTGCCGCGGTAATAGCCGGAGGGGCTGATGTGATGACGCAGGTGCGTCTCGCCGCTCACGGGCTCCACGGCCAGCGACGGCGCGGTGAGGAAATCGTGGGCGCGATGCATGCCGCGCTTGGACGGCGACTTCTTGTTCTGTTGGACTGCCATGATGCGTTACTCCTGGAGATGCCGCCCCCGTGGGGCTGAAAGCATGGATTGATGCCAAGAAAAAGTCTGTGGTGTTGCTAGGCCTTGCCCGCCTCGCACGTGCCCTGCGGGTGCATGGGCGCGAACGGCAGCGTCAACAGCAATTCGTCCTCGACCAGCTCGGAGGCCACCAGCGGGTGATCGGCCACCAGCACCTCGCTGTCGGTCGAGGCATCGAGGCCATCGGCCTCCTGCTCGCTACGGGCCAGCACCGCCACCGTTTCCCGCTCCACCGGAAAGAGGAAGTCGGACAGGCAACGCTGGCACGTGACCGGAACCTCACCCTGCACGGCAATCGCAAGCGCCAGGCGCCCGGCCGGATCGGTGGTGCCGGCGATGCGCCACTGCACGACGCCCTGGCCTTCCTCGCCCTCCGCCACGCGCTCCACGAGGCGGTCGGAGTCCACGGCGTCAAGCGTGCCCTCGAGCACGCCGCGCTCGCGTGCGAGGCGGAAAGCGTCGAATGATCCTGCCCTGGATTTCATCGCGCGAGGTTTAAGCTAACGTCACCTACCGCCACCCGGGTGCCGCGCGAAAGCCAGCCGCCGCCATGGGGTCGAAGCAAAGCAAGCGATTTTACCCTGTTTCTTGCGGGGGTGTCAAAGCGACCGTTCCAAAAAGGCTAGAAAAAACAATGCGCAAGCGGCCACCCTTGATCCTGGGCTCGACCTCACGCTATCGCCGGGAACTACTCTCGCGCCTTGGCCTGCCGTTCACAGCGGAGGCGCCGGGGGTCGACGAGGCCGCCATCGCCGGGGAAGCGCCCACCGCTACCGCCCTGCGGCTGTCCGTGGCCAAGGCCCGCGCGGTAGCGGCGCGGCATGTCGACGCCCTCGTGATCGGGTCGGACCAGGTGGCCGACTGCGATGGCCGGGCCATCGGCAAGCCGGGCGACCGCGAGCGCGCGATGGCCGAGCTCCGCCGGCTGTCCGGGAAGACCGTGGTGTTCCACACCGGCCTGGCGCTCGTGGACGCGGCGAGCGGCCGGGTGCAAAGCGCCGTGGTCCCGGTGACGAGCACCTTCCGCGTCCTGCACGACGAGGAGATCGCCGCCTACCTCGATCGCGAGGCGCCCTACGACTGTGCGGGCGGGGTGAAATCCGAGGCGCTCGGCATCGCGCTCTTCGACGCAATCGCCAGCGACGA
>CAZUGY010000148.1:0-9146 GCA_964620265.1 uncultured Alcaligenaceae bacterium
CGACGCAGTGGCGATGTGCGGGATGTAAATCACGTCTCGACGGCGCGGCGCGATCTCACTACCATCCCCGTAACGCAGGTGCATGCGCGGGGAGCGTCGTGGCGTCGATCCCGGCTTTCGTCGAGGGCATTGTCCCGGATGCGCGCAGCGCGCCGGACGATGCCCCTGCGCGCGAGTGGCGCCTGCCGCTGCGCACGTCGCTCGCGTGGGCATGCGCCGTGGCGTTCGTCATGTCCACGCAATACCTCGTGCAGCCCTTCGTCTGGTCCTATTGGAGCATCGAGGACGTCCTGCTCGGCTGGGCCGACGTGTCGCGTGACCGCGCGGTGATGGCTGTGACGATCGCGCTGGCGCTCGTGGGCGTCACGCGCCTCCCCGTGCGCGTGCCTGGCGTGCGCGCCGGCCTCATCGGCCTTGCTGCGGTGCTCGGTGCGATCGTGGGAGAAGCGTTCGCACTGGCCATCGGCGAGACCGGCGCTCATGCGGACGCCTGGTCGATGGCCGGCCGGGTCGCCCAGTGGACGGTCCTGGGCCTCTGCACGGCGGCGATGTACCGCATGTGGTCGCGCAATCGCTCGGCGCTTGCCGCAGCGCGCGCAGCCGACCTCGCGGCATCGCGCAACCGCTCGCTGCTCGTGGAAACGCAGTTGCAGGCGCTGCGTCACCAGCTCGATCCGCACTTCCTCTTCAACACGCTCGCCACGATCCGGCGCTTCCGCGGGACCGGCGAGCGCGACGGCGCGGACCTGCTGCGGCACCTCAACGATTACCTGCGCTCCACCATGCCGCTGTCGCGGCACATGACCACGCTCGGGGAGGAGATCGACCTCGTCGCAAGCTATCTCGCCATTGTCGAGATACGGATGACCGGCCGTCTCGCGGTGACGTGGGACGTCGATCCGTCGCTGCGGACCTGTCCATGTCCGCCGCTCACGCTCGCGACCCTGGTGGAGAACGCGGTCAAGCACGGGATCACGCCCACCGCGGCGGGCGGGACCATCACCGTACGCGCCCGGCGCGAGGGTGGCGCATTGCGCATCGTGGTGGCTGACACGGGTGTGGGAATCCGTGCCGACGAGCATGGCACGGGAGGTGTGGGGATCGGCCTTGCCAATGTGCGTGCGCGCTTGCGCACCCTCCATGGGAGCGATGCCTCGCTCGTCCTGCGCGCCAACGTGCCGCGCGGCGTGCGCGCGGAAGTGCGCCTTCCGCTCGACCGGGAGGCGTACCCATGATCGCGGAAACAATGGGTGCCCGGCGGGCGCATGGCCTGCCGGCGCGAGTACCTGCCGTGCTGGTGCAGGGCATGCTGTGGGGCGTCGCGGCGAGCGTGCTCGACTCGATGGTGCTGCCGGTGGCCGATGGCAGCTTCGCCACGCTCCTCGAGCTGTTCCTGTGGACGACGCCCGGGTGGTGCCTCGTGGGGATCGGGATCGCGGGCTGGATCCACGTCGCGGGCGACCGGCTGCTGCATCCTGTGTTCTTCGCGGCCTCCGTGGTGGGATGCGCCGTGGTGCTGAGCACCATGCGCTTTTTCGCCTACGCCACGGTCGGCGCCGTTGCACCCGCAGCGCTCTTTCCGAACGGCATCGGCGCCACCGCGTCGCTCCTGTACCAGGCGTGGTTCATCGTGTTCTACGGCGGCCTCTTCTTCCTCGCATGGACGCTCGACCGGCGCGGGCAGCGCACGCGTCGTCTCCTGAGCCAGGCCGGCATCGCACGCGAGCGCACGCAGGCGCTGCTCGGGGAGGCCCGCATCCGTGTCCTGCGCAATCACGTCGAGCCCGAGCTCATGCTGCGTGCGATGGGGGAAATCGAGCGGCGCTACTCCGCCGATCCTGCCGCGGCCGACCGGCTCCTGGGCCGCCTGGTGAGCTTCCTGCGCGCCGCCATGCCCGGTGTGCGCGCGGGCAGGACCACGCTGCGCAAGGAGATCGAGCTTTGCCAATGCCACGCAAGGCTCAACGCCGATCTCGATGACGTTCCCGTCAGGTGGCAGTTCGCCGATTGCGATGCTTCTGCGAACCTCGATTTTCCCCCGCTTGCCCTGCTCTCGTTGCAGACGTCGGTGATCGCGCGCGCGCCTGCGACGTTTCGCGGTCGCGTAGTCGTGTCGCGCACGACGGATGCGGTGGTGGTGAGCATCGCGGGTTCGCCGCCTCCGCCGGCGGGATGGCTCGAGGCACGGGAGATCTACCGCTTGCGCGTGGGACTCGCATCGGTGCATCGCGACGGGTTCTCGCTGCATGTCGCCCAGGCGCCGGCGGCGACGCATCCGCTCGTCACGATCCATATCGCAACCGACCACGAGGGGGAGGCTCGATGAAGCAGAAATCCACGGAACTCGAACTGCGGCGGGCGCTGCTGGCCTTGTTGCCTGCCGTGCTGGTGGCATCGAAAGCATCGGCGCAGGACGCGACGGTGGTGCAACCGCGCGCCTACAAGGTCGTGTTCGAGAACGAGCGGTTGCGGGTGCTCGAATTCAACAGCCGTCCCGGGATGGGACTTTGCGGAAGCGGCATGCATTCGCATCCGGCCCACCTGACGGTGGCCCTCGGCCCCGCCAAGGCGCGAGTCACGCTGCCCGATGGCAAGGTGATCGTGGCGGAGAACAAGCTGGGCGACGTCTTCTGGTCGGAAGCGGAAACGCACGAGACGGAGAATATCTCCGGCCGCAACGTGCGCGCCCTCATGGTCGAGCTCAAGGAACCCGCCCGCAGGTCATGATCGCGCTGACGGAAAGAGGCGTGAAGGCACGTCCCACCGCGGTGATCGCGGAGGACGAGACGCATCTGCGCGACGAGCTGCGGCTATCGCTCGCGAAGCTCTGGCCGGAGCTGCGCATCGTGGGCGAGGCCGTCAACGGCATGGAGGCCATGCAGATGGTCGACACCGCAGATCCCGACATCGTGTTCCTCGACGTGCAGATGCCGGTGCTCACGGGGCTCGAGGTCGCCCGCGACCTGCAGGGGCGCTGCCACGTCGTGTTCGTGACCGCCTACGACGAGCATGCGATCGCCGCCTTCGAGCAGGGCGCCGTGGACTACGTGCTGAAGCCCTTCGACGCGGCGCGTCTCGCGGTGACGGTGCGGCGCCTCGAGCAGCGCCTGCACGATGCGCCGGCGAGCCTCGAGACATTGTTGCGCGAGCTTGCCGGCGGCCAGGCGCGCACACCGTTCCTGCGCTGGATCAACGTGTCGGAAGGCGATGCCGTGCGCCTCGTCGACGTCGAGGAGGTCTGCTATTTCCAGTCCGACACGGGCTATACGCGCGTCGTCACTGCCGATGGCGACTGGCTCATCCGCCGCTCGCTCCGGGACCTGCAGGGGCAGCTCGATCCTTCGGTGTTCTGGCCGATCCACCGCGGTACCGTCGTCAATGCCGGGGCGATCGACACCGTCAGCCGCGACTTCAGGGGGCGCATCAGCGTGATCCTGAAGGCACGAAAGGAGAAGCTGCCCGTCAGCGACGCGCACGCGCACCTCTTCCGGCAGATGTAGCACGTCCCGCATGCCCTATCATCCCGGACTCGATGTCCACAGGATGAAAATGGCATGGCCAGGATCGTGATCACGGAGTTCATGGACGAGCCCGCAGTCGCGCGCCTGCGCGAGCGGCACGACGTGCTGCACGACGCAGCGCTCGTGGACGACCTGCCGCGCCTCGTGCACGAGGCTGCGAGTTGCGACGCGCTCATCGTGCGCAATCGCACGCAGGTGCGCGGCGCGTTGCTCGCGGCGCTTGCGCGGTGTCGCGTGGTCGGGCGCCTCGGCGTGGGCCTCGACAACATCGACCTCGATGGATGCGCGGCGAAGGGGATCGAGGTGATTCCCGCCACCGGTGCGAATGCGCTGTCGGTGGCCGAGTACGTGATCGGCACGGCGCTCGTGCTGTTGCGCGGCATCGCGTTCGCGACACCTACCGTGGCCTCCGGCGCGTGGCCGCGCGCCGCGCTGTCGACCGGACGCGAGATCCGCGGCAAGGTGCTGGGGCTCGTGGGCCTCGGCTCGATCGGGCAGTCGACGGCGCGGCACGGCAGGGCGATGGGCATGGAGGTCGTCGCATTCGATTCGGTGCTCGGCCCCGACGACACGGCGTTCGCGGCCGTCGGCGCTCGCTACGCGACCCTCGACGACGTCGTGCGCGCCGCCGACGTGGTGAGCCTGCACGTGCCGCTGGTGGACGCCACGCGCGGGCTCTTCGATGCGGCGCGCATCGCCGCGATGAAGCAGGGTGCAGTGCTCGTCAATACCGCGCGCGGTGGCATCGTGGACGAGGTCGCGGTCGCGCAGGCATTGAAAGACGGCCACCTCGGCGGGGCGGCGCTCGATGTGTTCGGCGCGGAGCCGCTGCCGCGCTCGCCTCACTTCGATGGTTGTCCGAACCTCATCCTGACGCCGCACGTGGCGGGCGTGACGCTCGAGGCCAACGAGCGCGTGAGCTCGCTCATCGCGCAGCGCGTGCTGCAGGCACTGGGATGACGCCTCGGGCGCGCGCGCCCGGATGCGCGATCGTAATGATTCGCATTAACCCGCAAAATCTATCGCCCGCATTGGCACAATTTATTAGACCTTCACGACCGCCTCGCGCAAAATGAGATCGTGGCCGGCGGAACGCGTTCCCGCCGGGCGGCAAACGAGCCCGGCCTGGAATGCGGTCGCGGCGCATCGACTCGAGGAGATCCGCATGAAATCCCTTTCCGGTACCAAGACGCACGACAACCTCAAGGCGGCATTCGCCGGTGAATCGCAGGCCAATCGCCGCTATCTCTATTTCGCAAGCAAGGCCGATGTCGAAGGGCAGAACGACGTCGCGGCGCTGTTCCGTTCCACCGCCGAAGGCGAGACCGGCCATGCGCACGGCCACCTCGACTACCTTGCCGCGGTGGGCGATCCCGCCACGGACCTGCCGATCGGCTCGTCGCGCAATAATCTCAAGGCCGCCGTGGCCGGCGAAACGCACGAGTACACCGACATGTACCCCGGCATGGCCAAGTCGGCTCGCGACGAAGGTTTCGAGGAGATCGCCGACTGGTTCGAAACGCTCGCCAAGGCCGAGCGCTCGCATGCCAATCGCTTCCAGAAGGCGCTCGACGCGCTCGCGGACTAGCCGGGTGCGTTTGGCAACGGGCGCCGGCAGACCGCCGCGCCCGTTTTCATTTTTCGCAGCGCATCCTGTCGCCGGCACGTGGCGCTGCCACGCGGCCGCGCGTGTTCCCGCCTGCGGCGCACACCCCCGCCACGTCACCGGGCCCCCGCCATGACGACCAGAGAAGGCAGCCTCGAGCGACCCACGCGCCACCCCATCGACTGGCGCGATCCGCAGTTCCACGATCGCGACGCGATCGACCGGGAGCTCGCGCGCGTCTTCGACATCTGTCACGGCTGCCGGCGCTGCGTGAGCCTGTGCGGGTCCTTCCCCACGCTCTTCGATCTCGTCGACGAGAGCGCGACCGGCGAGGTCGACGGCGTGGCCAAGGCCGACTACATGAAGGTCGTGGACCAGTGCTACCTCTGCGACCTGTGCTACCTCACGAAATGCCCCTACGTTCCGCCGCATCCCTGGAACGTGGATTTTCCGCACCTCATGCTGCGGGCCAAGGCGAAGAAGTTCGTCGACGGCGACGTGACGTTCCGCGACAAGCTGCTCACCGGGACCGACCGCCTGGGCAAGCTTTCGACGGCGCCCGGGATGGCGTCGATCGTGAATGGCGTGAATGCGTCGCCGGGGTTGCGCAAGCTGATCGAGAACAAGCTCGGCGTGGCGGCCAGGGCCGAGCTTCCGACCTATGCGAAGCGCCCGTTCCGTCGCCGTCTCCCCGCGAGCGGCGACTGGCCCGTGCGCGATGGCCAGCGGACCCCCGGCAAGGTCGTGATCTTCACGACCTGCTACGTCAACTACAACGAGCCGGGCATCGGCCACGACCTCGTCAAGCTCCTCGCGCACAACGAGATCCCGTTCCACTTCGCGCGCAGCGAAGTGTGCTGCGGCATGCCCAAGCTCGAGTTGGGCGACATCGCATCGGTGGAGCAATTGATGGAGCAGAACCTGCCGGAGCTCGCGCAGTTCGCGGTGCAGGGCTTTGCCATCCTGACTCCCGTGCCCTCGTGCACGCTGATGTGGAAGCAGGAGCTGCCGCTGCTCTTTCCCGAGCGCGAGGAGCTGAAGAAGATCGCGCAGGCGATGTTCGACCCCTTCGAATATCTCGTGGCGCGGGACAAGGATGGCCTGCTCAGGCGTGAATTCGTGAAGCCGCTTGGCAAGGTCAGCTATCACGTGCCTTGCCACTCGCGGGTGCAGAACGTGGGGCAGAAGACGCGCGAGGCGCTGCAATGGGTGCCCGGCACCGAGGTGAACACGGTGGAGCGCTGCGCCGGCCACGATGGCACCTACGGCGTCAAGGCGGAGTTCTTTGCCGAGTCGATGCGGATCGGCAAGCCGGTGTTCGCGCGCATGGCCGAGACGGATCCCGACTACGTGAGCTCCGATTGCCCGATCGCCGGCCGGCGCATCATGCAGGGCATCGAGGAGAAGGGCGCCACGCATGCGCGCAAGGAGCATCCGCTTACCCTGCTGCGCATCGCCTACGGACTGGACTGACGATGGCCTGCGCAAAGATCACCCGTGAAAGCCTGATGACGCTCGAGACCTACGCCAAGGAGCGCCCGCACTTCCGCGCCCGGGTGCTCGCCCACAAGCGCGTGCGGACTGTGCACCTCGGCGACCACCTCACGCTCCTCTTCGAGGACGAGCTCCTGCAGCGCTACCAGGTCCAGGAGATGCTGCGTATCGAGAAGATCTTCGAGGAGGACGGCATCCAGGCGGAGCTCGATGCCTACAACCCGCTGGTCCCCGACGGCAGCAACTTCAAGGCCACGATGCTGATCGAATACGAGGACGTCGAGGAGCGCAAGCAGGCGCTCTCGCGGCTCAAGGGCATCGAGGACCGCGCGTGGGTGCAGGTCGCCGGGTACGACAAGTCGTGGGCCATCGCCGACGAGGATCTCGAGCGCGAGAACGAGCAGAAGACATCCGCGGTGCATTTCCTGCGCTTCGAGCTGACGGCGCCGATGGTCACGTCGCTGAAGGCCGGCAGTGCACTCGGCGTCGGTGTGGATCACCCCGCGTACCGCGCGGAGGTTCCGGCGGTAGGGCAGGCCACGCGCGCGGCGCTCGTCGAGGACCTCGCGTAGCCGGGCGCTGCCGGTTTCTAGTCGCGGAAGTTCTGGTACTGCAGCGGGAAGTCGGTGATCGACTTCTTCACCAGCGCGATCGCCTCCTGCAGGTCGTCGCGCTTGGTGCCGGACACGCGCACGGCATCGCCCTGGATCGATGCCTGCACCTTGAGCTTGCTCTCCTTGATCGTTTTCACGATCTTCTTGGCAAGCTCCTGCTCCACCCCCGTGCGCACGGTCACCGTCTGCTTGACCTTGTTGCCCGAGACCTTCTCCACGTCACCGTGCTTCAGCGACCGGATGTCGACCTGGCGCTTGGTGAGCTTGGCGGTGAGGATATCGGTGACCTGCGAGAGCTTGAAGTCGTCGTCGGCGTAGAGGGTGAGCGTCTTGTCCTTCTCCTTGTATTCGATGCGCGCGTCGGAGCCCTTGAAGTCGAAGCGCGTGGACACTTCCTTGTTGGCCTGGTCGACGGCATTGTTGACCTCGACCTGATTCACTTCGGAGACGATGTCGAAAGAGGGCATGGTGTGAAAGGGACCGTGGACGCGTGGGAGGAGGGGTCGTGCGTGCGCGTGCGCCTGAGGGCGCGGGATCGCACGAAGGACAACTATTCTAGAATAGCGGATTAACCCATCGCCTGCCGCACATCAACCCCATGTCGCACATCCTCCAGTCCATCCCCGCCGGCCAGAAGGTGGGCCTCGCCTTCTCGGGCGGCCTTGACACCAGCGCCGCGCTCCACTGGATGCGGGCCAAGGGCGCGATTCCCTACGCCTACACGGCCAACCTGGGCCAGCCCGACGAGAGCGACTACGACGAGATCCCGCGCAAGGCGCTGGCCTACGGGGCGGAGAAGGCGCGGCTCATCGACTGCCGCGCAGCGCTGGTGGCCGAGGGCATCGCTGCATTGCAGGCGGGTGCGTTCCACATCTCCACGGCCGGCGTCACCTACTTCAACACCACGCCGATCGGCCGCGCGGTGACGGGCACGATGCTCGTCATCGCGATGCGCGAGGACGACGTGAACATCTGGGGCGACGGCAGCACGTTCAAAGGCAACGACATCGAGCGCTTCTATCGCTACGGCCTGCTCGCCAATCCCAACCTGCGCATCTACAAGCCGTGGCTCGATGCGACGTTCATCCACGAGCTCGGCGGCCGCAAGGAGATGTCGGAATACCTCATCAATGCGGGCTTCGGCTACAAGATGAGCACGGAGAAGGCCTACTCCACCGATTCCAACCTGCTCGGCGCCACGCACGAGGCCAAGGATCTCGAGTTCCTGAACAAGGGGATCCGGATCGTGCAGCCGATCATGGGCGTGGCCTTCTGGCGCGACGACGTGGCGGTGAAGGCCGAGACGGTGAGCGTGCGCTTCGAGGAAGGCCGTCCGGTCGCTTTGAACGGCAACACCTTCGCCGATGAAGTGGCCCTGATGTACGAGGCCAATGCCATCGGCGGCCGCCATGGCCTCGGCATGAGCGACCAGATCGAGAACCGTATCATCGAGGCCAAGAGCCGCGGCGTGTACGAGGCGCCGGGCATGGCGCTGCTCTTCGCGGCCTACGAGCGGCTGCTCACCGGCATCCACAACGAGGACACGATCGAGCAGTACCGCGACAACGGGCGCAAGCTGGGCCGCCTCCTCTACCAGGGCCGCTGGTTCGATCCGCAGGCGATGATGCTGCGCGACACGGCGCAGCGCTGGGTCGCGCGCGCGATCACCGGCGAGGTCACGCTGGAGCTCCGCCGCGGCAACGACTGGTCGATCCTCGATACGGTGAGTCCCAACCTGACCTACAAGCCCGAGCGTCTCACCATGGAAAAGGGCGAGGGCGCCTTCACACCGCAGGACCGGATCGGGCAGTTGACCATGCGCGCGCTCGATATCGCGGATACGCGCGAGAAGCTTGCGACTTACATGAAGACGGGGTTGTTGCAGTCGGCGGAGGGCTCGCCGCTGCTGGG
>CAZUGY010000149.1:0-9031 GCA_964620265.1 uncultured Alcaligenaceae bacterium
CGGGTTCGTCGCGATAGAGCTCGGCGAGCACGGCACGCGAGCGCAGGTGCCGCTCGCCGTTGGGAAAGAGCGCGTGGCCGCATTCGGCGAGCGGCTTGCGCAGGCGGATCGCGGTGAGCGTGTCCTGCAGCGCGCGACGGCCGCGGACGTGCATGTGGACGTCGCCGGCGGCCACGAGCGGCAATCCCGCGGCACGGCCGAGCGTCTTCAGCGCGGCCACGCGCGCGTTGTCCCCGGCACGCGCGAAGCGCTCCACGGCGAGCCACGCGCGGTCGGCGAAGACGTCGCGTAGCCAGCCGCCGTCGCGTGCGTCGGCGTGCGGGCCGGGGAGCCACAGCGCGAGGCACTGTGCGGCGAGCGCGGCGATGTCGTCGCGATCGAGGCGGTATGTGCCTTTCTTCGCTCCGCTGCGCCGTCCGCGCGTGATGAGCTGGGCGAGGTCGCCGTAGGTGTCGCGGTCGGTGGCGTGGAGGACGAGCCTGGTACCGTCGACCAGCGTGAGCTCGCTGCCGATGAGCAGGCGCAGTGGTGCTTCCTCCCGGGTTTCGGCGGGTGCCTTCACCGCCTCGTGGGCGCGCACCACGCCGGCGAGCGAGCATTCGTCGGTGATGGCCAGGGCGGCGTAGCCCAATGCGCGGGCGCGCTCGACGAGCTCGGCAGGTCTCGATGCACCGCGCAGGAACGAGAAATTCGTGAGGCAGTGGAGCTCGGCGTAGGGGGGCAGGAAGTCGCGGGCCATGGGTAGGAAAGCAGGGAAGCGGGCGACAGAAGTCGAAGCCGCGACGGTCGAGTGAACGATGAATACCGTATGAATATACGGTATCACGACCGGACCGTCGATGGGCCGGGGAAGATCAATCGCGCCGATCGCGTGCGGCCCGGTGGCCCGGTGGCCCGAGGCATCCATGCGACGTAGGCGTCCTGCGCTCATCGCCGCTAGAATTGCCTCCTTCGCATCGCCCATCATCAGGAGCCCGTCGTGCCGTTTTTCCGTCCGTTGCTTCGCCTTGCCGCTTGCGTGGGCGCCGTGTGCGCCGCCTTCTCCACCGTTGCCCAGGCCCAGGGCAAGGACGAGCTGTGGGACATCACCCTCAAGATGGAGATGGCGGGCATGCCCTTCGCCATGCCGCCGCAGACCCATCGCGTGTGCATCGAGAAGGGCAACGATGCCGGCCTCGTTCCCACCAAGGACAACAGCGACTGCAAGGTCACCGACCAGAAGCGCACCGGCAACAAGTTCACCTTCGCCGTGGTGTGCACCGGCAAGGACCCGATGACCGGGAAGGGCGAGATGACCTACGCCGCCGACAGCTACGACGGCCGCATCCAGATGAAGGGCAAGACCGGCGGCGAGTCCTTCGACATGACGCAGACGATGTCCGGCAAGAAGGTCGGCAACTGCACTTCCACCGCGCGCCAGGACGTCGCCAAGGCACAGGCCCAGGCAGCGGCGGGGGCCGCGCAGGCCTGTGACATCGCGACCAAGCAGTTCCTGTGGGAGGCTTTCGAGCCGGGCGGGCATTGCGCCTCGCAGCGCGCCCAGTTCTGCGCCACCGTGACGAGCGCCGGCACCGCGGCCATGGAGCCCGTGGCCTACCTCAAGGCCCGCAAGGAGACGATGCTCGCCGACGCGATGGGCAAGTGCGGCAAGGACTTCGGTGCAGTCACCGCAGCCGCCTGCGGCAAGGGCGTGGACACGCGCGACTGGCAATTCGTGGCGGCCGGCTATTGCGACAACGACGTGCGCAGCATCGGCGCGGCGCAGTGCAAGGGACGCTCGTTCACGGGGTCGGATGCGAAGTTGATGCCGCTGTGCTCGCGCTATGCATCGCTGGTGCGCGGCAGTCCGGAAGCCGCGGCTGCCGCGGCCGCACCTGCTGCGCAACCGGCGCCGCCGTCGGCCGCCGATGCCGTCAGCGACAAT
Source organism: uncultured Alcaligenaceae bacterium (assembly GCA_964620265.1). Lineage (GTDB taxonomy): Bacteria > Pseudomonadota > Gammaproteobacteria > Burkholderiales > Casimicrobiaceae > VBCG01. Next base: position 1,925 of record CAZUGY010000149.1, read on the forward strand.
CTCAACAAGCTGAAGAAGCTGCTGCCGTTCTAGTCGTACGCACGCCAGGAGCGGCAAGGTCGACGTGAGCCGCGCCCGAGCGGTCCTGCGCGCTGCCGCGGTCTTCGGCGGAACGTTGCTGGCGTGCGCGCTCGCGGGAGCGGCGTTTGCCGCGCCGGCGGCGCCGGTGCGCGACATCTTTCCCGGCGTGGCGAATGCCTATCTCGTCACGGTCGACGACGTGCCGGTCTTCGGCGCCGCCACCACGCGGCCATTGCCCCCGGCCTCGCTTGCCAAGCTCGTGGCGGCGCTCGTGATCGCGGAGGCCGTGGACGGTGATGTGCCAGTCACCGTGAGCGCACGCGCCGCCGCGGCCACCGGCTCGCGGGCGGGCCTGCGTGCGGGCGAACGCCTGCGGGCGCGCGATCTCATGGCCGCCATGCTCATCGCCTCGGCCAATGACGCGTGCCTGGCACTCGCCGAGCATGCCAGCGGCAACGAGCGCGCCTTCGTCGTGCGGATGAATGCGCGCGCGAAGGCGCTGGGACTCCCGGCCACGCGTTTCGCGAATGCCTGCGGCTTCGACGCACCGCGCATGCTGACGACCGCGGCCGACCTCGCCATCGTGGCGCAGGCTGCGCTTGCACAGCCGGCGATCGCCGTGTGGACTGCCCTCGAGTCGCAGGCGATCCGTACGCTCGCCGGCCGCGAGATCGTCCTGCGCAATACCAATGCCTTCGTGGGCCGCGTGCCCGGCGTGACGGGACTCAAGACCGGCTACACCGCGAAGGCGGGCCGCAACCTCGTCCTCACCGCGGTGCGCGACGGCCACCGCGCGACGGTGATTCTGCTGGGCGCGCAGGATCGCTGGTGGGATGCGGCGGCGCTCCTCGAGCGCGCCTTCGACACCACGCGCCCCGCGCGATGAGCGCCGCCGGGCCGCCCCAAGGTGCTCGCCCCCCGGGGGGAGCGGCGCGCAGCGCCGTTCGGGGGGAGCATACGAGCTACGCACGCGCGTATGCGCTGCTGGTGGCGGCCACGCTCGCTGCCTATGCGACCTCGCTCGGCGGCGTGTTCCAGTTCGACGACCATCGCGTGATCGTGGACAACCCGGCCGTGCACGATTTCTCCGCATGGTGGGCATCGATGCCGGGCATCCGGCCGTTGCTGAAGGCGAGCTATGCGCTGTCGTGGCGGATGGGCGGTGGCGATGCGTTGGCGTTCCACGTCTTCAACCTCGCGTGTCACGTCGCGAGCGCGTGTCTCGTGCTGGCATTGGCACGGCGGTGGCTGGACGGCACGCTGCTGATGCCGGCCGCAGGACCGCCGCGCTTCGTGGTGGCGCCCATGCTGCCGCTGGCAGTGGCATTGCTCTTCGCGCTCCATCCGGCGCAGACGGAAGCCGTGACCTACGTCTCCGGACGCTCGTCGGGCTTCATGGCCATGCTGTATCTCGCCTCGCTCTTGTGCTGGGAGATCTCGCGCGGCCGGCATATGGCGGCGGGCGACCTGCCGGGCCGCGAAAGCGGGGTGCGCTCGCGCGGATTCCTCGCGGCATCGCTCGCGCTCTTCGCGGCGGCGCTGGCTGTCAAGGAATCGGCGTGGACGCTGCCCTTCGCCATCTTCCTCGTCGAGGTCACGCGCAACGGCGCGCGTTGGCGTGCGGCACTCCGGGCCGCTGGACCGCATCTGGCACTGCTCGCGGCGGGAGCCCTGGCGATCCTGGCGTTGCCCGGCTACCGCCGCATGCTGGAGGCTGCATTCACCCTGCGCGATCCGCTCGCGAACCTCGCGGCGCAGGTCAGCGGCGTGACGTATCTCGTGCTGCACCCGCTCCTGCTGCTCGACCTCGACATCGATCCCAAGGTGACCGTGCTCGGTGGACTTGCCTGGTGGATCGCCGCGGCCGTTCTGCTCGCGCTGCTGGGGCTCGGCATCCGCGGCGCCTGGCGCGGTCTCGTGCCGGGGTTCGGGATCGCCTGGTTCTTCCTGCATCTGGCGCCGACCAACTCGCTCATCGCGCGCGACGATCTCGCCAATGATCGCCAGCTCGTGCTCGCGCTGATCGGCCTGGCGCTCGCGTTCTGCAGCTTCGCGTGGGTACGCCTGCCGCGGCGGGCCTTCGCGCCGGTGATCGCGGCGCTTGCGATCGTGCTCGGCTCGGCCACGGCCGTACGCAACCTCGACTATCGCAGCGAGGTCGCACTGTGGCAGTCGAGCCTCGCGTCGAATCCGCGCAATGCGCGCGCCTGGAACAACCTGGGCATGGCGTGGCGCGCCGCGGGCGAGGTGCCGCAGGCGCGCGCGGCCTTCCAGCGCGCGCTGGAGCTCGATCCGGCGCATCCGCAGGCGGTGGGGAATCTGCTGGAACTCGATCGGCCACGCTAGGCGTGGCACCGGCGCGGAGCGCGGTCGCCACGGAGAGTGTCGGAACGAAACTGGGTAACATGGTCGGCACAAGCGCCGTCCGGCACGGCGCGCGGGGATTGCCTCCATGATTGTCGTTGCCACCGACCGCTTCTACCGCTATCCCGAGCTCGCGGAGCTGATCCATGCGATCGCGCGCGAGCATCCAGATCTCGTCACGGTGGAAGCGATCGGCAAGAGCCACGAAGGCCGCGACATCTTCGTGGTGGCCGTCACGCAGGCGAAGACCGGGCCGGCCGCCGACAAGCCGGCCTTCTGGGTCGACGGCAACATCCACGCCACCGAGGTGGCGGCATCCGCGGCAGCGCTGCATTTCCTCGACACGCTCGTGCGCGGCTACGGCAGCGACCCCGACATCACGCGCGCGCTCGACACCCGCGCCTTCTACATCTGCCCCCGGCTCAATCCGGACGGCGCCGAATGGGCGCTCGCCGACAAGCCGAAGTGGATCCGCTCGAGCACGCGTCCCTATCCGCACGACGAGGAGGATCTCGAGGGCCTCACCGTCGAGGACATCGATGGCGACGGGCGCATCCTGCAGATGCGCATCCCCGATGCCAACGGCCCGTGGAAGGCGCATCCCGCCGAGCCGCGGCTCATGGTGCGCCGCGATCCGGTGGAGACGGGCGGCCAGTACTACCGCGTGGTGCCGGAAGGGACGCTGGAAGGCTACGACGGCTACACGCTGCGCGTGAAGAAGCGGCGCGAGGGCGTCGACCTCAACCGCAATTTCCCGGCATCGTGGCGGCAGGAGTTCGAGCAGATGGGCGCGGGGCCATACCCCACGTCGGAGCCGGAGGTGCGCGCGCTCGTGGACTTCGTGACGCGCCATCCCAACATCACGAGCGCGCTCACCTTCCACACCTGGAGCGGCGTGCTGCTGCGGCCCTTCGAGCACCAGCCCGACGAGGAGATGCACGCCGAGGACCTGTGGGTCTACCAGGCGATGGGGAAGAAGGGCACCGAGCTCACGGGCTATCCCAACATCTCCGTCTATCACGAGTTCCGCTATCACCCGAAGTCGGTGATCGGCGGCACCTTCGACTGGATGTACGAGCACCTGGGCTTGTACACGTGGGTCGTCGAGATCTGGTCGCCGATGCGCGAGGCGGGCATCACGGATTACCGGTACATCGACTGGTTCCGCGATCACCCGGTCGAGGACGATTTGAAGCTCCTGCGCTGGAGCGACGAGAAGCTGGGCGGGATCGCCCACATCCCGTGGAAGCCGTTCGACCATCCGCAGTTGGGCCGCGTGGAGATCGGCGGCTGGAACCGCTTCCACGCCTTCTCCAATCCGCCGCCGTCCGAATTGCCGCGCGAGCTCGCGCGCTTTCCGAAGTGGCTCGTGTGGAGCGCGCTCATCTCGCCGCGGCTCGAGCTCGTGCATGCGGGTGCGGAAGCCATCGATGCGGGCACGTGGAAGGTCGCGCTCGTGGTGCAGAACACCGGGTGGCTGCCGACGTACGTGAGCAAGCGCGCGCTGGAGCGCAAAGTGGTGCGCGAGGTGATCACGGAGCTCGAGTTGCCGCAGGGGTCAACGCTCGTGCAGGGCAAGCGGCGCGACGGCCACGGCCAGCTCGAAGGCCGCGCCTACAAGCACACGGGCGTGTCGTTCTGGCCGGAGACCAACGTCACCGACGACCGGATGAAGGTGGAGTGGGTGGTGCGCGGCAGGAAGGGTGACGCGATCGGGATCGTGGCACGGCACGAGCGCGCGGGTGTGGTGCGTGCGCGCGTCACGCTGGAATGATCGCACCGGCCGGCACGGCCTCGACGTCCGGCAACGTAGGCAGCCCGCGCCGCCTCGACTTCACGGTGCTGGGTCCGGCGGTGAACGTGGCGGCGCGGATCGAGGCGCTGTGCGGATCGCTCGAGCAGTCGGTCATCGTGTCGAGCGCATTCGCGGCCAAGGCAGGTGCGGCGCGCGGCCGCCTCGTGAGCCTGGGGCGCTATGCACTGAAGGGCGTGGCACGGCCGCAGGAGATGTTCACGCTCGACCCGGGAGACGCCACGCCTTCTTCGTGATCTCACGCCGCGAGCGGCGCCTCGTCCATCGCCGCGACCTGCTCGCGCAACTCGAGGATGCGGTCCTGCCAGTAGCGGTGGGTGTTGAACCACGGAAAGGCCGCCGGAAACGCGGGGTCGTTCCACCGTCGCGCAATCCATGCGGAGTAGTGCAACAGGCGCAGCGTGCGCAGCGCCTCCACGAGATGAAGCTCGCGCGGATCGAGGTCGGCGAAGTCCTCGTAGCCGGCGAGCACGTCCCCCAGCTGGCGCGTCATCGAGGCGCGGTCGCCGGAGAGCAGCATCCACAGGTCCTGGATCGCGGGGCCGGTGCGCGCGTCGTCGAAGTCCACGAAGTGCGGGCCGGCGGGGGTCCACAGGATGTTGGCGGCGTGGCAATCGCCGTGGAGGCGCAGCGTGGTGAAGGCGCCGGCGCGGTCGTAGCAGCGGCGGATGCCGGCGAGCGCCAGCGTGGCGATGGCCTCATACGGCTCGCGCAGGTCGGCCGGCACGAAGTCGTGCGCGAGCAGGAACTCGCGCGATGCATCGCCGAACGTGGCGATGTCGAGTGCCGGCCGCGCGACGAAGGGGCGCTGCGCGCCGACGGCGTGGATGCGTCCCAGGTAGCGGCCGATCCACGTGAGCGTGGCGGGGTCGTCGAGCTCGGGCGTGCGGCCGCCGCGGCGCGGAAAGACGGTAAAGCGCAGTCCGCCGTCCTCGTGCAGTGTCCGCCCCTCGATGACGAGCGGCGCCACCGCGGGGATCTCCCGCGCCTCGAGCTCGGCCACGAAGGCGTGCTCCTCCGCGATCTGCGCGTCCGTCCAGCGCTGCGGTCGGTAGAACTTGACGACGACGGACGTGGCCGCCCCGGGCGCCTCGTCGCAATAGACGAGATATACGCGGTTCTCGTAGCTGTTGAGGGCGAGGAGGCGCCCGTCACCCAGCACGCCGACGGTGGCGAGCGCGTCGAGGATGCGGTCCGGCGTGAGGGAGGCGTAGGGCGCGCCCGCGGAGTCTGGGGGCGACCCCGGGGAGGTTTGGGACATCGCCCATTGTAAGGGCCGGACGTGGCAACCGACAGAAGAGCGATGCGGGCGCCTTTCGCGCCCCGGTGCGACAATGCTCCCATGACCGCCGTTGCCAGCGCCCACGCCGGGACCGCTCCCGGAGTGCTCTACTACCGCCATACGCTGCCGGTGCGGATCATGCACTGGATCAACGTGATCGCACTGACCGTGCTCTTCATGAGCGGGCTGCAGATCTTCAATGCGTATCCGGTACTGCACTTCGGCAAGTCGTCCTACGACGGCACGCCACATGCGCTGGAGATCGGCGCGCGCATCGGCCCCAACGACCAGCCGCAGGGCATCACCACGATCTACGGCAAGGAATTCGATACCACGGGCTGGCTGGGGGCCATCAAGGTGGACGGCGAGTGGGTCGCCTCGACGTTCCCGCCCTGGATGATGCTGCCGGGACCGCAGTGGCTGTCGATGGCACGCGCGTGGCACTTCTTCTTCGCCTGGGTCTTCGTGCTGAACGGCCTCGCCTTTCTCGTCTACGCGATCGCGAGCCGCCACCTCACGCGCGACCTCGTGCCCGACGAGCGCGAGCTGAAGGGCATCGGCGCTTCCATCCGCGATCACCTGCGCTTCCGCCATCCCACGGGCGAGGCGGCCAGGCGCTACAACGTCCTGCAGAAGATCGCCTACCTGGTCGTGATCTTCATCCTGCTGCCGCTCGCCGTGATCATGGGCTTCGGCATGTCGCCGTGGTGGAACTCGGTGCTGGCCGGATGGGTGGATCTCGTGGGCGGACGGCAGTCGGCGCGGGCGCTGCACTTCATCATCGCGTGGCTGCTCGTGCTCTTCGTGCTGATCCACGTGTTCCAGGTGATCGTCACGGGCCTGTGGAACAACCTGCGCTCGATGATCACGGGGCGCTATCGCCTTCCTGCGGAGCCATCGGCATGAAGCCTGCTGCGCGCGTTCCCTTCAAGCTGCGCCGGCGCCATGCGCGGCGCACGTTCCTGCGCGGCGCCGCGGCGGCGGTGTCGGGCGCGACGCTCGCGGGCTGCGACAACCTGTCGCGCACCGCATGGCTGCCCAGGGTGCTCGACGTGGCGACTCCCGTGAACGAAGCGATCGCCAAGGCGATCGGCCGCAACGCGATGGCGCAGGAGTTCGCGCCCCGGGACGTCTCGCCCACCTTCCGCAGCAACGGCACGAGCGACCCCGACAGCGAGCAGTATGCCGCGTGGGTGCAATCGGGCTTCGCCACGTATGCGCTCGATGTCGGCGGCCTCGTCGAGACGCCGCGCAAGTTCACGCTCGACGAGCTGCGCGCCTTGCCGTCGCGCACGCAGATCACGCGCCACGATTGCGTGGAAGGCTGGAGCGCGATCGCCAAGTGGAAGGGCACGCGGCTCGCGGCACTGCTCGACGCCGTCAAGGTCAAGCCGAACGCGCGCTTCGTGGTGTTCTATTGCGCCGATCCGATGTCGGCCAATCCGGCCGATCTCTACTACGAGAGTATCGACCTCGACGACGCGCGCCACGAGCAGACGATCCTGGCGTACGACCTCAACGATGCACCATTGCCCGTGCAGAACGGCGCCCCGATCCGCCTGCGTGTCGAGCGGCAACTGGGCTATAAGCACGCCAAGTACGTCACCGGCATCGAGCTCGTGGAATC
>CAZUGY010000150.1:0-9021 GCA_964620265.1 uncultured Alcaligenaceae bacterium
GCGCGAGGGTCGTTCGTTTCGAGCATGTCGGTGGCCATGTTTCGTGAATGGTTCGAATTGGTTTTTTGATTATAAGGTAACGCGCGTCTCTCTGCACCACTGGCGCGCCCTGGATGGGCTGCTTTTTCGCGCCGATTGGGTTATCATTACGTCCAATTCGACCCAATTGGCAAACCATGAAGATCGGACGTTGCACTTGGCAAGGCAAGCCGCGGCTTGCACTTGTCGACGAACAGGCCAACGAGGTGCTGCTCGTCGACGCGGACGCGAAGCTGTCCGCGAATCCCGTGCTCGATGTCATCCAACGACGCATCGCGCTGGCGCAGCTTCGCGGGGGAACGCGCGTCCCGCTGCACGGACTCGTCTTCCTGCCGCCCCTATCGGCGCTGGTGCGCAACGTGCTCGCCGTGGGCAAGAACTATCGCGACCACGCACTCGAATTCGACAAGAGCGGCTTCAACGCCACGGGCAGCGCCGCGTCGCCGATTCCGGCGTTTCCGCAGGTCTTCACAAAGGCGACGACGGCGCAGGCTGGCCCGACCGATCCGATCCGCTTCGATCCTGCGCAGACCGAATCGGTCGACTACGAAGGCGAGATCGGCGTTGTCATCGGGGAGGAGTGCCGCAACGTGTCGAGGTCCGATGCCATGAGCAAGGTTTTCGGCTTCGTCCTCGTCAACGACGTCACCGCGCGCGACCTGCAGAAGAACCATGCGCAGTGGTTTCTCGGCAAGTCGCTCGACACCTTCTGTCCGGTGGGACCGTGGATCGCGACCAAGGATGAGGTGCCGATGGAATCGCTTCGCCTGTCGACTTGGGTCAACGGCGAGCTGCGTCAGGAGGCATCGATTGCGCAACTGATCTTCGACATCCCGACGCTGGTCGAGACGATCTCGCGTGGAACGACGCTGCTCGCAGGCGACATCATCGCAACCGGGACGCCGGTCGGAGTGGGTATCGGCTTCTCGCCGCCAAAATTCCTGCGTGACGGGGACGTCGTGCGCGTCGCCGCGCCCGGACTCGGCGAGATGAACAATCGCGTCGAGACGACACGCTGATGAGCGGGACCGTGCACCTCCTGAGCGGCGGCGCCGCTCAAGGACTCGTCGGACGACTGGAAGCGCGTTTCCACGCGGAAACGGGGGCGCGCATCGAGGCGACATTCGGTGCTGTCGGCGCCATGAAGGAGCGGCTGCTCGCGGGCGAACCATGTGACCTCGTCATCCTGACTAGCGCGCTGGTCGAGGAGCTTGCGGCCGGCGGTCACGTGAAAGGGGAGCGAGCGCGTGCGCTAGGAATCGTGAAGACCGGCGTTGCCGTCAAGGAGGGCGAGCGAGCACCGCTCGTCGACTCGCCGCAGGCGCTGAAAGAAGCGCTGCTCGGCGCCCGGGGAATCTACGTTCCCGATTTGGTCAGAGCCACCGCGGGCATCCATTTCATGAAGGTCGTGAACGAGCTCGGCATCGGCGAGGCGGTGGAACAGCGTCTGCGCCCGTTCCCGAATGGCGCGACCGCGATGCGGCACATGGCCGAAGCCAACGACGATGGACTCATCGGCTGCACGCAGGTGACCGAGATCCTGAGCACGCCGGGCGTCGAGCTCGTCGCGACGCTGCCGGAGCCGCTTGGCCTCGGCACGATTTACACGGCGGCGGTCACGACACGCGCGACCACGGATGCCGCCGCGGCGCTGGTGCGGCTGCTGGCCGACGACAGCACCGCGGACGCGCGCCGCGCGGCCGGATTCGAATAGGGGTTGCGGCGTCGCCCCTAAGCGACGTCGCTGGTTTCGTCCACGAAAGCGGCATCATTCGCCCGGAAAGGCCGACATGAAACAACGAGCAACGAACACGAAATCCTTCTTGCGCATGGCCCTCGCGCTGGCACTGTCCGCGGCGACCTCGCTGGCCGCGGCCCAGCCGTATCCAGCCAAGCCGATTCGCCTCGTGATCCCGCAGGCGCCAGGGGGTGGCTCCGACACGATCGCGCGCTACATTGCACAGAAGCTCGGCGACAGCCTGGGCCAGCCGGTCGTGCCGGAGAACAAGCCCGGCGCGGCCGGCATGCTCGGTGCCGAGATGGTCAAGCAATCGCCGGCGGATGGCTACACGCTGCTGCTTGGCGCCATCGACACGATCACGGCACCGCTCGTGAGCCGCAAGCCGCCCATCGACGGCGCCAGGGATTTCGTGCCGGTGACGGTCCTCACCTCGACGCCCAACGTCATCCTCGTCGGTCCGGCGTTCGAGGGCAAGACGCTGCAAGACCTGGTCGCAGCGGCGAAGGCACATCCGGGCACCATCGACTACGCGTCCTCGGGCGTCGGGAGCATGCAGCATCTCGCAGGCGAACTGCTCAACGCCCAGGCGGGCATCCGCCTCAACCACATTCCGTACAAGGGCGGACCGCCGGCGTTCGGCGACGTGATCGGCGGCCGCGTGCCCGCCATGGTGTCCGGCATGCAGGGTGCGATCCCGCAGATCAAGCAGGGTAAAGTTCGCGGGCTCGCGGTCACCAGCAAGAAGCGCAACGCCGCGCTCCCCGACCTGCCCACGGTGAGCGAAGCGCTCAACCTGCCCGATTACGAAGCCACGAACTGGCAGGCGCTGTTCTTCCCCGCCGGCACGCCGCAGCCGATTGTCGATCGCATCGCCAGCGAGGTTCACAAGATCCTGGCGCAGCCGGATACGCGCGCAAGGCTGGAAAGCCTCGGCTACGAGCCAGTCGGCAATACGCCGGCGGAGTTCGCGACGCTCGTCGCCGCCGAGCACAAACGCTGGGGAGCGATCATCCGCGCGGCGAACATCAGCTCCGATTGACATGCCCTGTGAGCCGTGGGGGCGGCTGCGCCGCCCCCGCGATCGTTCACCGACACACCACCGCATCGAGGAACAACGCCATGCCGATCAAACGCGGCAATCCGCCGGGAATGAAGAACGTCCGGGCAACCGTGTACAACCATTTCGTCCGCGTCGATGCGCCGAAGAGCCTGATCTTCGTATCGGGCCAGGTGTCGCGCGACAACGAGGGCGGCCAGGTGGGCACCGGCAGCATGCTCGAGCAGACGCGCCAGTGCATCCGCAACATCGAGAAGGCCCTGGCCGCGGCCGGCGGCTCGCTCGCCGACATCGTATGGACGACGGTCTACACGACTGATATCCGCGAATTCAAGCAGATCGTCGCGGCGCGCGAGGAGTTCTTCAAGGACAACCTGCCGACGAGCACGATGGTGGAGGTCGCGCACCTCGCCGATCCGGGACTGATGGTCGAGATCAGCGTGATCGCGGCGCTCTGAAGCGCGTGGAACACATGCGCAAGCCGGAGCCGGCGGGCTTGCTACGCCACGACCTCGACCAGCTGCATCATTCCCAGGTCCTCGTGATCCAGGGCGTGGCAGTGCCAGACGTACTTGCCCGAGAAATCCGTGAAGCGCATGCGGAACGTGATGCTGCCGCTCGCATTGGTCGCCGGGTCGACCGGAGGAACGGGCAACGTGTCCGCCCAGAACGGCGTCACCGGCTCGCCGTTCACCTTGACGACGTAGCTGTCGTTGATGTGGATGTGGAACGGGTGCGGGTACCCGTTCCTGTTCTCGATCGTCCACTCCTCCACGGCATCGAGCGCGACGGTCTGCGTCACCGTCAATGCCGACTGGAACGGCGCCAGCTTCGCGCTCGCGGAGCCGGACGCGAACACGAGGTCGGCGAAGCCGGGAACGTTGTCTTCGGCGGGGATGTACCACTCCTCTCCCGCGGGGATCGGAAGGTCGAGCAGCGGGTCGGTCTTCGGCACGATGGCCAGTATCAGGTTGCGCTGCTTTCCGCCGTGGCTTGCGAGCTCGGCGTCGGTGATCGGCTCGTGGTCGGCGTAGCGCGGAAGATTCGCGGGTGATGGCATTGCCGTGCTCATCGGCTGGCCCTCGACCACGATGCGCGCCACGATCTCGTCATTGGCCTCGCTCGACGGCGCCTTGACGGCCCGCAGGTAATACGTGCCCGGGACGTCGCTCGCCTTCACGATCACGGAATGCCGGCCGCCGGGGTAGATGGCGTTGCCCGGCCACTGCTGGTTGCCGAATTGCGTGGACGTCGTCGTATCGAGCGGCTTGTAGACGCCGTCGAAGGGATTGCCGTCCCTGGCGTAGCTCTGCAGCGTGTGGCCATCGAGCAAGGGATTGAACGGGTAGAACGTGGCGGAATTGATGAAGTGCCAGTTCTGCACCTCGCCCGGCCGCATCACGATCGTGGGCTGGTAGGCGCCATTGAGCAGGAAGGCGGAGGCGTCGAACATGATCGTGTCGTAGAAGGAATCGACGCGCCCGTCGTTGTTGAGCGTGACCTTGTGCACGAAGATCACGCGCTCGCGAATTTCGGGAGACGTGATGAATCGGTCCGACGGGTTGCGGATCAGGATGGCGCCGAACATTCCGCTCGACACCTGCACGTTGGACGAGCCATGCAGGTGCGGGTGATACCAGTTGATGCCACCTACATGGTCACCCGGGATCGCAAGCTCGTGCAGTCGCCTTTGCCCGGGCAACACGCCGCCCTCGGCGGTGTCGACGACGTAGTCGCCGAAGACACCGGGCCGGAACTCCCTCGGATCGACGTGCAGTCCGTGGAAGTGCAGATTCGTGCTGTTGGGAAACGTGAGGTATTCGAGCGAGGAGCGGTCCGAGCGAACGGGAGGCAGGTTGTTGATGAGATTGATGGTCAGCGTGTCGCCCTGGTTGATGACCAGTGTGGGCGCCATGTACTGGCCGTTGTAGTTGCGCAGATAGGTGCTCACCTTCGCCGCGAGCCCGGGATAGGCGGGACTCTGCGCCATGGCCACGGTCAACGGCTGCGCGGCATAGCTCGCCGCGAGGTCGAGGCTCAGGAGCCCGTTCTTCGAGGTGAGGACCTGCGCTTCCGGCAGCGTGTCGGGTGTGGGGTCCGGCCCGTTGTCGTTGCAGCCCGCCAGCGGACCCACCAGGGTGCCGACCGACAGGCCGAAGGCCCAGCGCAGGGTTTCACGACGGCCGGGATCGGCGGGAGAATCGATGGTCATCGTCGGTCCTTACGCGAGTGAGACGAGTCGCGGCGTGATCTGGGCCGCGACGTTGGGCGCCACCCCGCACGCGGACGAGCGGTTGTTGCCCCATGCGAACACGCCGACGTCATTGACCGCAAGAACGTGCCCCATGCCGGCGGCGATCCGCGTGACGTTCGCCATCGGCGCGACGCGCAGCGGCTGCGCGGAGCACGCGAGCGCCTCGCGAGCGATCTGTCCCATCCCGTTCCAGCCCCAGGCGAACACCTCGCCTTGCGTGGAGGTCGCCACGGTGTAGTACATGCCCGCGTCGATCTGCGCGACGGGAAAATCGATCCGGACGCGAACGGGTCGCATGAAGTATTTCGCGGAAGGATCGCCGACTTGCCCGAAGTTGTTCGAGCCCCAGCCCCACAGCCCGCCCCCTTCATCCAGTGCGAAGCTGTGCGTGTCTCCGGCCGCGATCTGTTTCACCCGCACGGGAATGTCCACCTTCGCCGGCGTCGCGCGTGCCTGCAGCGTTCCCGTGCCGGTCTGCCCCGCGCCGTTGGCGCCCCACGCCCAGATGCGTCCCCGGCGATCGAGGGCCAGCGCATGTCCGCTTCCCGTGGCCAGCGCGGTGATCGATTCGAGGCCGCCTATCGCGCCCGGACCCTGGAGTCCCGGTGGCGCGATGCGTCCCAGCTGGCCGTTCACGTTCACGCCCCACGACCAGACCGCGCCGCTGGAGTGGAGCGCGATTGCACACGATTCGGTCGGCGCGATCTCGATGGCCGATCGGGGCATCCCTGCGATTGCCACGCGAACGGCACCGTGTTGTTGCGAAACCACCGGGTGGCATGACAGGACCGCGCCCGTGCGCTCGATGCCGAGCGTATCGACGTAGCCGTCGGCGACCGCAACGAACGGGTGGCCGGGATTCAGATGTTGCGGGACGGGTTGGGCGAATCGATTGTGACCGACCTCCGTCGCATTGGAGGTGCACAAGTCGGCGGGATACCCGGGCGGCAAGGTCGCGCCCAGTCTCTTGATGCCGCCCCAGCACCATGCGCTGCCGTCGGCCGTCAAGGCCGCAGACCGCTCCCGCCCCGCGCTGATCCGGAGAATCTTCATTCGCTGGTCCTTGTTGACGATGCGGCGGATTACGGCAACGGGCAGTCACACTGGGTGTGGCAGGGGAATATACACGTCGGGCTCTGCATTGGCGCTGAGTGCACGGACGACGGTTGCGTTAGCCTCAACGCTGGAGGGCGCGCGGGTCCGTCCGGTCGCGGACATGCCGCGGTGCATGGATCAAGGATTGGGCCACGATTGGGCCGCTGAAGACCGTGGCCAAGTGACATTTCCCCTATGAAAACCGCTGGCGGAGAGGGCGGGATTCGAACCCGCGGAGGGCTATTAACCCTCGCACGCTTTCCAGGCGTGTGACTTAAACCGCTCATCCACCTCTCCGGTGGTCCTGCTGGGCAACAGCCGGGCCGCACTGCGGCCCATTGGCGACGAGCGCCGGTCCATCTTGGAAGCCCGACATTTTACCCGATGCCGGGTCGCACACGGACCGGCCCTGTACGGAAGGCGCTTATCCCGGATCAACTACTCCAACGAACTCCGCTCCTCGATGGGAAACTGGAGATCGGATGCTGGCGCGCTCTCCCTGCGGACGCCGGCTTGGCACGACCTTGGCGAGTCGTTGCGATTTCGCAAGCTAGAACTTTCGCATGAGCGCCACCCGCCGCTCCAGCCACCACGCATACTGCGCCGGCCAGTGCGCCCATCCGGCGTCGCCTTCGAGCTCCACGGCGGCACGTCCCGCCCAATGCGGATCGAGCAATGCCTCGCGGCCGATCGCCACGAGGTCCGCGGCGCCCGACTGCAGCACGTCTTCGGCCTGCCGGGCGGTGAGGATGAAGCCGACGGCCTGCGTGGCCACGCCCGCTCCCGCGCGAATGCGCGCGGCGTTCCCCACGAGATAGCCAGGCTTGATGTCGAGGCGCGACGAGAGGAATCCGCCCGCAGAGCAATCGATCACGTCCACACCGGCGTCTTTCAGCGCGCGCGCCAGCGTGACGGCATCGTCGAGCGTCCATCCCGTATCGACCCCGTCGATCGTCGACGTGCGGAAGAAGAGCGGCTTGCCCGCGGGCCATGCCGCGCGCACGGCGCGCACGACCTCGAGCGGAAAGCGCATGCGTCCCGCGAGATTGCCACCGTACGCATCGGTGCGCGTGTTCGCCACGGGCGAGAGGAATGAGTGCAGCAGGTAGCCATGGGCGCCGTGGATCTCGATGGCGTCGATGCCGGCCGCATCGGCACGGCGCGCGGCGTCGGCGAACGCGCGCACGATGCCGGCGATGCCTTCTTCGTCCAGTGCCTGCGGCACGAGCCAGCCTTCGCTGTGCGGACGCGCCACGGGGCCCACGATGGGCCACGCCACATCGCCCCGCGCGACGTCGGCAGCGCCGAGCGGGCCGTTGCCGAACCAGGGCCGTTGCATGCTGGCCTTGCGCCCCGCGTGCGCGAGCTGCATGCCGAGCGCTGCGCCCTGCGCATGCACGTACGAGGCCACGCGCGCGATCGGCTCGATGTGCGCGTCGGACCACAGGCCGAGATCGCCGTGCGTGATGCGTCCCTCCGCCGTCACGGCGGTGGCTTCGGTGAACACGAGGCCGAAGCCGCCCATGGCGAACTGGCCGAGATGGGCGAGATGCCAGTCGTTGGCGAATCCATCGTCCGCCGAGTACTGGCACATCGGCGAGACGACGGTGCGGTTGCGCAACGTGATGCTGCGCAGGGTGAGAGGGGAGAAGAGGTGGGAGGCGGAATGGGTTGCGGTCACGGCGATGCAAGTGCTAGCGGGGACGGACATCTTCGCACAACGCAATCCCTACCCCACCGCATGCCCCCCACGGTGCGCCCACTTCGTCATCCTTCGCTCCAGCACCGCGAACAACTCATACATCGCCATCGCCATCACGCCGATCACCGCGAGGCCCGCGAACACCAGCGGCATCTTCATCGACGACCCCGCCGACATCATGAGGTAGCCGATCCCCTCATTCGAGGCCACCGTCTCCGAGACCACCGTGCCGATGAACGCCAGCGTGATCGATACCTTCAGCGAGGCGAAGAAGAACGGCAGCGAGCGCGGCAGCCCCACCTTCCACAGGATGTCCGCCTTGGTGGCGCCGAGCGAGCGCAGCACGTCCTCGAGCTCGGGCTCCAGCGTGGCGAGGCCCGTGGCCACGTTCACCACGATCGGGAAGAAGCTGATGAGGAACGCCGTGAGCACCGCGGGCACGCTGCCGATGCCGAACCACACCACGAGGATCGGCACGAACGCGACCTTGGGAATCGCATTGAACGCGATCAGGAGCGGATAAAGACCGCGGTACACGAAGCGCGACGTCCCCACCGCGATACCTAGCGAGAGTCCGACCGCGACACCGATCGCGAAGCCGATCATCGTGGTCCAGAACGTCTGCCAGGCATGCGCCGCAATGGGCTTCGCATACTCCACGAGCGCCTGCACGATGGTGTAGGGGCTCGGGAAGATGAAGTCCGACACCCTGAACAGCGAGCAGATCGCCTGCCACAGCACGAGCACCGCGATCGAGACGAGCCACGGAGCCCACGCCTCGAGCTTGCGCTGCGTCGCGCGGTTCACGAGAGCGTCTTCGCGGCAGACGGATCCACGGGCTTGCGCACGCGCCCGATCTTCTCGCGCAGGTCGTGCACGATCTGCGAGAACGCCTCGCCGTAGGTCACCTCGAGATCACGCGGCCGTGGCAGGTCGATCTCGCGCCGCGCGAGGATGCGTCCAGGCCGCGCGCTCATCACGTACACGGTATCGGCGAGAAACACCGCCTCGCGCAGGTCGTGCGTGACGAGGATCACCGTGAAGCGCTGCTCGCTCCACAGGTCGCGCAACAGGCACCACAGCTCCTCGCGCGTGAAGGCGACGAGCCCTTCGGCGCGCTCGACGCCTTCACG
>CAZUGY010000151.1:0-8969 GCA_964620265.1 uncultured Alcaligenaceae bacterium
AACGGGCGATCGAGGTGTTGCCGGCGCCGGCGGCGTTGCGGGGGGCGGTGTAGGGTGAAGCAAGGCATGCGGTATCGCAAGTACCGTGGAATCCCCGACTGGTAGTCTTCGCGCAGGCCACTGCACGGGGAACCACGATGGAAGCTGCAACTGGGGACGAGCGCGCCCGCCTGCTCGATCCGGTCGACCGCATCTCGGAGATCCTCTTCGGCCTCATCATGGCGGTGACCATCGTGGGATCCATGTCGATCGCCACGGCGGGTCAGGCGGAAGTGCGCACCGTGATGATCGCGGCACTGGGCTGCAACATCGCCTGGGGGCTCGTCGACGCCGTCATGTATGTCGTGCGCAGCACGACGGAGAGCGCACGCCTGCGCGAGCTCGGGCGCCGCATCCGCAGCGCGGATGCCGCGTCGGGGACAGCGATGATCGCCAGGGCGCTGCCCGAACACGTGGCGGCGCTCGTCGGGTCCGCCGAGCTCGCGGCCATGCGCACGCGGCTGTTGTCCCTCTCCGCGGACGCGCGCCCGCTGCTTGGTCCCCGCATCCTCCTCGAGGCCGCGGGTGTGTTCGCCCTCGTCGTGATCGCGACGTTTCCGGTCGTCATCCCGTTCTTGCTGTTCGACGACCTCGCCACGGCGATGCGCGCGGCGCGGATCGTCACGCTGGTGATGCTCGCCATCTCGGGTGTCGCCCTCGGCCGCCACGCCGGATACCGCAGCCCGTGGCTGACGGGCATTGCCATGTCGCTGTTCGGTGCCCTGCTGATCGTCGCCGTCATGGCGCTGGGTGGCTAGGCATGCGCCCGGTCCGCCGCGCCACGCGCCACGCACGCTGAAAGGAGTCCGTCGATGCCATCGCTACCCGTGCTCACCTGGTTGCGCCACTACGAGCTTCCCTGGCTCGGCCGCGATCTCGTCGCGGGACTCACGCTGGCCGCGTATGCCATCCCGGTGGCGCTTGCCTACGCCACGCTCGCGGGACTGCCGCCGCAATACGGCGTGTACTGCTATCTCGTCGCAGGACCGGCCTACGCGCTATTCGGATCGTCGCGGCAGCTCGCCATCGGTCCCACGTCCGCGATCTCCATGCTGGTGGGCACCACGATCGGCGCGATGGCGCTGGGCGATCCCGCGCATTACGCGCAGATCGCGGCACTCACCGCGCTCGTCGTCGCGACGATCTGCGTGATCGCCTGGGGGCTACGCCTGTCGTCGCTCGTGGACTTCATCAGCGAGACGATCCTGCTGGGCTTCAAGGCGGGCGCCGCGCTCACCATTGCGATGACGCAGCTGCCGAAGCTCTTCGGCGTGAAGGGCGGCGGCGAGCACTTCTTCGAGCGCGCGTCGACGCTCGCCATGCAGCTTCCCGACACGAACATGGCCGTGCTCGCCTTCGGCCTCACGGCCATCGCCCTGCTCGTCGCAGGTGAGCGCCTCTTCCCCGGCCGGCCGGTGGCGCTCCTCGTGGTGATCGCCTCGATCGTCGTGCTCTCGGTCACGCCGCTCGCACAGGCGGGATTCAAGACCGTCGGCGCACTGCCGGTGGGGTTGCCCGACCTCGCCCTGCCGTCGCTCTCGGTGCGCGACATCGACGATGTGGTCACGCTCGCGTTCGCGTGCTTCCTGCTCGCCTACATCGAGGGCGTTTCCGCGGCCCGCAGCATCGCGCAGAGGCACGGCTACGAGATCGACCCGCGGCGCGAGCTCCTGGCACTGGGCGCCGCCAATGCGGCCGCCGCCTTCGGCCAGGGATATCCGGTCGCCGGCGGGCTTTCGCAATCGACGGTCAACGACAAGGCGGGCGCGCGCACGCCACTCGCACTCGTGTTCGCATCGTGCGCGATCGGCGTATGCCTGCTCTTCCTCACGGGCCTGTTGCGCAACCTGCCCGACGTCGTGCTCGCCGCGATCGTCCTCGTGGCCGTCAAGGGCTTGGTCGACATCAAGGAGCTGCGGCACACCCATGCGCTCGCGCGCGGCGAATTCTGGATCGCGATGGTCGCCCTCGCCGGGGTGCTGCTGCTGGGAATACTGAAGGGCGTGCTGCTCGCGGCGGTCGTCTCCGTGCTGGTCCTCATCCGGCGAGCCGCCGTTCCGCGCATCGCACGACTGGGCCGCGTCGGCGGCACGGGCCGATTCGCCGACGAAGCGGGCAACCCGGAGGCGAAGGATGTGCCCGGCATTCTGGTCGTCCGCGTGGAAGCGGGCCTGTTCTATTTCAATGCGACCCATGTACGCAACGAGATCCTGCGTCTCGTGGATGCGGCCGGGCCAGGCCTGCGTCTTGTCGTGTGGGACCTGTCGACCTCGATCCACGTCGACATCGCCGGCGTACGAGCGCTGGCCGGGATCGAGCGTGAGCTACGCGGTCGCGGCATCGCGCTGCGCGCGGCGGAGGCACATGCGCAGGTGCGCACGCTCATCGCCAGGGAACTGGGCGACACGCTCGGGGACCTGGCCGTGCGCCGCGGCGTCGACGAGGTCATCGCGGAACACGGTCGCGACGCCCCGCCCCTTAGGACCAGCTAGAACAACGCATCCTTCGTGAACCCGCGCCGCTCGAGCTTTCCCTTCAGCTTGCCCAGCGCCTCGCTCTGGATCTGCCGCACGCGCTCGCGCGTGACCCCGATCTCCGCGGCCAGCTCCTCGAGTGTCGTCACCTCGCAGCCGTTCAATCCATAGCGGCGCTCGATCACGAGGCGATGCCGGGGGTTGAGCTCGGCAAGCCACCCCGCCACCGATGCCTCGATCGCACTGTCATGCAGCAAGAGCTCCGGCGCGCGCGCATCGGCGTCGGCGATGCCGTCGCCCACCGTGAGCCCCGACTCGCGGTCGAGCGGCGCATCGAGCGAGAGCATGTGCTCCTGGTGGCGCAGGAGCTTCTCGACATCCTCGACCGGCTTGCCGAGCAGATGTGCCACGTCCTCGAGCGACGGATCCTGCCCGCCGGGCGGCGCGTGCGTCTCGAGATGGCGCAACGCGCGCAGCACCACGTTCAGCTCCTTCACCACGTGCGCGGGCAGGCGGATCGTGCGCGACTGGTTCATGATCGCGCGCTCGATCGACTGCCGGATCCACCACGTGGCGTAGGTGGTGAAGCGGAAGCCGCGCTCGGGGTCGAACTTCTCGAGCGCGTGGATGAGTCCGAGGTTGCCCTCCTCGATGAGGTCGGGCAGCGCCACGCCGCGATTGGTGTAGTGCCGCGCGATGCTCACCACGAGGCGCAGGTTGCGCTCGATCATGATCTGCCGCGACTCGAAGTTGCCCTCGCGCACCGCGCGCGCATGGGCGAGCTCCTCGGCAGGGGTGAGGAGCGCGTGCTGGCCGACGTCGTTGAGGTAGAGCTGGGTGACGTCGGTGACGAAGTCCCCGGAGATGCCGGCGGTGGGTTCCTCGAGAGGCAGGTCCGCGGAGAAGCGATCCGGCTCCGGAACGACATCTTCCGGCGGATCGTCCTCGGGTGGGGGCACGCCGGTGCCCGCGGTCATGTCTTGCGCCTCCGGCTGCGCCGCGACGTCACGCAGGCGGCAGGTAGCGCGTGGGATCCATGGGCTTGCCCATGCGCCGGATCTCGAAGTGCAGCTTGACCTCCGAGGCGTCGGTGTTGCCCATCTCGGCGATCTTCTGGCCCTTGCCCACTTTCTCGCCCTCCTTCACGAGGATCTCACGATTGTGCGCGTAGGCGGACAGGTAGGTCTTGTTGTGCTTGACGATGATGAGCTTGCCGTAGCCGCGCAATCCGGTGCCCGCGTACACCACGGTGCCGCCGGCGCTGGCGAGCACCGGTTGCCCCGCGCTGCCGGCGATGTCGATGCCCTTCAGATTCGCGGTCTCGGAGAACGCGCCCACGATCCTGCCGCGCGCGGGCCACACCCATTCGAGCGTATCGTCGCCGTCGTCGGTCGCCACGCGTGGGGCGTCGATCCTGGCGGATCCCGCAGGCGCTGCCGCAGGCACGGCCGGCGTCGAGGCCACCGGCGGCGACGCGGCGGATGCGCCCGGGGCTGCGAGCGTGGGGGACGCCGAGGCGACGACCACCGGCTCGGGCGGGGGCCGCGCGGCATCGCGCAACGCCTGTTCCGAATACGGTTCCTTGAATGCCTTGGGCTGCGCCTTCACCATGTCGGTATTGCGCGGAGCAGGTGCGACAGCGACCGCTGGTGCGGCCGCGGCGGCGACCGGCGCCGGCTCGCCCGAAGGTGCCGCAGGATGCGACTCGACCACCGCCGGCGCGCTGCGCAGCGGCGTGGTCACCACCCCATCGCTGGCCACGCTCCCGGGCGCAGGCTCGCCCGGTGGCGTGAGCCGCAAGACCTGTCCCACGCGGATCAGGTTGACGTTCTCCACGTTGTTCCACGCCGCGAGCTCGCGATAGTCGAGCCCCGCATCGAGCGCGACCTTGAGCAGCGTGTCGCCGCGCTTCACGACATACGTCGGCACGCCCTCGCCCACCCCCTGCGGCGCGCCGGCCGCGGCGGGCGCAGGCGCTGCCGCTGGCGGCGGTGCGCTCGCGCGCGGCGCCGCGGTGCGATCCTCCACCGGCGCGCGCCGTTGCGAGGCACACCCCGCCACCACGAGCACCATGAGCGCGCACGAGAGCCACCGCAGCGCAGCGGCAGACCACGTCGACGGCGGGGATTGCGGGATCAGGAATGCGGGCATCGACGAATCGACAAGCACCTCGCGCAAACGTTCACGCAAGACCTGTGAGCAAGGGCACGAATCTTACCGCATCGAGCGTGTGCTCCTTGAGACCGCCGGGCGTCATGTCGAGCACGGTGAGGCGCTGCACGCCGCGCTCGTCGCCCGCTTGTGCCAGCGGCAGCACCATGCGCCCGCCGGGCTTGAGATAGCGCAGGAGCGCCGTGGGAACGAGCGTGGCGCCCGCGGTGACGACGATCGCGTCCACCGCGAGGTCTTCCTTGAGGTCGTGGCTGCCGTCGCCGTGCTTCAAGGACACGTTCGTGAGCTTGAGCGAGGTCAGCGTGCGCCTGGCCTTGGCCACCAGCGCGCCGATGCGCTCCACGCTGAAGACGTGCTTGGCCACGTGGGCGAGGATCGCGGTCTGGTAGCCGCAGCCGGTGCCGATCTCGAGCACGTCGGTCAGGTCGCGGCCGTTGCGCGCGAGCTCGGTCATGCGCGCCACGACCCACGGCTGCGAGATGGTCTGCGCGTGGCCGATCGGAAGCGGCACGTCGTCGTAGGCGCGGATGGCGAGCGCCTCGTCGACGAACACGTGGCGGGGGACGGCACTCATCGCGGCGAGCACGTGCTCGTCCTTGATGCCGGCGGCGCGCAGGCGCTCGACCATGCGCGTGCGCGTGCGCACCGACGTCATGCCGATGCCGGCGCGCTGCCGCTCCCTGTCGCTGCCGCCGAGCGTCCCCATCGCCCGTGTCCCCTGTTTGTCGCCGTTCGTGGCCGCCAGCGCGACGGGCGCCGCTAGCCGTCGAGCCAGTTGCCCACGCCGCGCATGAGATCGCGATGCGTGAGATCGATCTGCAGCGGCGTGACCGAGACATGACCCTCCCGCACCGCATGGAAGTCCGTGCCCTCGCCCGCGTCGGCCTCCGCCCCCGCCGAGCCTACCCAATACACGGTCTCGCCGCGCGGATTCTTCGTGGGAATCACGGCTTCGGCCTTGTGCCGGCGGCCGAGGCGCGTGACCCGCGTTCCCTTGAGCTGCGCAAGCGGGATGTCGGGCACGTTCACGTTGAGCAACCACGCTCCGGCCGGTGCCCGCGCGTGCCGCTGCACGATGTCGATGGCCACCTGCGCCGCGGTCTCGAGGTGCGTCGCGGTCCTGGAGGCGAGCGAGATCGCCACCGACGGGATGCCCAGGAGATAGCCCTCCGTGGCGGCCGCGACGGTGCCGGAGTAGATCGTGTCGTCGCCCATGTTGGCACCGAGGTTGATGCCCGACACCACCATGTCGGGCAGCGCATCGAGCAGGCCCGTCACCGCGAGGTGCACGCAGTCGGTGGGCGTGCCGTTCACGAAGAGGAAGCCGTTGGGCGCGCGCCGCACGTTGAGCGGACGGTCGAGTGTCAGCGAGTTGGAGGCGCCGGAGCGATCGCGCTCGGGGGCCACCACCGTGATGTCGGCGTGGGCGCGCAGCGCACCGGCAAGCTGCTCGATGCCCGGCGCAAAGTAACCGTCGTCGTTCGATATGAGGATGCGCATCGCGGACCGTGGAAGCGTCGCGCGAGCCCGTGTTGCCGGCTTCCGGGCTCCGGTCGCGACGCTCGATTATACGTCGCGCCGCGCGCGCTGAACCGGCTCAGCCGCTATTGCGCAGACCGGCGGCAAGCCCGTTGATGGTGAGATGGATCGCGCGCTTGGTCCGCGTGTCGTTCTGGCCCGCGCGGTAGCGGCGCAGGAGCTCGACCTGCAGATGGTTCAACGGATCGAGGTAGGCGAAGCGGTTGCGGATGCTGCGCGCCAGCGCCGGACTCTCCTCCAGGAGCTGCGTGCGGCCGGTGATGGCGTGATACGCGCGCACCGTTCGCTCGTGCTCCGCGGCGATGCGCGGGAAGATCCGCTGGCGCAGCTCCGCGTCGGGCACGAGCTCGGCGTAGCGCGAGGCGACCGCGAGGTCCGACTTGACGAGCACCATCGCCATGTTCGACACCACGCTGCGGAAGAATGGCCACTTGTCGTGCATCTCGCGCAGCAGCGAGAGGCGGCGCATGTCGCCCGCCACCCATGTCTCCACCGCGGAGCCCACGCCGTACCAGCCGGGCAGCATGAGCCGGCACTGTCCCCACGAGAAGACCCACGGAATCGCGCGCAGGTCCTCGATGCGCGTGGAGGCCGTGCGCGAGGCCGGGCGGCTGCCGATGTTGAGCTCGGCGATCTCGGCGATCGGCGTGGCGGCCCGGAAGTAGGCGACGAAGCCATCGGTGTCGTACACCAGCGCCCGATACGCCTTATGCGCGACCTCCGCGAGCGTATCCATCGCGGCGTGGTATTCGGCGCCGCGCTCGCCCAGCCGCTCGGTATCGGCAAGGCTCGCTTCCAGGGTCGCGGCGACGAGCGACTCGAGGTTGCGGCGCCCCAGCTCCGGATCGGAATACTTGCTCGCGATGATCTCGCCCTGCTCGGTCACGCGCAGGCCGCCGGTGACGCTGCCGGCCGGCTGCGCGAGGATCGCCTCGTACGACGGCCCGCCGCCGCGGCCCACGGTGCCGCCCCGGCCGTGGAAGAGCCGCAGCTTCACGCCGAAGGCGCCGAACGTCTCCACCAGCCGCATCTCGGCGCGATAGAGCGCCCAGTTCGCGGTGAGGTAGCCGCCGTCCTTGTTGCTGTCGGAGTAGCCCAGCATCACTTCCTGCCACTCGCCGCGCGAGGCCACGAGACGGCGATACAGCGGCATGCCGAGAGCCGCGCGCATGATCGTGCCGCAGTTCGCCAGGTCCTCGATCGTCTCGAAGAGCGGCACGATGTTCACGGCGAGCGACTCGCTCTTGAGCAGTCCCGCCTCCTTGAGGAGCACCGCGACTTCGAGAAGGTCCGACACCGACTGGCACTTGCTGATCACGTAGTTGGGCAGCGCCGCCGCGCCGTAGCGGCGATGCACGTCGGCGGCGTTGGTCACGATCGCGAGCTCCGAGCGCGTGCGCTCCGCATAGTCGAGATGCGGCGACATGAGCGGACGCGGCGAGGCGATCTCGGCGGCGAGCACCGCCACGCGCGCGTCTTCGTCGAGCGCCAGGTAATCCGGGCACACGGCCGCGCGCGCGAGCAGGTCCGCGATGACCTGCTCGTGCACGTCGGCGTTCTGGCGGAGATCGAGCGAGGCCAGGTGGAAGCCGAAGGTGTCGACCGCGCGCATGAGCGGGGATAGGCGCCGGTCGGCGAGCCGCAGCGCGCCGTGCGAGGCCAGCGAATCACGCAGGATCGCGAGGTCGTCGCGCAGTTGTGCGGGCGATGCATACGGCGGCAACTCCACCGTCTGCGCGCGCGCCGGCGCGCGGCCCGACAGCGCGACCGCGGTGGCCGCCACGCGCGCATAGATGCCGGTGAGCGCCTGGCGGTAGGGTTCGTCGGCGCGATGCGGATTGGGATCGTGCGCGGCTTCGGCCAGCGCCATCAGCGCGGCGGTGGGCTCCATGAGCCGGGTGGACAGCGCGAGCTCCGCGCCCAGCGCATGCACCGACTCCAGGTAGTGGTCGAAGGCCACTGCCGCATGCGCGCGCACCGCGTAGGCCAGCGTGTCGGCGGTCACGAACGGATTGCCGTCACGATCGCCGCCGATCCACGAGCCCATGCGCAGCACGGGCGGCACCACGAAGTCGTGGCCGAAGGCGCCGGCGAGGCCCTGCGCCAGCGTGTGGCTCACGCGCGGCACCTCGGCGAGAAAGGTATAGCGGTAGTAGGCGAGGCCATTGTCGACCTCGTCGTGCACCGTGAGCTTGGACGTGCGCAGCATCGCCGTATGCCACAGCGCCAGCACCTGCAGTTGCAGGCCCGACTCCCATTCGACGGCTTCGGCGGGCGCCAGGGCGGTGCGGTCGCGCAGCGTCAGAAGACGCACGATCTCGCGCTCGCAATCGAGGATGCTCTTGCGCTGCACCTCGGTCGGATGCGCGGTGAGCACCGGCGACACGAGCGCCTCGTCGAGCCAGCCTTGCACGGTGCCGGCGGCAACGCCCGCCGCGCGCACCGTGGCGACCGCACCCGCCAGGCTGCCGGCGTCGGGTCCGGCGCCGGCCAGCGCATGCGCGCGCCGGCTCCGGTTCTGGTGCACGTCCTCGGCGAGATTGGCAAGGTGCGAAAAGTACGAGAACGCGCGCACGATGGTGAGCGCCTGCGGGATCGGCAGGTCGTTCAACAGCGCGGAGAGCTCGTCGCGGATGCCTGGCGCGCTGGCGGCGTCGGCGCGGCGGAAGCGGACCGCCGTCTGCCGTACCGCTTCCACGCGGGCGTAGATGTCCTCGCCACCGCAGGTGCGGACGACGTCGCCCA
>CAZUGY010000152.1:0-5084 GCA_964620265.1 uncultured Alcaligenaceae bacterium
CGTTGCGGTCGCCGAGGTAGATGTTGTCGCCCATGCCGATCTCGTCGCCGTAGTACACGACTGGCGAGCCGATGAGCGACATCAAAAGGCAATTCAGGAGCTCGATCCGGCGCCGGTCGTTCTCCAGGAGCGGCGCCAGGCGCCGGCGGATCCCGAGGTTGATGCGCATCTGCCGGTCGGCGGCGTAGGTGCGGTACAGGTAGTCGCGCTCGCGCTCGGTGACCATCTCCAGCGTCAGCTCGTCGTGGTTGCGCAGGAAGATCGCCCACTGGCAGTTGTCGGGGATCTCGGGCGTCTGCCCCATGATGTCGGTGATCGCATGGCGGTCCTCCTCGGCGAGGGCCATGTACATGCGCGGCATCAGCGGGAAGTGGAAGGCCATGTGGCATTCGTCGCCGTCGCCGAAGTAGGGGCGCACGTCCTCGGGCCACTGGTTGACCTCGGCCAGGAAGAAGCGGTCGGGGTAGCTGCGGTCGAGCTCCGCGCGCATGTGCTTCAACACCGCGTGGGTGGGCGGCAGGTTCTCGTTGATGGTGCCGTCGCGCTCGCACAGGTAGGGGATGGCGTCGAGGCGCATGCCGTCGACCCCCATGTCGAGCCAGTAGCGCATCACGCGCACCACGGCGCGCACGACGTTGGGATTGTCGAAATTGAGGTCGGGTTGGTGCGAGAAGAAGCGGTGCCAGAAATACTGCTTCGCGACCGGATCGAAGGTCCAGTTCGACTTCTCGGTATCGGTGAAGATGATGCGCGTCTCGGGCCAGCGCGTATCGGTGTCGTTCCACACGTAGTAGTTGCGCTTGGCCGAGCCGCGCGGCGCGCGGCGTGCGGCCTGGAACCACGGATGCTGGTCGGAGGTGTGGTTGATCACGAGCTCGGTGATCACGCGCAGGTCGAGCGCATGCGCCTCCTTGAGGAAGTGCCGGAAGTCGGCGAGCGTGCCGTATTGCGGATGCACGCCGTGGTAGTCGGCGATGTCGTAGCCGTCGTCGCGCAGCGGCGAGGGATAGAACGGCAGCAGCCACACCGTGTTGACGCCCAGCTCCTTGATGTACGGGAGGCCCAGCGTCAGGCCGCCGAAGTCACCGATCCCGTCGCCGTTGCTGTCGCGGAATGCCTTGACGTGGACCTGGTAGATGACGGCGTCCTTGTACCACTGGGGATCTGCGGCCTGCGCCGCGTCGGCCGAGGGCGTCACCACCCGCCCGCCCGTGAGGCGATACATGCGGCGCAGGGTCATGGCGCGGGAACCAGGAAGACGGCGGAAAGGGGCGGCACGGTGAGGCGCAGCGATTGCGCGTGGCCGTGCGCGGGGATCGTCTGCGCGTCCGCGCCGCCCAGGTTGCCAAGGCCGCTGCCACCGTAGTGCGTGGCGTCGCTGTTGAGCACCTCCCGCCAGTGGCCGCCGCGCGGCACGCCCAGGCGGTAGTCGTGGCGTGGCACCGGCGTCATGTTGCACACGACCAATACCGGCGCGCTGCCGCCCGGGTCGTTGCGCAGGAAGGAGAGGACCGTCTGCGCGGCATCGTCGTGCTTCACCCAGGCAAAGCCCGCCGACGTGAAGTCGTCGGCATGCAGCGCCGGGTGCGACGCGAGCGCGCGGTTCAAGTCGCGTACCCACGCGCGCATGCCGGCATGCAATGGCGCGTCGAGCAGGTGCCAGTCGAGGCTCATGTCGTGGTTCCACTCGCGCAGCTGCGCGAACTCGCAGCCCATGAACAGCATCTTCTTGCCCGGATGCCCCCACATGTAGCCGAAGAGCAGGCGCAGGTTGGCGAAGCGCTGCCAGCGGTCGCCCGGCATCTTGCGGATGAGCGAGCCCTTGCCGTACACCACCTCGTCGTGCGACAGCGGCAGCACGAAGTTCTCGTTGAAGGCATACCAGAGGGAAAAGCGGATCTGGTCGTGGTGGAACTTGCGATGGACGGGATCGCGCTGGAAGTAAGCGAGCGTATCGTTCATCCATCCCATGTTCCACTTGAGGCCGAAGCCCAGTCCACCCTGCGCGGTGGGCCGCGTGACCTGCGGCCAGGCGGTCGATTCCTCGGCGATGGTGCGCACGGCGGGGAAGTTGGCGTCCACGGCATCGTTGAGCTCGCGCAGCAGCGCCACGGCGTCGAGGTTCTCGCGGCCGCCGTGGACGTTGGGGACCCACTCGCCGGAGTGCCGCGCATAGTCGAGGTAGAGCATCGACGCTACGCCGTCCACGCGGATCCCGTCGACGTGATAGCGATCGAGCCAGAAGAGCGCACTCGAGATCAGGAAGGCGCGCACCTCGTTGCGGCCGTAGTTGAAGATGCAGCTCTTCCATTCGGGATGGAAGCCCTGGCGCGGATCGGCATGCTCGTAAAGATGCGTGCCGTCGAAGAGCGCGAGGCCGTGCAGGTCGTTGGGAAAGTGCGACGGCACCCAGTCGAGGATCACCCCCACGCCGTGCGCGTGCAGCGTGTCCACGAGCGCCATGAAGTCCTGCGGCCGGCCGTAGCGCGACGAGGGCGCGAAGTACGCCGTGGTCTGGTAGCCCCAGGAGCCGTAGAAGGGATGCTCGGTGACGGGCATGAGCTCCACGTGGGTGAAGCCCATGTCCTTTGCGTAGGCGGCCAGTGCCGCGCCGATCTCGCCGTAGCTCAGGTGCCGCGAGGGGTCGGCAGGATCGCGGCGCCAGGAGCCCAGGTGCACCTCGTAGATCGACATCGGCGCGGTGTACGACTGTGTGCTGCCGCGCCGCGCCATCCAGTCCGTGTCCTGCCAGGCGTAATCGAGGTCGGCGAGCACCGAGGCGGTGAGCGGGGGGATCTCGGTGGCGAAGGCGAAGGGATCCGACTTGTCGATCGCGTCACCGGTGACGCCCGTCACGCGGAACTTGTAGCGCTGGCCGGGCTGCGCGCCGTCGACCCGGCCTTCCCATACGCCGGTGCCGTCGTTGCGGGCACGCAGGGAATGCGCCCCGCCACTCCAACCGTTGAAGTCGCCGACCACGGCCACGTGCCGCGCGTTGGGCGCCCACACGGCGAAGCGGAAGCCGGCCCCGCTGCGCTGGGCCCCCAGGTTGTCGTAGAGCCGCCGGTGCGTGCCCTGGCGAAAGAGGTAGCCGTCGAAATCGGAGAGCGCCGTCATGGGCAGCAGGGAGGACTCAAGTCGTGGGCAAGGCGGGCACCAAGGCGCAATGTAGCTTACGCGCGCGCGCCGCCGTCATCCGGGTTTGTCCTACCGTGCCTCGCGCTGGTCGTGCCAGTTGCGTCCTGCTTCCGCCGACGCGGTGTAGCGGCGTTCGACCATGGCGAGGATATCCACGCGGCTGCCGTCGGCATCGAGGGCCGGGTCGCGCTCCACGGCCGCCGCCTCGTCGGCCAGGGCGGCATCCTTGATCACGTCGCGGAACCAGCGCGAGTAGTCGCCGGCCTCGCGATGGAACTGCCAGGTGTCGGCGTCGAGCCCCTGCGCGAGCTGCACGAACAGCATCAGGTTCTGCGCGCGCAGGTTGAGCTTGCCCTCGCGTCCGCGGAAGAAGAAGCTGCGATCGACGTCGAGCTCGCCTTCTGCGTACTTGCGCTTGTGGCGGTGGCGCGCCTGCTTCGGCTTCACCGCCTTCACCGTGAAGGGCGGCCGGCCGCTCGCGCGCGACCAGAAGAGGACCTCGTCGTCGGCGGGTGTGGGCATGCCCTCCGGGAGCGGCGCGTCGAGGGCCTCGCAGAACGTGGCGAGGGTCCCGGTGGCCGCCGGACCGAGCGCCAGCACGTATTCCACGGTACGCAGCGCCGCCGCCGCCATCGCATCGGGATGCACCGTGATGTAGATCGTGGCGGGCATCGCCTCCGGCAGCACGCCGCCGATGTCGTCGCGGCGCGCCTCGAGCAGGTGATGCGCCTCGTCCACGAGCAGCCAGTGCGGTCGTCCCGTGCGTGCGCGCAGTGACAGGACCTGCGGCAGGAGCTTCACGAAGAAACCGGGCCGCTCGGCGAGGTTCAGCGCCTGCGTATTCACCACCACGCTCGCCCCGAGCTTGCGGATGAGGTCGTGGATCTCCTCCGGCACGGGCGGGGACTTGGCATCGCCGGTCGACACCGCGTGCTCGAGCTCCGCGTAGTCGCCTTCGGGATCGAGCACGCAGAATTCGAGTCCGCGCTCCACCATGCGCTCGGTGAGTGCGGTGGCCAGCGTCGACTTGCCGATCCCGGAGCTGCCCGCGATCAGCACGGCGCCACGGCCTGGCTCGAGGAAGACGTGCTCGTCGTTGGCCGCGGTACCCACCAGGATTCCCTGCCGGTCCGGCGAGAGGAGGCGGTCGTCGGACTCCTCGATCATGCGCATGAGGCCGATCGTGCCTTCCCCCGCCCGCCCGGCGAGGCGCAGGTCGACGCCCTCGAGGAGCGCGGGGATCGCATTGCTCACCGCCGCGCTGCATCCGCACGACTTGAGAAATGCGTGGTCGTTCTCGGCGTCCCCCACACCCACGACGTTGTGCGCGGAGAGCTCGAGCTCGCGCAATGCCACGGCGAGCCCGGTCGCCTTGTTCACGTTGGCGGGCAGGACCATCACCGCGCCCTTGTTGAAGATGATCTGCAGCTCGAGGCCGAGCTCGCGGATCGCCTCGAGCACCAGCGTCTCGTTGGGCCGGAACGTGGCGATGATCGACTTGCCCACCGACAGCGGCGACACGCCGAGCTCGCGCAGGCGCGCCACCAGCGCCGCGGAGGGCTCGGGCGAGACGGTCTTCTCTTCCTCGGTGGCGGGGTCGTAGACCACCGCGCCGTTCTCGGCGACGATGCGGTCGAAGAGCTTCACGCGCGGGAAGACGCGTTTCAGGCTGTCCATGCGCCGCCCGGTGACGAGGATCAGCCGGCGCCCGGTGCGCTTGAACGCTTCCAGCGCCTCGAGCGTGTCGGCGCCCACCTCGCCGTCGGAGGCGATGGTCCCGTCGTAGTCGGTGGCGAGGGCGAGGAAGTACATGCGGGGGCGACGTCTGTGCACGGCAGTCGATCAGGGACCGCAGGCGACGAGGCTCACATATCCGCGCGACACGCCGACCCCCATCGCCTCGACCCCGGCGTGCGCCATGTTGCGCTCGTGCCCTGGCGACGCGC
>CAZUGY010000152.1:5184-8870 GCA_964620265.1 uncultured Alcaligenaceae bacterium
CGCGCCGACAGCGTGCGTCCGTCCTGCGCCTTCACCGTCGCTAACCGCGCCGCCGCGAGAAACGGCGCCGCTGCGCGTGCGCGCGCGCCGCCTGGAACGCGCGCCACGCCATGCGGCCCTCGACAGACATCGCGAAGCGCAGTGCACCCGCGGCGAGCGCGATGACGGTCGCCAGCGCGCCGCGGGCGACGGGCGGCGCCAGCGGCGCCGACGTCCGCGAGAATGCACGCACGGCGGCGGAGGGCGCGGTGCGCCGGTGGCGGGCCAGCACGAACCCCACGGCGAGCGCGCCCGCTACCCCGGCCACCGGCAACCACCGCGTGGCCCGTTGCGCCACGCGCGATGCTTCCGCGCGTGCGTCGACGACATTGCCGGCGATGCGCGCGCGCCGCAACGCCATGCGCTCCTCGACCAGCGCGATCTGCGCGTCGAGCGACAAATCGGAAGGAATGGCCATCTAGACCAGCTCCTTCGCTTTGTCCGCGGTATGGCGCAGCTGGCGAAGCGTGGCCTCGAAGGCCCAAGCCTCCTTCTGCTTGCGGATCCACAGCACGGCCACGCCGGCCAGCGCGAGGTTGCCGATGCCGCCGAGGGCGAGCGCCGCCGGCCAGCTCACGCCCGCGCCGGTGATCCACACGATGAAACCGGCCACGAAGGAGAGCCAGGCGGTGATCACCAGGACCGAGATCACGACCGCAGCGGACAGCACCTTCGTGAGCCCGATGCCGGCGCGTTGTGCCTCCAGGACGGCGATCTCGAGGTGGTCGCGCGCCAGGCTGCCGGCATCGCGGACGAGATCGGTCATGCGCGCGGCGAGCGAGGTCGCCCCCGCCGACGCAGCGCCGGCGGGGTGTGGATTGCCCGGCGCGGCGCCGGTGGTGTTTTGCGTTGTCATCGACTCCGGGCTCCCGAGGTAACGGCACGAGGATGCCCCGACCTTACCGCAGACGCCGTCGGACGGGCGCGCAACGGGCGCGCCACGGCTGTCCTACAAAAATCTTCAGCCATGCTCCGCGAGCTCCGCCAGCACGTCCTTGAGCGCCTCGAGGTCCTTTGCCTTGTCGAAAAAGTGCTGCGCGCCCAGCGCCAGCGCGCGCTCGCGGTACTGCGGAAAGCCGTAGTTGGTGAAGACGATCGCCGTGCGCGGCGCGTCCCTTCGCCAGCCGTGCATCGCCTTCAGCACGCCCAGGCCGGTCCCCGAGCGCAGCTGCAGGTCGAGGATCACCACGTCCCAGGCTTCGGCGGCGAGCATCCTGACCGCCTCGCCCTCGGTATCGGCCACGAAGGCGATCGTCGCGTTCGGGATCTCGTCGAGCGCTTCGGCCAGGTGGGCGCGGATCCGCTGCGAATCCTCCACCAGCGCCACCCGCAGCACGGACAGGCCGCCGGGGCGCCCTTCTCGCTGCTCTGCTACCTCTGCCGGCTTGTCGTCCACTGCCGCATCCGCCACTCGTTGGGGCCGACTGGCCTCTCCAGGCGACGATATCGCGGCGCGGCGGGACGGTTCTGTAGGACATCGCCGCGCCGACGGGGTGGGCGGACCCGTTGTTGCGCGGACTACACACTTCGTCGCGGCATGCCCGCCGCGGGGAGGCCCGATCCGGCCGATCCGCTACCATGGCGCATTCGGGTCCCCGTCTCGAGGTCATGACCGCTCCCTTCTTCGCGCTGCATCGCCAGGGCTTCGTCCGCGTGGCCGCCTGCACGCCGCGCACGGCCGTGGGCGACCCAGCGCGCAATACGGAGGAGACGCTGGCGATGGTCCGCGAGGCCGCGGGCCGCCACGCCGACCTCGTGCTGTTTCCCGAGCTCGGGTTGTCCGCCTACGCCATCGACGACCTCCTGCTGCAGGACGCCCTGCTCGATGCGGTCGAGGCGGGCCTCGGCACCCTCACCGCCGCCTCGCGCGACCTTCCGCTGGCACTCGTGGTCGGCGCGCCGCTGCGCCGCAACCAGCGCCTGTACAACTGCGCCGTGGTGATCGCGCGCGGCGCGATCGCGGGCGTGGTGCCCAAGTCGTTCCTGCCCAACTATCGCGAGTACTATGAGCACCGCTGGTTCGCGCCGGGCGTGGGGCTCGCGGGGCTCGACATCGAGGTGGCCGGGCAGCGCGTGCCCTTCGGCACCGATCTTCTCTTCGCGGCCTCGGGACTGCGCGACTTCGTCTTCCATGCCGAGATCTGCGAGGACATGTGGGCGCCGGCCCCGCCGTCCACGCGAGGCGCGCTCGCCGGGGCGACGATCCTGTGCAACCTCTCCGCCTCCAACGTGGTGATCGGCAAGGCGGCCGACCGCGAGATCCTGTGCGCCGCGCAGTCGATGCGCTGCCAGGCGGCGTACATCTATTCGGCGGCCGGACCGGGCGAGAGCACCACCGACCTCGCCTGGGACGGCCAGGCGACGATCCACGAGCTCGGCATGCCGCTCGCGCGCACCGAGCGCTTTCCCGCGACGAGCCAGATGGCCGTGGCGGACGTCGACGTCGAGCGCATCCGCCAGGAGCGCATGCGCACGCCCACGTTCAATTCCGCGGCCATCGCCGCCGCGCATCCCGAGCGCGCGTTCCGCCGCATCGTATTCGAGCATGCAGTACGCGATGCCGACGTGGGCCTCGTGCGCCCGATCGATCGCTTCCCCTTCGTGCCCGACGATCCCGCCCGGCTCGACCTCGACTGCTTCGAGGCGTTCAACATCCAGGTGCAGGGCCTGCACAAGCGTCTGGAGGCCACCGGCTTGCAGCACGTGGTGATCGGCGTGTCGGGCGGCCTCGACTCGAGTCACGCGCTGCTCGTCGCCGCGCGCACCTTCGACAGCCTCGGCCTGCCGCGTGCCAACATCCTGGGCTTCACCATGCCCGGGTTTGCGACCTCGGAAAAGACGAAGGGCAATGCGTTGGCGTTGATGCGTGCGCTCGGTGTCACCGCGGAAGAGCTCGACATCCGGCCCGCCGCGCGGCAGATGCTGGCCGACCTCGGGCATCCGTTCTCCCGCGGCGAGGCGCACTACGACGTCACCTTCGAGAACGTGCAGGCGGGGCTGCGCACCGACTATCTCTTCCGCCTCGCCAACCAGCGGCATGGCCTCGTGCTCGGCACTGGCGACCTCTCCGAGCTCGCGCTCGGCTGGTGCACGTACGGCGTGGGCGACCACATGAGCCACTACAACGTGAACGGCTCGCTCGCCAAGACGCTCATCCAGTACCTCATGCGCTGGGTCGCGGCGAGCGGGCAGGTCGATGCCGCCGCGGGCGACGTGATCCTCTCGATCGTGGACACGGAGATCTCGCCGGAGCTCGTCCCGGCCGATGCCGCGGGCGACATCCAGAGCACGCAGCAGGTCGTGGGGCCCTACGAGCTGCAGGACTTCCACCTCTTCTACATCACGCGCTACGGCCTGCGGCCGTCGAAGGTCGCATTTCTTGCCTGGCACGCGTGGAAGGACGCCGCGCGCGGGCCGTGGCCGCCGGCGTTTCCGCACGACGCCCGCCACGCCTACGACCTGGCCACGATCCGCAGGTGGCTCGCGGTATTCCTGCGCCGCTTCTTCGGCGAGAGCCAGTTCAAGCGCTCCGCGATGCCGAACGGACCCAAGGTCGTGTCCGGGGGCAGTCTCTCGCCACGCGGCGACTGGCGCGCGCCGTCGGATGGGAATGCGAAGGCGTGGCTCGCAGAGCTCGAGGCGAACGT
>CAZUGY010000153.1:0-8812 GCA_964620265.1 uncultured Alcaligenaceae bacterium
GTCGGCGAAAGCTCGCCGGCTCAGGTCATCACGCTGCAGAACAGCGGCGGCGCGGCGCTCGGCATCGCCAGCATCGTGGCGTCCGGGGACTTTGCGCAGACACATGATTGCCCGGCCTCGCTCGCGCCCGGCATCACGTGCGCGATCAGCGTGACCTTCACGCCCACCGCAGTGGGATCGCGGTCCGGCGCAATCACCGTGACATCCAACGGTACCGGCAGTCCGAATTCCGCGGCATTGAGCGGAATCGGCGCCGCGGTACCGCCCATTCCGCCCAACCCCGCGGCCGCGGTTCCCACGCTGTCCGAATGGAGCTCGATCCTGCTCGCGCTGTTGCTGGCGGTCATGGCGCTCGGGCATTGGAGAAGGCTGCCACGTCGCTGACCGGTAATAGGCGCTTTCGCTATCGCTGTGCTTCCACAGCGGTCTTCGCGAGCCAATCGCGAGGAGACATCCCGACCTTGGCGGTGAATGCGCGCGACAGGGCCGATGGGCTCGCATAGCCGAGCTCGTCGGCCAGGACCTTGATGGGCTGCCCCGCGCGCAGCCGGCGCTGCGCCAGCGCCATGCGCCAGTCGCCGAGGTAGTCGGCCGGCGTCTGGCCCACCACCGCGCGAAAGGTGTTGGCAAATGCCGTGCGGGACATGCCGGCGCGTTCTGCCATGCGCTCCAGGGGCCAAGGCTCGCCGGGAGCGTCGTGCATGGCGACCAGCGCACGCGCCAGGCGCGGCTCCGACAGCCCGGTGATGAAGCCGGGACGCACGCCCGCTTCCTGCGGATGGTCGAGCAACCAGCGCAAGAGCTGGATCACCACGACCTCGAACATGCGGTCGGCCAACAACCGCTGGCCGCAGCGCACGCGATCGGTTTCCGCGAACAGCAGTTCGAGCGCCAGGTCGAGGCCCGACACCCGCGCCAGCGGCAATGCGATCAGGGCGGGCAGCGCCCGCGCGAGCGGATTGCACGAGCCGCCGTCGAAGCTCAATCGCGCGCAGGTGAAATCGGAGCCCTCCGCGGGAGGATTGTGGAAACGATGCGTGAAGGGGCGCGGGTACAGCAGCAGTGTCGGCTCGTCGAAGTGCATCGATTTCGGCACATCGCGCGCGCCCGGATGGCTCACCTTCAACTGGCCGCGGCGCAACACATGCAGGTAACCGTGTCCCTCGCGGGCGTCGAAGTGGTTCACCCCGCACAGCGCGCCGGCGTAGTGCAGCTCCGCCCGCACGCGGAACCGCTCGAGGATCCCCGAGAGGCGGTCGACAGGAAGGAGGGCATGCATGTGAACGAATTGGTACGTTTGGTGGATAAATAGATACCAATCATACGCCGCCGCCGCCCATACTGCCCACGTTGGACCCGCAAGGAAAACCTGCCGCTCCGGCTGCCTTCCTCACTTCAATCGGTCATCCACCTGGGAGCTCGACATGTCTCGCGTCAACATCCAACCGCAACTCGCCCCTGCAGCCAGCCAACCGCTGCTGGCGCAGATCCAGCAGGCCTTCGGCGCCACGCCCAACATGTTCAAGGCCGTGGCCAACTCGCCGGCGGCGCTGCAGAGCATGTGGGCCGCCTTCGGCGCCCTGGGCAAGGGCACGCTGGGCGCGAGGCTCGGCGAGCAGATCGCCGTGGCCATCGCCAACCGGAATCGCTGCGAATACTGCCTGGCGGCACACACCGTGCTCGGCCAGAACGCCGGTGCGTCTTCCGCCGAGATGTCCGCGGCCCAGAGTGGTCAATCCGGTGACGCCAGGACCGCGGCGGCGCTGGCCTTCGCCCTGAAGGTGGTCGAGCAGCGTGCGCAGATCACCGATGGCGATGTCGCGAGCCTGCGGGAGGCCGGCTTCGGCGACGAGCAGATCGTCGAGATCCTGGCGCATGTCGCGCTCAATCTCTTCACCAACTACATCAACGTCGCGCTGGAGGTCCCGGTCGATTTTCCCAGGGTCGCCTTGAAGTAGGCGCCGTGCCCGGCCACCGCGGACGCGCTCGCCGCGGGACGCGGTGGTGGCACACGGCGGGCAACTGCCCGTCAGTCGGCCTTGCCCTCACGCCGACGAGCCGTGCGCTTGCCCTCGGCGCTGCCCTGTTCCAGGCGCGCCATCACGTCCCGCTTGCCCATCCGTCGTACGGCGGCGATCTTCGCGAGCTGGTCCCGCTTCGGTGTCGTCTTCCCGCTTTCCCAGGCATACACCGACTGGGCGCTGACTCCGACCAGCTTGCCGAACTCGCCGGCCGACAGCTCGAGGCGCGCGCGATGCGACCGGAGACCCTTGGCGACGAACCGGAGCTTCGCTCCGGGGACGGCGGCAGCGTCCATGGAGGCTGCCGCGCGAACCGAGCCACGCTTCATCAGCGAGGCGACCTGGCGCTTGAGCGCGGCAACCTCGCGCTTCAGCGCGGCGATGTCGCGGCGGTGCTGGGCGGCGGACTTCCTGGTGGCCGCGTTCTGGCTCCGATGCTCCTTGCGCGAGAGGCGGAGTATCTCTTCACGCAGAACACTTGCAATGTTGGGCATGCCGCTTCCATTCGTTGTGGAGTCGTGGATTGTCCCACTACTTGGCATGCTTCGCGTCGTTCCCGAGCGTGTCGCCGCCGGCGGTGCACATGTCTTTCGGGCGGCGTCCGAATCTGCTACTTATGGCCGGATGGACCTCGCCTCGCTCTCGCCGCTGTCGACCGCGATCGCGGCAAGCCTCGTCGGCGGCTTTGCCGCCACCACGCTGGGCGCGCTGCCCGCCTTCTTCATGAAGTCGCTCGGCCCGCGCGTGTCGAATGCCATGCTCGCCTTCGCCGCGGGCGTGATGTTGTCGGCGACGTTCTTCTCGCTGATCCTGCCGAGCATCGAGTTCGGCGTCACGGTGTTCGGCAGCCGCGGGCGCGCCGCATGGGGCACGGTGACGGCGCTCATGATCGGCGGCGCGGCGTTGTGGGCCGCGCACACGTATGTTCCCCACGAGCACTTCATCAAGGGTGCCGAGGGCCCGTTGCGCGAGCGCCTCGCGCGCGCGTGGCTGTTCGTGCTCGCGATCACCGTGCACAACTTCCCGGAGGGAATGGCGATCGGCGTGGGCGCCGGCAGCGGCGATGCCGACATCGGCCTCAGGGTCACGATTGCGATGGGCCTGCAGAACCTGCCCGAAGGCCTCGCGGTGGCGATGGCGCTCGTGGGCCAGGGCTATACGCGAACCTATGCCTTCCTGGTGGCGGCGGTGACGGGACTCGTCGAGGTCGTGGGCGGCGCCTTCGGTGGTGGCGTGGTGGCGCTGTCGTCCGCACTGCTGCCAGGGGCACTCGGCTTCGCCGCAGGCGCGATGCTTTTCGTGATCAGCAACGAGGTGATTCCCGAGACGCACCGCAAGGGCTACTCCACGAGTGCGACGGCGGCGCTCTTCGTGGGCTTTGCGACGATGCTGGTACTGGACGTCGCCTTGAATTAGCGCGACGTCGTCCGCTTCTACAACAGCTCCCGCTTCGTCCGCAGCAACGCCGCAATGGCCACCAGCGCGATCGCGCACGCCGCGAGCGGCGCGAAGGCCATCGCGGGGACCCCGGTCGCATCCCACGCCATGCCGCCGACGATGGCGATCACCACCGCACCGCCGTAGCTCAGCGTGAACGTGCCCGCGGCCGTGCGCGCGACGTCCTCCGGCTGGCACAGCAGCGCCGGCAGCATGAGGGCGAGGATGAGCGCCGCGGCATCCGCAAAGCCGAGCAACGCCGCCCACCAGATCGTGGCGGCGCCCACGTCGAAGACCAAGCCGCCGATCGCCGCGAGCGAGAGCAGTCCCGAGACGACGTAGGGCCAGGTCCTGCGTTGCAGCCGGTCGGCGGCCACGAGCAGCAGGAATGACGCGGGAAGCTGGCCGAAGTTGAGCGCCGCGAGCGCGCCGCCGATCAGGTCCTGCCGCCCGTGGCTCGCGAGATAGATCGGGATGAATGCGTTGGCGCTGAAGTAGATCGCATTGATGCAGCAGAAGAATGCACCCAGGCGCCACACGAGCCCCTTGTGCCAGTCGGGCAGCCACTTCTGCGGCACCACGCCGGGCGCGCGCGTCGTGCCGCGCGTGCGCGGCGCGAGCCACCACACCACGAGCGCGATCACCGCGATGGGGGCCGACCAGAACACGAGCGAGCCGCGCCAGCTGCCACCGAGGAGCGGCAGCACGAGCGGAATCGTGAGCAGCGTGGGAAACACTTCTCCCACGAGCAGGCCGTTGGTGTAGAGCGCGGTGCCCAGCCCGATGCGATGCGGAAGCCATGCACGCACGATCGTCGGCATCATCGGCTGCAGCATGGCCACACCCGCTGACATGACGACGGTGGCGGCCAGCAGCGTGGCGTAGGTGCCGGCCGCCCCGCGCAGGGCCGAGCCCACGGCGGTGATCACGAGGCCGCCCAGGAGCGCATGCAGGAGGCCCAGGCGCGCGACGAGCAACGATCCGGCGAGCGCGGCGATGGCGAAGAGCGCAGGCGGGATGCTCGAGAGTACCGCTACCTCGGTGGCGGAAAGCGCGAATTCATCGCGAATGAGCGCCAGGATCGGCGGGACCGCGAGGATCGTGAGGCGCAGCGCGTTGCCCGCGAGCCACAACAGGAATACGGCCAGCAGCGTGTCGGTGCGCGCGGACCGGGCCGGCGCGTGCGGCGAGAAGGACATGGCAGGGAAGCGGAGGTGCTGAAGCGTCGTCAGCGGACGGTCTTCGCGAGCACCGCGTCGATGTACTGCATCGTGGAGCCCAGGTACCCGGCGGGCTCGAAGACCGCGGCCAGGGCATCGCCGTCGAGCACGGCGGTGACGCGCGCATCCTCCGCGAGCACGTCGCGCAGATGGCGCCTTTGCGCGGCGGTGGCTTTCGACGCCGCTGCCACGACTTCGTGCGCGACATCGCGCCCGAGCGCCGGAGCAAGCGCCATCTGCGCGGCCTCGGCCATCGTGAGTCCATCGAGAAGATCGAGGTTGGCGCGCATGCGCGACGCGTCGACGTCGAGGCCTTCGATGGCATAGGCGGTGGCATCGAGCGCACCGGCGGCGAGCAGCAGGATCTGCGGCAGCGTGTCCCACTCGGCGGGCCAGTTGCCCAGGCCCCGCTCGTGCTCCTGCACGGCGGCGGACAGCATCGTGGCCACGAGATTGGGCACGCGGATCGCCGCGGCGAGGACGATCGCCGCGCTCACCGGATTGCGCTTGTGCGGGAGCGTGGACGAGCCGCCGCGGCCCTTGGCGGCGGCCTCGAAGGCTTCGCCGACCTCGGACTGCGCGAGCAGCGACAGATCGCGCGCGAGCTTGCCGAGCGTGGCCACGAGGAGGCCGAGTGTCGTGGCCACCTCGCAGAAGCGGTCGCGCTGCGTGTGCCAGGGAATGTCGGCGACGGCGAGGCCGAGCTCACGCGCCAGCGCGCCGGTGACCGCGGCACCTTTTTCGCCGAGGGAAGCGAGCGTCCCGGCGGCGCCGCCGAACTGCAGCACGGCGACGTCACGCTGGATCATGCGCAACCGCTCGCGGTGCCGCAGCATGGCATCGAGCACGCCGGCGAGCTTCAGGCCCAGCGTGACGGGTGAGGCCTGCTGCAGCCAGGTGCGTCCCGGCATGAGCGTGGCGCGATGCTTCGCCACCTGCGCGCGCAGGCCGAGGCACACGCGATCGACATCGGCGGCGAGAAGCGCCAGGCCGTCGCGCAATTGCAGGACCACCGCCGTGTCCTGCACGTCCTGGCTCGTGGCACCCCAGTGCACGTAGCCTTTCGCCTCGGGGCTTTGCGTCGCCACGGCGCGGGTGAGCGCGGCCACGAAGGGAATGGCGAGGTTGCCTGCGGAGCGCGCAGCAGCGCGAAGGGCGGGCACGTCGAGCGTCGCTTCGCGGCAGACACGGTCGACGCTGTCGGCGGCCGTCGCAGGGATCACGCCGGTGGACCCTTCGGCGCGCGCGAGGGCGGCCTCGAAGTCGAGCATGCGCGCCACGAAGGCGTCGTCGTTGAAGAGCGCGCGCATGGCGTCGGTGGTGAAGAGCGTATCGGGCACGGGGAGGAATGCGGAAGGGTGCGGGCAGGGGGCGAGGTTAGCGCGCCGTGCGTGCGCTGGCAAACCCGTGTGTGGGATGCGCGTGGATTCGGCGTCTCAGCCCTTTGCGGACCGTCCCTCGAGCTCCACCCACCGCTCGAGCTTCCTGGCGAGCTCATGCTCGAGCTGCGCGGCACGCTCGGCATCCTCGCGCATCGCCTCACCTCCCGCCTTGTGATACGCGTCGCCGCTCATGCGCGCCGTGAGCGCCTGCTGCTCGGCCTCGAGCGCCTCGAGCTCGGCGGGCAGCGCATCCAGCTCGCGCTGCTCCTTGTACGAGAGCTTGGTGGCCACGCGCGCGGTGCGCGCGGCTTCGCTGCGCGCCGCCGGCTCGCGCGCAGACGCCGGCGCAACCCTCGCGCGCTGCGCGAGCCAGTCGCTGTAGCCGCCGACGTACTCCTTCCAGCGGCCGTCGCCTTCGGCCACGATCGTCTGCGTGACCACGTTGTCGAGGAACGCGCGATCGTGGCTCACGAGCAGCAGCGTGCCCGCATACGATTGCAGCGTGGCCTCGAGCAGCTCGAGCGATTCGATGTCGAGGTCGTTCGTCGGCTCGTCGAGCACGAGGAGGTTGGCGGGCTGCGCGAAAAGACGCGCGAGCAACAGCCGGTTGCGCTCGCCGCCGGACAGCGTGCTCACCGGCGCCTGCGCGCGCTCGGGAGGGAACAGGAACTCCGCCAGGTACGACAGCACGTGCTTGCGCCCGCCGTGCGCCTCGATCCACTCGCTGCCGGGACTGATCGTCTGTGCGAGCGTGCGCGCAGGGTCGAGCTGCGCGCGCATCTGGTCGAAGTAGGCGACTTCGAGCTTGGTGCCGAGCCGCACCGTGCCGCGATCGGGCGCGAGCTCCCCCAGGATGAGCTTCAGCAGCGTGGTCTTGCCCGCGCCATTGGCGCCGATGATGCCGATGCGGTCGCCGCGCATCACGGTGAGGTCGAGGTCGCGTACGACCACGGTCTCGCCCCAGCCCTTGGTGACGTCGACGAGCTCGGCCACGAGCTTGCCGGAGCGCTCCGCACCCTGCAGCGTGAATGCCACGTTGCCGCTGCGCTCGCGGCGTGCCGCCCGCTCGCGGCGCAATGCCTCGAGACGGCGTACGCGGCCCTCGTCGCGCGTGCGGCGCGCTTCCACACCCTTGCGGATCCACGCCTCCTCCTGCTTCCAGAAGGCATCGAACTTGCGGTTGGAGACCGATTCGGCGGCGAGCTCACCGGCCTTGCGCGCCTCGTAGGCCGCGAAGTTGCCGGGATACGAGCGCAGGAGGCCGCGGTCGAGCTCCACGATGCGGGTGGCGGCCTTGTCGAGGAACATGCGGTCGTGGGTGATCACGATGCAGGCCGGTTGCCGGCGCACGAATTCCTCGAGGAGGTCGATGCCGTCGAGGTCCAGGTGATTGGTGGGCTCGTCCAGCAGGAGGAGATCGGGGGCGAGGGCGAAGGCCAGGGCCAGCGCCGCGCGCTTGCGCTGCCCGCCGGAAGCGGACGCGGGGGCGAGCGCCTCGTCGAGGCCGAAGCGATGGAGGAATTCCACGAGCCGGGCCTCGAGCCGCCAGCGCTCGCGCTCGTCATCCGGGCGCAATGCGGGTCCCGCGCGCAGCACCAGCGATTCGCGCAGCGTGGCCGCCGGCGGCAGGACGGGCTCCTGCTCCACGAGATGGGTCACGAGGCCGTCCTGGCGCTTGCGCGTGCCGGCGTCGAGCTCCGCGTGGCCGGCGACGATCGCCAGCAGCGACGACTTGCCGGTGCCGTTGCGGCCGATGAGCCCGATGCGCTCGCCGCCGTCGACCACGAGGCCGGCCCGATCGAGCAAGGGATGGAGGCCGAAGGCGAGCTCGGCATCCTGGAGTGTGATGAGAGGCATCGCCGTAGGATAATCGCAACGTCCCGCCGTGCGGGATCACGATGTTCGTTCGGTCCACCACAAGCGAAAGGGAAGCAGCATGCCGAAGGCGTACTGGGTAAGTGTCTACAAGGCGATCCACGACAACGACAAGCTCGCGGCCTATGCGAAGCTCGCGGGTCCCGCGCTCACCGGCGCGGGCGGACGCTTCCTGGCGCGCGGGCTGCCTGCCAAGGTGTACGAGCAGGGGATCGAGCAGCGCACGGTGCTGCTCGAATTCGACAGCGTGGAAGCGGCGATCGCCGCGCACGACTCGCCCGCGTACCAGGAAGCGCTGGCGGCGCTGGGCGACGGCGCGTCGCGCGAGATCCGCATCCTCGAAGGCGCCTGACGCCCCACGGGAGAAGGCTCCCGTCGCGCACGGCGCACCGTTGCCGCAAGCAGCGCATGTCTTGTGCGACGGTGCGCGCGGACGGCACGCGTCGGAAAGCGCGGCTGCAATCGTCGTGTCACCTTGCCGTAAAGGGCTCCTCGTAACGTTGCGCGCTTCCCCGACGCAACCCGAACGAGGCAGCCCTTCATGGCAAACGAAGTCCAGCAGCACGACGAGCACGTCGACGTCAATCCTTCCGGCAACTCCACCTTCGATTCGATCCTCCGCGCGCGGCTGTCGCGACGCACGCTGCTGCGCGGGTCCACCGGTGCAGTGGCGGGAACGTTCCTCGGAACGTCGCTCATGGCCTGTGGCGACGACTCGTGGACGCCGCCTGTTGCCGAGGCCGAAGAGAAGCTCACGCTCAACTTCCCGTCCGTCGCCAAGGGACGCTCACCAACACGAACGCGGCCTCGCGTCCGGTGGAGGCCACCGATCCCGCCAACCCCCGCTTCTACAACGACGTGACGACCGCGGGCACGG
>CAZUGY010000154.1:0-8812 GCA_964620265.1 uncultured Alcaligenaceae bacterium
AGATCGGCGAGCTGCGCGGACAGATCGAGAACGCGAAGATGCCCGAGGACGTCGCGAAGCACGCGCGCAAGGAGCTGGGCCGTCTCGCGCAGATGTCCGAGCAATCGCCCGAATACTCGATGGTGCGCACCTACCTCGACTGGCTCGTGGAGCTGCCGTGGGCGTTGCCGGAAGAGGAGCCCATCTCCATCGACGACGCGCGGCGCATCCTCGACGAGGACCACTTCGGCTTGGCCAAGATCAAGCGGCGCATCCTCGAGTACCTCGCGGTACGCAAGTTGAATCCCGAGGGCAAGACGCCCATCCTCTGCTTCGTCGGCCCGCCCGGCGTGGGCAAGACCTCGCTCGGCCAGAGCATAGCGCGCGCACTCGGCCGCAAGTTCCAGCGCCTGTCGCTCGGCGGCGTGCACGACGAGTCGGAGATCCGCGGCCACCGCCGCACCTACATCGGCGCCATGCCGGGCAACATCATCCAGGCGATCCGCAAGGCGGGCACGCGCAACTGCGTGCTGATGCTCGACGAGATCGACAAACTCGGAGCGTCGCTGCACGGCGATCCGTCGGCGGCACTGCTCGAGGTGCTCGATCCGGAGCAGAACTCGACCTTCCGCGATACCTACCTCGGCGTACCGTTCGACCTCTCGCGCATCGTGTTCATCGCCACCGCGAACGTGCTCGACCGCATCCCCGGGCCGCTGCGCGATCGCATGGAGGTGATCCACCTGCCGGGCTACACCGAGCAGGAGAAGCTCGAGATCGCGCGCCGCTATCTCGTCGCCCGGCAGCTCACGGCCACGGGTCTCACGGCCGGGCAAGTCGAGGTCACCGACGACGCGCTGCGCAGCGTGATCGGCGACTACACGCGGGAGGCGGGCGTGCGCAACCTCGAGCGCGAGATCGGCAACCTCTTCCGTCACGCGGCGATGCAGATCGCCGAAGGCGCCGCCGGCGGGATCGTGATCGGCAAGGAGCAGGTGGCCGAGATCCTCGGTGCGCAGCGCTTCGACAACGAGGTGATGATGCGCACCGCCGTGCCGGGGGTGGCCACGGGCCTCGCCTGGACGCCCGTGGGCGGCGACATCCTCTTCATCGAGACTTCCCGCACGCCGGGTACCGGCAAGCTGATCCTGACCGGCCAGCTGGGTGACGTGATGAAGGAGAGCGCGCAGGCGGCATTGACGCTCGTGAAGGCGCGCGCGATCTCGCTCGGCATCGATCCGGCGGGCTTCGAGAAGACCGACATCCACATGCACATCCCGGCGGGCGCCATCCCCAAGGACGGCCCCAGCGCGGGGGTGGCGATGTTCACCTCGCTCGCCTCGCTCGCGCTCGACAAGCCGGTGCGCCACGACGTGGCCATGACGGGCGAGATCAGCCTGCGCGGCCTCGTGCTCCCCGTGGGCGGGATCAAGGAGAAGGTGCTGGCGGCGCTGCGTGCGGGAATCACGACGGTGCTCCTGCCCGCGCGCAACCGGCGCGACGTGGAGGACATCCCGGCCGACGCCCGCGCCCAGTTGACTTTCCACTTCCTCGAGACCGTGGACGACGCCCTGCACCACGCGATCGGCCTGCCGTTGCCGCAGCGCGAGGCGCCGCTCGCGGTGACACCGGGCGCTGCCGTCAGCCCGGCGTAAGCGATCTGTCAGCCGGCAGTGAGCCGGGTGGCGGCGCCGCGCCGGGTCGCCGCTCCCGGCGCCGCCGGCACCCGGCATCGGGATGATTCAGTTTATTTATCAAGGCGATAGATTTTCCTTGACGGTGGATCGCCGGGCCTCGCCGCAACCTCGCCATCCGTCAGCCATCGGCCAGCGCTGCCCCTGCACACTGCCGCCATCGAATCGCCGGATCGGCTGGCGAGAAGAAGACGACACGAGGGAGTTGCAGTCATGGAAGCCACGATCGCCGCCCGCGCCCGGGAACTTTGCAGGCTGCTGAAGCGCGCGGGCCCGTACGTCCTGCTGGAAGTGGTCCTCCCCGGAGGCACGCTGTTCGCGCTGCTCCTGTATCTCCACCGGACGGGCAAGCTCCGCGCGCTCGCGCAGCCCGAGCGGATCGGGGAAGCGGTGGTCAAGGTGGCCGGCGATGCGGCCACCGCGATCGCGTTTGCGTTGCAGCCCGCGGGCAG
The DNA here is from genome assembly GCA_964620265.1 of uncultured Alcaligenaceae bacterium. Classification (GTDB taxonomy): domain Bacteria; phylum Pseudomonadota; class Gammaproteobacteria; order Burkholderiales; family Casimicrobiaceae; genus VBCG01. Next base: position 2,126 of record CAZUGY010000154.1, read on the forward strand.
CCTCGCGACCGCGCGTCGGGAGGACGGGCTCGAATTGCAGATGCTGGCCGCGTGCAGGTAAGGCCAGGAACGCGGGCGGCGCCCGGGAGGTGACCCTCGTGTCCCGCCTCGCCCCGGCACGGCACACACCGCCGAGGTCCGACCACCGAAAAGAAGCGGCCGCATCCGCGGCCGCTTCCGTCGACGGTGGGAACCAGGGGAGTAGTCCGTGGCCGTTCGACACTTGCATGATGCCTTGATCCACGTCGCGGCGTGGATCGGACAAACGCCCATATTCGTGTAGGTGATCGCGCTGGTGCGCAACACGGTCGTGTCCCAGGAAGTGGTGCAGGCAGCCATGCCGCGGACGCCGTCATGCAGGAAGACATGGGTGAAGGCACCGGCTTCGTGCGGCCGCGCAACCGTGAAACAAAAAAAGCGGCCGCCTATGGAGGGGCGGCCGCTGGGTCGTGAACACGAGGCTCGGGAGTAGCCTTTCCGGTACCGGGGGAGAGTACCGCTGCCCTCGGGCGGCGGTTCGGCGTCTGCAGTTGCCCGCTACAGGTGCCGGTGGACCGGTGTCGGAAAGTGTTCAGGACGTGAGCCATGGTGCGCTGTGGGCCATGCCGCGAACACCGGCCAAGGCGCCGTTGTGCTGTGGGACGTTTCCTACATCACGATTGATCCGGGTCAAGTATTTCCGGGCACGGGCGGCGCAGGATCGGACATGGCCGGCCGCAGGCACCGTACGCTCGCAGTGAAGCTCGCGTTGATCGCGACGCCGTTCGCGATCCTCGGCCTGGCCTCGATCGCTGTCACGCTCTGGATCTCGTGGCAGCTCGACGGAGGCGCCGCAGCCGTGAACGAAGCGGGCCGGATGCGCATGGAGGCGAACCGCTGGGCGCTTGCCGTAGCGTTGCGCAAGGAGGCGACGCTGTCCGGGCTCGCCGCGGAGTTCGAGCGCAGCCTCGAGCTGCTCCGCGCGGGAGATGCCGAGCGTCCGCTGGCGATGCCGCTGGACGAGACGGTGATCCGGCGCTTCGCCGCCGTGGAGCGTGGCTGGCGCGATTTCAGCGCGCGATGGAGCTCGGCCGCCGGGCCCGAAGCCGCCAGCCTGTCCGCAGATACCACCGCCTTCACCGCCGATATCGATGCGCTCGTCGCCGCGATCGAGCGCCACCTCGCGCGGTGGACGGCGCTCCTGCACCTTTTGCAGATCGCGATGATGGCGCTGGCAGTGCTCGGCGCGGCCACGCTCCTCGTGACGGGCTACCTGTTCGTGCTCGAGCCCGTGGCCCGGCTCAAGCTGGCCACCACGCGCCTCACCGACGGCGACTTCGGCGCGCGCGTGGAGGGGGTGACCACCGACGAGTTCGGCTCGCTCGCGGATTGCTTCAACGGCATGGCCGCGCACCTGCAGTCGCTGTACCACAACCTCGAGGCGCGCGTCGCGGAGAAGACCGCGCAGATCGAGGAACAGCGCGAGCGGCTGCAGGCGCTCTACGACGTGACGGCACTTGCCGCCAAGGCCACGACGCTCGAGGAGCTGGCGCGCGGCTTCGCGCAACGGATCGCGCGCGCGGCCCGTGCCGATGGCGTGGCCGTGCGCTGGGTGGACGAGGACAGCGACAAGTACGTGCTGCTGGCAGCAGAAGGCCTGCCGCCGGGGATGGCCAAGGGGGAGCATTGCGTTCACGCGGGGCGCTGCTTCTGCGGCACGCACACTCCGGGCCCGACCGCGCGCCGCATCGCCGTGGCCGACGTGCAAGCGACCGGCGAGAAGCATTGCGCCACCGCCGGCTATGCCAGCATCGTGTCGCTGCCGATCCTCCTTCACGACCGGCGCATGGGAGAGGTCGACCTGTTCTTCCACGCGACCGTCGACACCACATCCGCCGAATGGTCGCCGCTCGAGAAGCTCACTGCGCATCTCGCGAGCGCCATGGAGAACCTGCGCCTCGCGGGGCTCGCCAAGGAGTCGGCGGTGGCGCAAGAGCGGGCCTTCATCGCCCGCGAGCTGCACGACTCGATCGCGCAGGCGCTCGCGTTCGTGAAGATCCAGGTGCATCTCATGCGCGACGCCGTGGAGGCGAAGGACCTGGTGCGGGCACGCAAGGTGCTGCTCGAGATCGATGTCGGCGTGCGCGAGTGCTACGGTGATGTGCGCGAGCTGCTCGTCCACTTCCGTACGCGGCCGCAGGGCGCGGACATCGAGCCGGCCCTGCGTACGACCCTGCGCAAGTTCGAGCACCAGTCGGGATCGACCGCGCACTTCGCCATCCACGGGCACGGGCTGCCGCTCGCCCCTGACGTGCAGATCCACGTCCTGCACGTGGTGCAGGAGGCGCTGTCCAACATCCGCAAGCATGCGCACGCCGAGGGCGTGTGGCTCAGCGTGGACCGCGAGCCTGCGTGGCGCTTCGAGGTCCGCGACGACGGTGCCGGATTCGAGCCGGCCGCGCAGCGCAGCGAAAGCAGCGTGGGCTTGCGCATCATGCACGAGCGGGCCGAGAAGATCGGAGCCGCGCTCGAGATCCGGTCCGCGCCAGGACGCGGCACGTCGGTCGTGCTGACCTTGCCGAGGGGCACGGCGGCCATCGACGCAGGGGCGACCGCAGCTCCCGCGCGGACGGATGCCGTGATGGCCAACCACCCGGTCGACGAAGCGATCGCCGTCGTCCCGCCACGGGTCCACGCCGGAACGCTGCCGTGACCACGGATGCCGCGCCTGCCATCCGGGTCATGATCGTGGACGATCACACGCTCTTCCGGCGCGGTCTCACCGCGCTCCTCGCGTGCGATCCACGCCTGGAGGTAGCAGGCGATGCGGCCGATGCGGGCGAAGCGCTGCGCCGCGCTCCGGAGCTCGACCCCGACGTGATCCTCCTCGACAACCACCTGCCCGGCGTCAAGGGCGTCGATGCATTGCCGGCGCTGCGCGAGGCGCTGCCGTCCGCGCGCGTGCTCATGCTGACCGTGAGCGAGGATGCCGACGACCTGGCCGCTGCGCTGCGCGGCGGAGCGTGCGGCTATCTGCTGAAGACCATGGAGGGCGATGCGCTCGTCGAGGCCGTGTTGCGCGCGGCGCGGGGCGACTCGGTGGTGGCACCGGCCATGACCGGCAAGCTCGTGGACGCCTATCGCGATGCCGCCAGCGCGGGTCCCGCGGTGTCGCTGCCGACTGGCATCGCACTCCTCTCGCCGCGCGAGCAGGAGATTCTGCGCGGCATCGCGCGGGGACAGAGCAACAAGGAGATCGGCCGCGGGCTCGGCATCGCCGAGACGACGGTGAAGATCCACGTGCAGCACGTCCTGCGCAAGCTCGACGTGGCCTCGCGCGTGCAGGCGGCGGTCATCGCCTCCGCCAACGGCCTCTCGTAGGCCGGGCATCGTTCTTCCGGAGGATGCCGGAGGCCCCCGGGTCCTCCTTCCGCATCACCCTCGCCCCGTCCACGGAAGGATGGGCGCCCGCGCCCGCGACTCCTATCCTCGTCATGAGGCCACGAACGAGGAGGCGGGTGTCGCGATCATGAGTGGAAAGGGAAAGGCACTGTCGGTGCTGGTCGCGAGCACGCTCGCGTTCACCGCGTGCTTCATGGTGTGGATGATCTTCGGCGTGATCGGGATCCCGATCCGCAAGGCGCTGGATCTCAACGCCACGCAGTTCGGCCTGCTCACCGCCACGCCGGTCCTGACCGGCTCGCTCATCCGCGTGCCGCTCGGGATGTGGACCGACAAGTTCGGCGGCCGCGTGGTCATGTTCGTGCTCATGCTCCTGTGCGTGGTGCCCATCTGGCTCATCGGCTACGCGACGCAGTTCTGGCATTTCCTCGTGCTCGGGCTCTTCGTGGGCCTGGCCGGCGGCTCCTTCTCCGTGGGCACGCCGTACGTCGCGCGCTGGTTTCCGCGCGAGAAGCAGGGATTCGCGATGGGTGTCTACGGGGCAGGCAACTCCGGCGCCGCGGTCAACAAGTTCGTGGCGCCGGCGCTCATCGTCGCCTTCGGCTGGACGATGGTGCCCCAGGTCTACGCGGCCATCATGCTCGGCACCGCGCTCCTGTTCTGGTTCTTCAGCTACTCCGATCCCGCGCACCGCGTGGACGCCAGGGTCACGTGGCGCGAGCAGCTCGCCGCGCTCAAGGACCCCAACGTCTGGAAATACTGCCAGTACTACTCGATCGTCTTCGGGGGCTACGTCGCGCTGTCGCTGTGGATGGTGCAGTACTACGTGGGCGAGTACGGCCTCGACATCCGCGCCGCCGCGCTCCTCGCCGCATGCTTCTCGCTGCCGGGCGGGGTGCTGCGCGCCGTCGGCGGGTGGCTCTCCGACAAGGTGGGCGCGCACGCCCTCACCTGGTGGGTCATGTGGGTGAGCTGGGTGTGCCTGTTCATCCTCTCGTATCCGCAGACCGAGATGACGATCGCCACGCTCGAAGGGCCGCGCACGTTCCACATCGGCCTCAACGTGTGGGTGTTCACCGCGCTGCTCTTCGTGCTCGGCATCGCCTGGGCCTTCGGCAAGGCGTCGGTGTTCAAGTACATCTCCGACGAGTATCCGCACAACATCGGCGTCATCTCCGGCGTGGTGGGTCTGGCCGGCGGGCTCGGTGGCTTCATCCTGCCCATCATGTTCGGCGCCCTCATGGACCTCACCGGGATCCGCTCCTCCGCCTTCATGCTGATGTACGGCGTGGTGTGGGTATCGCTCATCTGGATGTACTGGACGGAGGTCCGGCGCACCGAGGTGATCGGCCCGCACGCCCCGCATTCCACGGCGCTCCCCCCGAGCTGAGACGGACCGGCCATGACGCCCACACGCAAGGCCCCGTTGCCCGCCGATGCCGCACGCCCGGCCGGCACCATCACCGACTGGCGTCCGGAGGACGACGCGTTCTGGGAATCGACCGGCAAGCGCATCGCCTACCGCAACCTCGCGATCTCCGTTCCTGCGCTGCTGTGTGGATTCGCGGTCTGGGGCATGTGGGGAATCATCACCGTGCAGATGCTGAACCTGGGGTTTCCGTTCACCCAGGCCGAGCTCTTCACGCTGACCGCGATCGCGGGCATCGCGGGCGCCACGATGCGCATTCCCGCGTCGTTCTTCATCCGCATCGCCGGCGGCCGCAACACCATCTTCCTCACCACCGCGATGCTGCTCGCGCCGGCAATCGGCACCGGCATCGTGCTGCAGCACAAGGATTGGCCGCTGTGGGCCTTCCAGCTCATGGCGCTGTGGTCCGGCGTTGGCGGCGGCAACTTCGCGAGCTCGATGTCGAACATCAGCTCCTTCTTCCCGAAGCGACTGCAGGGCACGGCGCTCGGCATCAACGCCGGCGTGGGCAACTTCGGCGTCACCACGATGCAGATCGTGATCCCGCTGGTGATGACGGTGGGGTTCTTCGGCGCGCTGGGCGGCGCGCCGATGACGCTGCTCAAGGACTCCGGGTGGATCTTCGGGAAGATCCCGGCGGGCACCCCCACGTGGATCCAGAACGCGGGCTTCGCGTGGCTCATCTCGCTGGTGCCGCTGTCCATCCTCTGCTGGTTCGGGATGAACAACCTCAAGACGGTCTCGCCCGATGTCGGCAACCCCATCGTCGCGTTCCTCAAGGTCACCTACCTGTACACGCTGGCGTTCATCCCCTCCATCCTCGGGCTGTACCTGTACCTGCCCAAGCCCACCGGGCTCGGCGTCATCAGCATGTGGGTGGCCATCCCGCTCGACATCGTCGCCGCGCTCCTCGTCATGCGGCTGGCGGCATTCGGCGCGATGAAGGAGAACATCGCGCGCCAGTTCGCCATCTTCCGCGACAAGCACACGTGGTCGATGACCGCGTTGTACATCGTGACCTTCGGCTCGTTCATCGGCTTCTCGATGGCGCTGCCGCTCGCGATGAAGGTGATCTTCGGGGTGAGCCACGTGCCGGACGCCAACGGCATGATGCAGCATACCGCGGCCAATCCCAACGCGCCGCCTGTGCTCGCGTATGCATGGATCGGCCCCTTCGTAGGCGCCGCGGTACGGCCGATCGGGGGCTGGATTTCCGACAAGGTCGGCGGCTCGATCGTGACCCAGGTCATCTCGGTGGTGATGATCGTGGCGTCCGTCGCGGTGGGCCACGTGATGCTCCTGGCGTACAACTCGGCCGCGCCGGAGCAGCACTTCCTCACCTTCATGGCGCTCTTCGTGGTGCTGTTTGCCGCGAGCGGCATCGGCAACGGCTCCACGTTCCGCACCATCGGCGTGATCTTCGACCGCCAGCAGGCCGGCCCCGTGCTCGGCTGGACGTCGGCGGTGGCGGCCTACGGCGCATTTGTCGCCCCGATCGTGATCGGGGACCAGATCACTGCCGGCTCGCCGCAGCGCGCGATGTACGGATTCGCCGCCTTCTACGGGCTGTGCCTCTTCATCAACTGGTGGTTCTACCTTCGCCGCAAGGCGTACGTGAAGAACCCATGATCGCCACGACGAAAGCAAAGCGATGAGCCACTTTCTCGACCGCCTCACCTACTTCTCGCAGCCGCGCGAGCTCTTCGCCGGCGGCCACGGCCAGGTCACCGGCGAGGACCGCACCTGGGAGGACGCGTATCGCGGACGCTGGGCCCACGACAAGATCGTGCGCTCGACCCACGGCACCAACTGTACGGGCAGCTGCTCGTGGAAGATCTACGTCAAGGGCGGCATCGTCACCTGGGAGACGCAGCAGA
>CAZUGY010000155.1:0-8759 GCA_964620265.1 uncultured Alcaligenaceae bacterium
GCTTCAACTACTACGGGACCATCGGCACCAACCGCGACGAGTTCGTGGTCGTGCGCAAGATGGCCAAGGTCGACTGGCTCGACACGCCGCGGGGCGACGAGCGGGCCGGGATCGTGCAGAAGCTCGGGGAGGGAGCATGAGAGTCCGCGCGCAGATCGGCATGGTGCTCAACCTCGACAAGTGCATCGGGTGCCATACCTGCTCGGTCACCTGCAAGAACGTGTGGACGAGCCGGCCGGGGATGGAGTACGCCTGGTTCAACAACGTCGAGACCAAGCCCGGCATCGGCTTTCCCAAGGAATGGGAGAACCAGGACAAGTGGAACGGCGGCTGGGTCCGCACCGCGGGCGGCGGCATCGAGCCCCGGCAGGGCGCGCGCTGGAAGCTCCTCATGCGCATCTTCGCCAATCCCAACCTGCCGCAGATCGACGACTACTACGAGCCGTTCACCTTCGACTACGACCATCTCCACTCGGCGCCCGAGATGAGTGCGGCGCCCACCGCGCGCCCGCGCAGCCTCGTGACCGGGCTGCGCATGGAGAAGATCGAATGGGGACCGAACTGGGAGGAGATCCTGGGCGGCGAGTTCGACAAGCGCAGCCGCGACAGGAATTTCGACGACGTGCAGAAGGAGATCTACGGGCAGTTCGAGAACACCTTCATGATGTACCTGCCGCGCCTGTGCGAGCACTGCCTCAATCCCACCTGCGTGGCGAGCTGTCCGTCGGGGTCGATCTACAAGCGGGAGGAGGACGGCGTGGTGCTCGTCGACCAGGACAAGTGCCGCGGCTGGCGGATGTGCGTGTCGGGCTGCCCGTACAAGAAGATCTACTACAACTGGAAGAGCGGCAAGGCGGAGAAGTGCACGTTCTGCTATCCGCGCATCGAGGCCGGCATGCCCACCGTGTGCAGCGAGACCTGCGTGGGCCGCATCCGTTACCTGGGCGTGCTGCTGTACGACGCCGACAAGGTGGCGGAAGCTGCCAGCGTGCCGCACGACCGCGACCTGTACGCGGCGCAGCTCGGCGTGTTCCTCGACCCCAACGATCCGCAGGTCATCGCGCAGGCGCGCGCCGACGGCGTGCCCGATGCGTGGCTCGAGGGCGCGCGCCGCAGCCCCGTCTACAAGATGGCCGTCGACTGGAAGGTCGCGCTGCCGCTGCATCCGGAATACCGCACGCTGCCGATGGTGTGGTACGTGCCGCCGCTGTCGCCGATCTCGGCGGCCGCCAACGCGGGCCAGGTCGGCGCCAACGGTGAGATCCCGGATGTGCGGGAGCTGCGCATCCCCGTCAAGTACCTCGCCAACATGCTGACCGCCGGCGACACCGCGCCCGTGGTGCGCGCGCTGGAGCGCATGCTCGCCATGCGCGCCTTCCAGCGTGCGCGGCACGTGGAAGGGCGCAGCAATCCCGCCGTGCTGGAGCAGGTGGGGATCACGCAGGCGCAGGTGGAGGAGATGTACCAGGTGATGGCCATCGCCAACTACGAGGATCGCTTCGTGATCCCCACCACGCATCGCGAGTACGCGGAGAACGCGTTCGACGTGCGCGGCAGCTGCGGCTTCACCTTCGGCAACGGCTGCTCGGAGGGCGCCACCGACACCAGCATCTTCGGTGGCGGGCGCCGGCGCACCATTCCCATCAAGGCGGAGGTCTAGATGTCTCTCTTCGACAACGTGAGGCCGGCGACGAAGACGCTGCGCGTGCTGGCGGCAATCCTCGCCTACCCCGATGCACGGCTGCGCGACGACATTCCCCTGCTGCGCGGGGCCTTGCATGCCGAAGGCGCCCTGGCGCGCGAGCGCCTGGCGGAGGTCGACGCGCTGCTGGCCTCCCTCGCGCGGGGCGACGCGCTCGACGTCGAGGCCGAGTACGTGCAGCTCTTCGACCGCGGGCGCGCGACGTCGCTGCACCTGTTCGAGCACGTGCACGGCGACTCGCGCGACCGCGGGCCTGCGATGATCGACCTCGCGCAGACGTACGCCAGGGCCGGACTCGAGCTCGCGCCGGGCGAGCTGCCCGACTTCCTGCCCGTTCTCCTCGAGTTCGCCTCGACGCAGCCGCCGCGCGAGGCGCGCGCCCTGCTCGCCGAGATCGCGCACATCGTGAAGGCGATCTTCACGGCGCTGGTCAAGCGCGAGAGCCGCTACGCGAGCGTGCTCGGCGCGCTCCTCGATCTTGCCGGGGAGAAGGCCGACGCCGTGACGATCGCCGAGGACGAGCCCATCGACGTCGCCTGGGAGGAGCCGCCCGCCTTCGACGGATGTTCGACGGCGGGGCAGGCGCGCCCCGGCGGCGTCCAGCCCATCCACATCCACCGCAAGGCCGGGGACCCGGCGCGGGGAGCGATCCAATGAGCACGGTGCACGGCTTTCTCTTCGGCGTCTATCCGTACATCTGCCTGACGGTGTTCCTCCTGGGCAGCCTCGTGCGCTTCGACCGCGACCAGTACACATGGAAGAGCGATTCCTCGCAGCTCCTCCGCCGCCGCGGCATGAACTGGGGGAGCAACCTGTTCCACGTGGGCATCATCTTCCTCTTCTTCGGCCACCTCTTGGGGCTTCTCACGCCGCACGCGTTCTACTCGCACTTCATGGAGGCGCCGGTCAAGCAGATGCTCGCCATCTGGTCGGGCGGCCTCTTCGGCGTGCTGTGCTTCATCGGGCTCACGATGCTCATCTACCGGCGCATGTTCGACCCGCGCATCCGCTACACGAGCCACCGCACCGACCTCGCCATCCTGCTGATCCTCTGGGTGCAGCTCGTGGTGGGGCTCGTCACGCTGCCGTTCTCGTGGGCGCACTCCGACGGCAGCACGATGCTGATCCTTGCCGACTGGGCGCAGCGCATCCTCACGCTCCGGCACGTCGACGTCGAGGCGCTGGCGGGGCTGCCGTGGCCCTACCTGTTCCACCTCGTGCTCGGGATGACGATCTTCCTGCTGCTGCCGTTCAGCCGGCTGGTGCACGTGTGGAGCGGCTTCGCTTCGGTCGTCTACCTCTTCCGTCCCTACCAGATCGTGCGCAGCCGGCGGCTCAACGTGCCGCCGGACCACAACCGGCCGCCGCGCGGCTCGGCCGCCGAATGAGCCGGCCGGAGCGCCCCAAGGGCAGACACGCCCCGCAGTGCGACAGCGCGGCGGGAAGCCCCATGCGGCCCGCCGTGTCGGCGAGGGACGTGGCCCGCGTGAATGGCGTGCCCCTGCACGCTCCCGGCGAGGTGCTCGCGCCCGCGCCATTGCGGCAGCGCGCCTGTACCGAGCTCCTGCGCCAGGCCGCACAGCGCGAGGGTCTGCTGCCGCTGTCCGATCCACCGGCCGTGGACGGTGCGATCAGCGAGTGCGCTTCGGCGGCCATCGAGGCGCTCATCGACCGTGCCTTGAAGGTGCCGGCCGTGTCCGAGGAGGCCTGCCGCCGCCACTTCACCGCCAATGCGCGCGCCTACGCGATCGGCGAGCGCTTGCACCTGCGTCACGTCCTGTTCGCCGTCACGGCGGGGGTGGACGTGGTGGCGCTGCGCACCCGGGCGGAGGCCACGCTGCTCGACGTTCGCGTGCACGGCACGTTTGCCGGCGCCGCGCGCACGCTGTCCAACTGTCCGAGCGGGGCCGGCGGAGGCGACCTGGGAACGCTGGCTGCGGCCGACTGCGTGCCCGAGTTCGCGAAGGAGGTCTTCGCGCATCCGGGGCTGGGCGTGCTGCCGCGGCTGGTGCACAGCCGCTTCGGCTTCCACGTGGTGGAGGTGCTCGCCCGCGAGCCCGGCATCGAGGCCTCCTACGAGGACGTGCGAGTCGCGGTGGCTGCCGCGCTCGAGCGGCAGGCGTTCGTGATCGCCCTGCAGCAGTACCTGCGGGTGCTGGCGGGCGCGGCAGTGATCGACGGCGTGGACCTCGAAGGCGCGGCCACGCCGCTCCTGCAGTAGGCGGCCTGCCCGACGGGCTTCGCGCGCGACTAGAGGGTCTCCAGGAACGCCACCAGCGCATCCACGTCGTATTTGTCGAGGTCGAGCGGACGCAGGATGCGCTCGCCGTCGGCGTGCAGGCGGTTCTCGTCGAGATTGGAATAGTGGCGCACCACGGCGCGCAGCGTGGGCAGGCTGCCGTCGTGCATGTAGGGCGCGGTGTTGGCGACATTGCGCAGCGACGGCACGCGGAATTCGCCGAAATTGCGATGCGCCGGCGCCACGTGCCGTGTGCTCGTGGCCGTCTTGCGCGAGGCATCGTCGTTGAAGGGTCCGAGCAGGTTGTAGCGGCTGCGCACGACCTTCTCGATGCCGCCATGCCGTCCGGAATCGACACGCCCGGGCTCCACGAAGAAGCCGATGCCCACGTCGTGGAACTCGCCGTGCGACAGCCGCGGGCCGCCGTGGCACATCGTGCAGTTGCCGCTGCCCACGAAGATCGCGAGGCCGCGCTGCACGAGCTGCGGATAGCGTGCCATCGTCTCGCGGTCGCCGCGGGCGAGCGCGTCGCGGAAGTCGTCGAAGGCGCTGCGCGGGAAAGGCAGCGTTTCCACGTAGGCGGCGATCGCCTTCGCGGCATCGAGCGCCACGGTCTCGTCGTCGCGGGGCGGCGCGCGGCCGAAGGCGGCCGCGTATTGCGTGCGCAGCGCGGGATCGTCGCGCACGCGCCGCGCCACGTGGGCGAGCGTGGCGCCCATCTCCTTCTTGTCCAGCAGCGGCCGCAGGCTCTGCGCCCACAGGTTGTCCTGGCCGCCGTCCCAGCCGAACCAGCGCTGGCCGGCCACGCCCAGGAGCGTGGGCGTGTTGCGATCGCCCGGACCTTCGCCGTGCGCACGCGCCTCGCCGTCGGTGAAGGCGCGGGCGGGATCGTGGCAGGTGGCGCAGGACACGGTGCCGGTGGACGAGAGCGTGAGGTCGCCGAACAGGCGTGCGCCGAAGGCGATCGCCGCGGGCTTGCCGGAGACGCGATTGGTCGGATCGCGGGCCGGCACGGGCGGGGGGCCGAGCGTGAGGATCGTCGCGATGTCGTCGGCAGTGAACTGCACGGGAGGTCGCGCGACGGCACCGTCCTTTTCGCTCGGTGGGGCGGTGGCGGTGCCCCATGCAGCAGCAGCGATCGTCGCGACGACGCACGCGAGGAGCACACCGCAGCGAAGACTCGTGCGTTTCACCGCACGTCGAGCGTGCTCGCGAGGCGCTCCGTGGTGTTGCCCGCGATCACGTCGAAGGTGAGGTCCCAGCGCCCCGGCATGTGGAACATGAGGCCTTCGGCGCGATACGTCCCGTCGCGCGCGCGGACCACCGTGGGGCGGTAGTTCATGCCGTGCCTGTGCGCGGGCATGTTGGCATCCACGCGCACCTCGCGCGGCGCGGTGGCGCCCGCCTTGGGACAGATGGCGAAGTCGACGGCGAAGTGCTCGCCCACCGCGATGGGCGCAGGCACGGGCCGGTAGACGACGCTGTAGCGGGCGTTGTCGATGCGGTGGGCGTCGGCACCGAGCGACTCCCCGCAGGCCAGGGCACTTGCCGGTCCGGCCCACGCGACCATCGCGACGGCTGCGCCGGCGATCAGGACGTCCCACAGGCTCATCGCCTCGCGCCTCACTGGTGCTGCATGGGCGGCTTCCACGCGCCGAAGAGCGCCTCGCCATTGCGCCATGCGATCTTCTCCGCCACTGGCGCTGGCAGCTCCGCGAGCCACGCGCGCGACCATGACGCATGCGGCCCGATGTAGTGCCAGCGCTCCGGCGTGAACGTATCGGTGCCCACCATGAAGCGATCGGGAAACTCGGTGAAGAGCGCCTTCCACTCCGGCGGGATCCTGCCGTTGGCGCCATGCTCGCTGCGGAAGGCGAGGTCGCACCAGAGGTTGCGATGCTTGCGCAGCATGTCGCGCACCTTGTCGGGCGCGTCGAAGCCCGAGTGCGCCCACAGGATGCGCGCCTGCGGATCCTGGCGGTAGAGACGCTCGATCGCATCGGCGTCGGAGTGCGCGTGCAGGATGAGCTTGTGCTCCCTGGCGAGCGCGACCATCCGCCGCGGAACGGGCAGGTCGGCATCCGCGCCGTAGAGATGGAATTCGCCGATGGCGGCGTAGCGGCTGTTCTTCAAGCGCTCCTCGAGGAACGTGGCGACGGTCTCGTCGCGCACCCAGGTGCCGATCTCGCCGCGGCTGCGATACGGCCGCAGCGACGGGATCACGAGCTCGGGCGCTTCCGCCACGAGGCGCTGCGTGCCGTCGTCGCCGGAGCTCGACACCACCGCGCGCCGGATGCCGGCCTTACGCAGGATCGCGATCGCGTCCGCGGGCGGGAGGTTGGCCCACGCGTCGTGGCTGTAGTGGACGTGGGCGTCGAAGATCGGGAGCTCGGCAGCGGCAGCGCTTCCTGCGGCGCTCGCGAAGGTGGCAACGCCTGCGGCGAGCAGCAGGGCCTGTCCCAGACGCACCGGGGCGACGAAGCCTTGCGGGCGGGCGCTGGGGTCCGCGCGCGGTGCGCCATGCGTCACACGAGGGAGGCGATCGAGGCTCATCGGCGTATCTTCATGCTTAAATCGCCGCATGCCAAGTCCGCCCGCCATTCCCCGTCCGCCGCGCCGCTGCCCCTGGTGCGGCGAGGATCCGCTCTACGTGGAGTACCACGATCTGGAGTGGGGATTTCCGGTGGCCGACGACACGCGCCTGTTCGAGAAGCTCTGCCTCGAGGGCTTCCAGTCGGGGCTGTCGTGGATCACGATCCTGCGCAAGCGCGAAGCGTTCCGCGAGGCCTTCGCCGGCTTCGACGTGGAACGTGTGGCGCGCATGGGCGAGCGCGACGTCACGCGCCTGCTCGGCAATGCGGGCATCGTGCGCCATCGCGGCAAGATCGAGTCGACGATCAACAATGCCAGGCGGGCGCGCGAGCTGCGCGACGAGGCGGGATCGCTCGCGGCCTATTTCTGGCGCTACGAGCCGGCGAAGTCGTCGCGTCCGCGCAAGCTCACGCGCGAGGCGCTGCGGCAGATGGCCACCTCCCCCGAGTCGATCGCGCTCGCGAAGGACCTGAAGAAGCGCGGCTGGTCGTTCGTGGGACCCACCACCGTGTACGCGTTCATGCAGGCCATGGGGCTCGTCAACGACCACCTGCACGACTGCGCCACGCAACGCGCGGTGAGCACCGCGCGCAAGGCGTTCGCGGTCCCGCGCTAGAAGCGCCTGCGCCGCCTCACCGGATCCCGCCCGGGGCGATTCCCGACGGCGTAGGGCGATTGAGGAGCTCCCTGTGATCGACCGTGATCACGGCGGACGAGGACACCGGATCGCGTACGGGGATGCGGCTGCCCGTCCGGTATTCCTTGTCCTCGAAGTAGGGGGCGTTGCCACCGGGCGCCGTGGCGCAGGCGGCAAGTGCTGCCACGGATCCGAGGAGAGCGATCCGAAGCAACTGCGCAGCCTGCGCGCGCAGTGGACGCTGGAGTTCGCGGGGGCCGGCATCGGGATGGAGAGGGGACATGGGGACGCTCCTGTGCGGGGTCGATCGGCGCCACGTTAGGAGCCGGGCGTCCCTTGCCGCCAGCACGAATCCACGAACGCGCCCATTCCGGGCACGAATGCCCCGCAGGCGCGGTCGAATGCCCCACCGGAAACGAAACGGGCGCCCTGGAGGCGCCCGTCGGCATCAAGACAAACGGGTGATGCGTCACACGCGGCGCTTGTACTCGCCCGTGCGCGTGTCGATCTCGATGCGGTCGCCGGTGGTCACGAACAGCGGCACCTGCACCTCGAAGCCATTGGCGAGCTTGGCGGGCTTCAGCACCTTGCCCGACGTGTCGCCCTTGACCGCGGGCTCGGTGTAGGTGACCTCGCGCTCCACGGTGTTGGGGAGCTCCGCGGAGATCGCGCGGCCCTCGTAGAACGTGAGCTCGCAGGCCAGGCCTTCCTCGAGGTAGTTGAGCGCGTCGCCGAGGTTCTCCTTCTCGACGTCGTACTGGTTGAACTCGCCGTCCATGAACACGTACATCGGATCGGCAAAGTAGGAGTACGTGACTTCCTTCTTCTCGAGCTGGATCGTGTCGAACTTCTCGTCGGCACGGTAGATCGTCTCGGTGGGGCTGCCCGAGAGGAGGTTCTTGAGCTTCATCTTGACCACGGAGGCATTGCGGCCGGATTTCGAAAATTCGGCCTTCTGCACGACCATCGGGTCCTTGCCGACCATGATGACGTTGCCGGCGCGCACTTCCTGAGCGAGTTTCATGAAGATTCCTGGAGTTGGGGCCGCGTGGGGCGGGGCCGGGGAACCTTGCAGCAACCCGGGGCCGTGCCTGCGGCGTTCCGCTGCCCCATCGGATGGGTGGCAGTCGGGGATAGTCAACCTGAAATTATAGCTTGCTTTGGCAGAATCTGACCAGCCCTGCCGCCAGGTCCGGCTGCGCGGCAAGGCTCGCGGCCCAGGCGTCCAGGTCCGGGGCGATGCACGGCATCGCCTCGCGGTAGGGACCCCACGCATCGGCCACGGACACGCCGTCGGCGGCATTCCACGCGTACCAGAACGCGCGCTGCGCGGCGCGAGCCGCGGGCGCCATAGGGGCCTCGAGACGGGTGAGGAACGCGTCCATCTTGGCCAGGTGGGCGTCGGCTTCCTGCGGATATACGTGCCACACGAACGGCGCGGCGGCCCATTGCGCGCGTACGAACGAGTCCTCGCCGCGCACGAAGTTGAGGTCGCAGGACCACAACCGGCGGTCGAAGGCGGCCTGGTCCACGAACGGGGCGACCGCGAGCGTCAGCCGGCCGCGCACGAGGGGCGCGCCGGCATGGGG
>CAZUGY010000156.1:0-8733 GCA_964620265.1 uncultured Alcaligenaceae bacterium
ACGAGCGCTTTCCCGTTCGCCACATCTTCTGCGTGGGACGCAACTACGCCGAGCACGCGAAGGAGATGGGCGGCGACGCGACCAAGGAGCCGCCGTTCTTCTTCACCAAGGCGGCCGATTCGATCGTGCCGGTGGTGCCGCCCGACGCAGGGCGCATCCGCTACCCGAAGGCCACCGCGAACCTGCATCACGAGCTCGAGCTCGTGGTGGCGATCGGACGCAGTGCCGCGGAGCTCACGCCCGAGCGCGCGAACGAGTGCATCTTCGGTTACGCGGTGGGCCTCGACATGACGCGCCGCGACCTGCAGAACGACATGCGCGAGAAGAAGCGTCCATGGGACATCGGCAAGTCGTTCGCGCACGCAGCGCCGATCGCGCCGATCCACCGCGTGAGCGAGACGGGGATCCTCACCAGGGGCGCGGTCACGCTCGAAGTGAACGGCACGGTGCGCCAGCGGGGCGACCTGTCCGACATGATCTGGGACATTCCGCACACGCTCGCCTTCCTCACGAAGTTCTACGAGCTCCTGCCCGGTGACCTCGTGTTCACCGGCACGCCGTCGGGCGTGGCGGCCGTGGGAGCGGGGGATCGGCTCGAAGGGCGCATCGAAGGCCTCTCGCCGCTCGTGATCGACATCGTGGCGTGATGGAGCCGCCGCGATGACCCCCGACGAGATCGAGCAGGGCTACAACAACCGCGCCGCGGTGCCGGACCATCCGCGCTTCATCCAGGAATGCACGGACCGGTCGCGGGCGGCGCGGGATGCGTACAAGCCCGCGCTTAACCTGCGCTACGGACCCAACGCCGGCGAGGTGCTCGACCTCTTCGTGCCGGCCGGTCCCGCGCGCGGGACGTTCGTGTTCATCCACGGCGGCTACTGGCGGGCGCTGTCGAAGGACGACTATTCGTACGTCGCGGGTCCGATGCTCGACGCAGGCATCGCCTGCACGGTGATCGATTACGATCTCGCGCCCCGTGTCTCGGTGGGGACGATCGTCGAGGAGTGCCAGCGGGCGCTGCTGTGGGTCGCGCGCCACGGCGCAGCGCACGGCGCGCACCCGGGCAACGTCGTGGTGGGCGGGCACTCGGCGGGCGGGCATCTCGCGGCGATGATGGCGGCCACCGACTGGTCGTCGATCGGCCTCGAGCGGCCGCCGCTGGCGGGTGCACTGTCGCTGTCCGGTGTGCACGACCTGACACCCTTGCTGCACTTCTCGTACAACGCCGACATCCGGCTCGATGCGGCGCAGGCGCAGGCGCTTTCGCCTGCCTTCCTGCCGCCGCATGCCGGGGTCCCGCTGCTGTCGGCCTGCGGAGGTGCGGAGACGAGCGAATTCCTGCGCCAGTCGCAGCTCATGTGGGACGCGTGGCCCGCCAACCGCCTGCCGCTTGCCGGCCCACTTTTCATCCCGGGGAAGCACCACTTCGACGTGGTGCTGGAGCACGCGTTCGCCGACAGCGCGCTCACGCGCGCCACGCTGGCCCTCTTCTGAACCGGGCGCTCCGGATCCTGCTACTGGAAGAGCGCCTCGGCGAGCGATCGCGGTGAGTGGATCACGACGCCGGCGAAGGCTTTGCCGTAGTTCGATCCGAAATGGGTGCGGTCCCCGGTGAGAAGCGCGTCACAACGCAAATGGATGGCCGCCGCAAGCACCGGCCGGTCCTTCTCCGGCAGCCAATGCACGTCTTCCTTCCGGACGTGCGCTCCCGCCACTTGCGCGGGCGTGTGGCGACACTTCCGGAGCAACCGATCGAGCTCGTCCAGCGCCTCCGGACCCTTGGCGCCGAGATTGCGACGCGCTTCGAAGACCACGAAGTCATCGACCCAGCACTCGTGGTCCGCTTCGAGCAATAGCCGCAGCAACTCCCGCACCGCTCCCGCGGTCTTGGCCGCCGAGAACAGGATGTTGGCGTCGAGAAAGAGCCGCATGACGACGGCTCCGAGCTATCGCTTCGACTTGGGCGACGATGCGGATCGCTTCCGGCCTTTGGCGCCACGGGCAAGAACGGCGCCGAGCTCGGCTTCTCCTGCGTCGAACTCTCGCTCCCGCTCGGCCGAATAGATTTCCACCGGCAAGGTCACCGCGGGTCGCAGGAGCAACCCGTCGGGAGTCGTTTCGGCGATCAGGTGATCATCGGGTTTGAGACCCAACGCGTTTCGCAGCTTCGCGGGAAGGGTGATGACACCCCGGCTGGTGATCGTGAGGGTGGCTTTCATGCAATGCAGAATAGCAGAAATACTGCAACCATGCGAACCTTCATGGCATGAGCGACAGCGACACGACTATAATTGACCGCCGGTCAGTTGATGCGGGGAAGCGGGCGACGGAGCAACGATGGCGATCAGGCAGCGCGCGATCCAGGCGGAAGACAAGCACGAGCGGCACGAGGCGATCCTCGACGCCGCCACGCGCCTGTTGCTGCGCTCGCCCGGATACGTCGCGAGCATGGCCGACGTGGCCGACGAGGCAGGCGTGGCCAAGGGCACGGTCTACCTCTATTTCACCGGCAAGGACGAGCTCCTGCTCGCCGTGCACGAGCGCAACGTCGAAGGCCTCTTTCGCGCCCTCGCGCAGCGGCTGGATGGCCACGGTGCGGTGACGATCGCCGATGTGCTGGCGATCGTGCTCGCGCATGTCGTCGCGGCGCCGCTGTTCCTGCCGCTGGCCGGGCGCTGCCTCTCGCTGGCGGGACAACGGGTTCCCCCGGACACGGCGGCGGCGTTCACGTCGCGCATGACGCAGCGCCTCGCCGCCCTGGGCGCGGCGCTCGAGGCGCACTTTCCGGCGCTGGCGCCGGGCGACGGCGTGCGGCTCCTCCGCCAGACCTATGCGCTGATCCTGGGCCTGTGGCAGCTCTCGGGCGGCGAGGGGGCGCCGGACATGGCGTGCGGCCGGCCGCACGCTGAAGGTGACGGCGACGGCACGGCGTATGCCGGCGATCTCGAGCGTGCGCTGCTCGCGTTGTGGAATGGCACGATGGGTGCGCCCGCGCGGCCCGGCGCGTCCGTGGCCGCGGCACGCCTACGGTAGAATCGTCCTCCCGCGTTTGCTCTTCGAAAGTGCGTCCCCCATGGCGCTCGCCACCGTTCCCGAAATCGTCGCCGCGCTGAAGGCGGGGCGCATGGTCGTGCTCGTCGACGAGGAGGACCGCGAGAACGAGGGCGACGTCGTGATCGCCGCCGACTTCGTCACGCCCGAGGCGATCAACTTCATGGCGCGTCACGCGCGTGGCCTCGTGTGCCTGACGCTCGAGGAAGAGCGTTGCCGGCGGCTCGGACTCAACCCGATGACGCCCGTCAATCGCTCCGGCCACGGCACGAATTTCACGGTGTCGATCGAGGCGGCGCGCGGCGTGACCACGGGCATTTCCGCCGCCGATCGCGCGCATACCGTGCAGGTGGCGGTGGCAGCCGATGCCAAGGCGGAAGACATCGTCACGCCGGGGCACATCTTTCCGATCATGGCGCAACCCGGCGGCGTGCTCGTGCGCGCGGGACATACCGAGGCGGGCTGCGATCTCGCGCGCCTCGCGGGGCTCACGCCGGCGTCGGTGATCTGCGAGGTGATGCGCGACGACGGCGCCATGGCGCGCCTGCCGGACCTCGAACGGTTCGCGCAGGAGCATGGGCTCCTCATCGGCACGATCGCCGACCTCATCCACTACCGCAGCCGCACCGAGCGGATGGTGGAGCGTATCGCCGAGCGTCCGATCAACACGGCACATGGCGCCTTCCGCCTCGTGGTGTATCGCGACAAGATCAGCGATGCCACGCATCTGGCACTCGTGCGCGGCCCCATCGCACCCGACGTCGAGACGCTCGTGCGCGTGCACGAGCCGTTGTCGGTGATGGATCTGCTCGACGCGGAGAGCCCCACGCATTCGTGGACGATACCCGGAGCCCTCGCCGCGATTGCGGATGCGGGTCGGGGCGTGATGGTGCTCCTGCATCGTCCGGAGAGCGCCGCGGAGCTGCGCAGCCGTGCGGTGTCGGAAACGATCGTGCAGCCGCCCAAGATGGACCTGCGCAACTACGGCATCGGCGCGCAGATCCTGCGCGACCTCAACGTGGGCCGCATGCGCCTCCTCGCCAAGCCGCGCAAGATGCCGAGCATGACGGGCTTCGACCTCGAGGTCACAGGCTACGCGAGCGAGATGCCGGCGCGCAGCGCGTCGTAACTCCACCCCGCGCGACACGCGAAAGATTCCATGGCAGCAAGACGCATCGAACCTGACCTGGCCGGCGATGGTTATCGCGTGGCGATCGTGCAATCGCGCTTCAACGCGAAGGTGGGCGAGGGCCTCCTCGCCGGCGCGCTGCGCGCATTGCGCGAGTCGAGCGTGGCCGACGACCATGTGACCGTGGTCAGCGTGCCCGGCGCGCTCGAGACACCGCTCGCCCTGCAGGGCCTCGCGCAGAGCGGCGACTACGACGCGCTGGTGGCGCTCGGCGCCGTCATCCGCGGCGAGACGTATCACTTCGAGATCGTGAGCAACGAGTCGGCGGCCGGCGTGTCGAGCGTGGCGCTCGAGTTCGGCATCCCCATCGGCAACGGCATCCTCACCTGCGACACCGATGCGCAGGCGGAGGCCCGCATGGACCAGAAGGGCTACGAGGCCGCGCAGGCCGCGCTCGAGATGGCCAACCTCCTGCGGGCGATCGATGGCGACGAGTAGCCGCGCCGCGGCGGCGAGCCCGCGGCGCGGTGCGCGCGAGCTCGTGCTGCAGGGCATGTACGAGCGCCAGGTCGCGGGCAACGCCGCGAGCGACGTCTACGGCGACCTCGCCGCGAGTCCCGCGTTCGCGCGCGCCGACCAGGCGTACTTCGAGGAGCTGTGGAAAGGCGTGGTCGCCGAGAACGACAACCTCGTGGCGCAGTTGGCACCCCTCCTGTCGCGCAAGCCGCAGGAGCTCTCGCCCATCGAGCGCAGCATCCTCGTGATCGGCGCGTGGGAGCTCGTGCATCGCCTCGAGATTCCGTACAAGGCAGTGATCGACGAGGCGATCGAGCTCGCCAAGACCTACGGCGGCACCGACGGCCATCGCTTCGTGAACGGCGTGCTCGACAAGCTCGCCGCCGACGTGCGGGCGGCCGAGATCGCGGCGCTCGCGCGCTGAACGATGCGCTGCGCGCGGTCGGCGATGCATGGGTGAATTCGCGCTCATCGGGCGCCATTTCAAGCGCGCCGATCGCGATCCTGCCGTGCGCGTCGGCATCGGCGACGATGCGGCGGTGGTGGCGCCCGCGCCCGGCTGCGAGCTCGCCTTCTCGGTCGACATGCTGGTGGAGGGGCGCCACTTCCTCCCGGGCGCCGATCCCGAGTCGCTCGGCCACAAGACGCTCGCCGTGAACCTGTCGGACCTGGCCGCGATGGGCGCGCGTCCGCGCTGGGCATTGCTGGCGGGTGCGCTGCCCGCTGCCGACGAGGCCTGGCTTGCGGCATTCACGCGCGGCCTGTTCGCGCTCGCCGATCGCTTCGCGGTCACGCTCGTCGGCGGCGATACCACGCGCGGCCCGCGCAACCTGTGCGTGACCATCGTGGGCGAGCTGCCGGCGGGCACGGCGATCACGCGCGCCGGCGCGCGGGCGGGAGACGACGTGTACGTCTCGGGGCAGCTCGGCGATGCGATGCTCGCGTTGGCCGGCATCGAGGGACGCGCGACGCTCGCCGCGGAGGAGCTCGCGCGCTTGCGCGTGCGCCTCGAACGTCCCGAGCCGCGGGTGGAGCTCGGCTTGCGCCTGCGCGGCATCGCGTCGGCCGCGCTCGATGTCTCCGATGGCCTCACCGGCGATCTCGGGCACATCCTCGTCGCCTCGGGTGTCGGCGCCACGCTGGACCTCGCCGCGATTCCGCGCAGCGCCTCGCTCGATCGCCGGCTCGGCGGGCCCGATCGCGCGCTTGCCCTGGCGTGCCTCCTCGCAGGTGGCGATGATTACGAGCTCTGCTTCACGGCGCCGGTGGCACGGCGCGCCGACGTCGCGCGTGCGGGAACCGAGGCAGGTGTGGCGGTGGCGCGCATCGGCACGATCACCGGCGAACCGGGATTGCGCGTGCGCGACGAGTCCGGCGCGACGCTGCCGGCGCTGCCTGCCGCCTTCGATCACTTCGCTTGAGCTCGAACGCGTGGCCTCGCTCACCTCCACGACGCGTCCCACGGCGGCCTTCCTGCTGCAGCATCCGGCGCACTTCATCGCGCTCGGCTTCGGCAGCGGCCTGGCGCCGTTCGCGCCCGGGACCTTCGGCACGCTGGTGGCGATTCCCATCGCGCTCGTGTTGCGCGCCTATGCGGGCGACGCCACGTTCCTGGCGGTGGTCGCGCTGCTGTTCGCGGTGGGGGCGTGGGCGTCGCAGGTCACGGGACGCGCGCTCGGCGCAGCGGACCACGGCAGCATCGTGATCGACGAGGTGGCGGCCTTTCTCCTCGTGCTTTTCTTCACCGGCGTATCGCCGCTGCGCATCGCCATCGCCTTCGCGCTCTTCCGCTTCTTCGACATCGTGAAGCCCCCGCCGATCCGGCAGGTGGATGCCGCGATCAAGAACGGCGTGGGCGTGATGCTCGACGATCTCGTCGCGGCGGGTTACGCATTGCTCGTGTTCGCGGTGGGGCAGCGGGTGCTGGGATCGTGA
This sequence comes from uncultured Alcaligenaceae bacterium, assembly GCA_964620265.1. Lineage (GTDB taxonomy): Bacteria > Pseudomonadota > Gammaproteobacteria > Burkholderiales > Casimicrobiaceae > VBCG01. Next base: position 6,632 of record CAZUGY010000156.1, read on the forward strand.
GCGCGAGTGGCCTCATGGGCGCGGAGGTGCGTGGGGGCGCGAGCGTCGGTACCGGGATCGACCTCCGTCGCGTGGAGGAGGTCAGCCTCAACGCATTGCAGACGCAACGGCAGCTCTTCTACGACGGCTGGCTCCTGCGCGTGTCACCGGGAAAGGCGCGGCGCGCACGCAGCGTCACGGCGCACTTCGGCTCCACGCTGCCGCTCGACCGCAAGATCCGCCACTGCGAGCGCGTGTACGGCGAGCGCGGCTTGCCGACGCTGTTCCGCATCACGCCGTTCGTGCAGCCCGCGGGGCTCGCGGAGGCGCTCGCGACGCGCGGCTATCGCGCCTTCGACACCACGCACGTGCAGGTGGTGGAGCTCGCCCGTCCGCCGCAGGCGCGCGACGTCGACGGGATCGACGTCGTGGTGCCGGACATCGAGACCTTCGCCGATGCCATCGCGCTGCTGCAGGAGGCTTCCGCCGACCAGCGCGATGCCTATCTCGAGCGCATGCGCGCCACGCCGCAGACGTTGCGCGTGCTGCTCGCGAAGGAGGGCGAGCGCATCGCCGGCGTGGGCACGGTGATGCTCGAGGACGGGCTGGCTGGCGTGTTCTCGATGGCGACCGCGCCGGAGTGCCGCCGGCGCGGCGTGGCGATGGCGATCCTGGCGCGGCTCCTGGCGTGGGCGTGGGAGCACGGCGCGCACCATGCGTACCTGCAGGTCGAGGCCACCAATGTGCCCGCGCTGGGTGTGTACCGGAAGTTCGGATTCGCTACCGGCTACTCGTATCACTACTGCGCACGCGAGGGGGACGCGTCGTGAGTTTGCCGGTCGCGGATAACGCCATCGACGTCCTCGCGCGCACCCTGGGCGATGCGCTGGCGGCGCGCGGGATCACGTGCGCCACGGCCGAGTCGTGCACGGGCGGGCTCGTGGCGGGCGCGATCACCGCCGTCGCCGGCAGCTCGGGGTGGTTCGACCGCGGCTTCGTCACCTATTCGAACGATGCCAAGCATCGCCTCCTGGGCGTACCGTGGACCACGCTCGACGCACACGGCGCGGTGTCGGAGCCGGTGGCCCGGGCGATGGCCGAGGGGGCACTGCGGGGGAGCCTGGCGCAGGTCGCGGTGGCGGTCACGGGCGTGGCTGGGCCGGGCGGCGGCAGCGCGGCCAAGCCCGTGGGGATGGTGTGCTTCGCCTGGGCGAGGATCGGTTTCGAGACGCGGGTGGCGACGTTCCGCTTCGCCGGGGATCGTGCGGCGGTCCGGGCGGAATCGGTGCTGGCGGCCCTGGCGGGGCTGGTGGCAGCGCTCGAGGAGGCGGCCATGTAGATTCCTGTCGATCGTCCGTTCGATCTAGGCCATGGAGCCGACTTGCGTCGAACGATCGTTCTATGCCATCATCGCCTCCAGATGTTCGCCCGCCTTCCCGGCCGACCGGCCGCCGGGCGCTACACTCGGAGACCCACAAAAATGCCTCCTCTCGACATCCCCATGGAAGACCAGAAAAACAAGGCCCTCGTTGCCGCCCTCGCCCAGATCGAAAAGCAGTTCGGCAAGGGCTCGATCATGAAGATGGGCGAGGCCCAGATCGCCAACGACCTCACCGTCGTCTCCACCGGCTCCCTCGGCCTCGACATCGCCCTCGGCGTGGGCGGCCTGCCCCGCGGTCGCGTGGTCGAGATCTACGGCCCCGAATCCTCGGGCAAGACCACGCTCTGCCTGCAGGTCGTGGCGCAGATCCAGAAAGCCGGCGGCGTGGCGGCGTACATCGACGCCGAGAACGCCCTCGACCCCGTCTACGCCGGCAAGCTCGGCGTCAACGTGGGCGACCTCCTGATCTCCCAGCCCGACACCGGCGAGCAGGGTCTCGAGATTGCCGACATGCTGGTGCGCTCCGGTGGCGTCGACGTCATCGTCATCGACTCGGTGGCGGCGTTGGTGCCCAAGGCCGAAATCGAGGGCGAGATGGGCGACCAGCTCCCCGGTCTGCAGGCGCGGCTCATGAGCCAGGCGCTGCGCAAGCTCGCCGGCAACATCAAGCGCGCCGGCACGCTCGTGATCTTCATCAACCAGATCCGCATGAAGATCGGCGTGATGTTCGGCAACCCCGAAA
>CAZUGY010000157.1:0-8722 GCA_964620265.1 uncultured Alcaligenaceae bacterium
GAGCATGTTGAGCGCCGCCTCGTTGGCGCCGCCGTGCGACGGGCCCCACAGGCACGCCACACCCGCCGCGATGGCCGCGAACGGATTGGTGCCGGAGGACGCGCACATGCGCACCGTCGACGTGGACGCGTTCTGCTCGTGATCCGCGTGCAGGATGAAGATGCGATCGAGGGCGCGCACCAGCACGTCGTTGACCTCGTAGTCCTCGCACGGCGTGGCGAACATCATGCGCATGAAGTTGCCGGCGTAGGAGAGGTCGTTCTGCGGATAGATGTAGGGCTGGCCGACCGAATACTTGTACGACATGGCGACGAGCGTGGGCATCTTGGCGATGAGGCGGATGGCCGAGATGTCGCGCTGGTGCGCGTCGTGCAGGTTCATCGAGTCGGGATAGAACGCCGACAGCGCGCCCACGAGGCCGGTGAGCACCGCCATCGGATGCGCGTCGCGGCGGAAGCCGCGCATGAAGAAGTGCATCTGCTCGTTGACCATCGTGTGCCGCGTGACGTTGGCCTCGAAGGCGTCCTTCTGCGTCATGTTCGGCAGCTCGCCGTAGAGCAGGAGGTAGCAGGTCTCGAGGAAGTCGCAGCGGGTGGCGAGCTCGTCGATCGGATAGCCGCGATAGAGCAGCTCGCCCTTGTCGCCGTCGATGTAGGTGATGGCCGACTGGCACGACGCGGTGGAGAGGAAGCCGGGATCGTAGGTGAACTTCCCCGTCTTGCCGTAGAGCGTGCGGATGTCGATGACGTCGGGGCCGGTGCTGCCGGGCAGCACCGGGAAGCTGACCGAGGGCGAGCCATCAGAGAAGTTGAGGGTGGCGGTGCGGTCGGTCATGGCGTTCTGGACTCCAGTGAAAGCGGGTCGGAAAGCTCGCAACGAGGCGAGCGGTTCAGGTGGTGCGCAACTGCGCAACGAGCGGTGCCACGGATGCATCCGCCGGCTCCTCCCGTCCGGCGATGAGGTCCCACAGCTCGTTGTCCGGCAGCTCGAGCAACGCATCGAGCATCGAAACCTCGTCCTCGGTGATCGTGTCGCCGCGCTGCTCGAGGAAGCGGGACAGCACGAGGTCGTTCTCCAGCATGCCCCTCCGGCAGCGCCAGGCGATGCGCTTCAGGCGATCGGGGGCGATGGGCTCCATGTCGGGAGTTGACGCGTTCAGATCGCGCGCTTCACCATGATGCTCTTGATCTTGCTGATGGCAAGCGAAGGATTGAGGTTCTTGGGACACACGTCGACGCAATTCATGATCGTGTGACAGCGGAACAGGCGATAGGGATCCTCGAGATTGTCGATGCGTCCCTCGGTGTCCTGGTCGCGGCTGTCGGCGATGAAGCGATAGGCCGAGAGCAATCCCGCTGGCCCCACGAACTTGTCCGGGTTCCACCAGAACGACGGGCACGCCGTGCTGCAGCACGCGCACAGGATGCATTCGTACAGGCCATCGAGCTCCTCGCGGTCCTCGGGCGACTGCAGGCGCTCGCGCTCGGGCGGCGGCGTGTCGTTGACGAGGTACGGCTTGATCGAGTGGTATTGCTTGAAGAACTGGCTCATGTCCACGATCAGGTCGCGGATCACAGGCAGGCCCGGCAAGGGACGCAACTCCACCGGCTCCTTCACGTCGTTCAGGTTGGTGATGCAGGCGAGGCCGTTCTTGCCGTTGATGTTCATGGCGTCCGACCCGCACACGCCCTCGCGACAGCTCTTGCGGAACGACAGCGAATCGTCCACGGCACGCAGGCGCATCAGCGCGTCGAGCAGCATGCGATCGGTGGGCGCGAGCGCGACGTCGTACTCCTGGTAGTACGGCTTGGCATCCTTTTCCGGATCGTAGCGGTAGACGCGGAACTTCATGGGCTTCTCGTCGGATTCAGTACGTACGGGCCTTGGGCGGGAAGGCGTCCACCGTCATCGGCTTGAGGTTCACCGGCTTGTAGTCGAGGCGATTGCCGTCGCGGTACCACAGCGTGTGCTTCAACCATGTCGCGTCGTTGCGGTCGGGATAGTCGCTGCGCGCCTGCGCACCGCGCGACTCCTGGCGCGCTTCGGCGGACACGATCGTGGCCTTGGCGGTTTCGATCAGGTTGTCGAGCTCGAGCGCTTCCACCCGCGCGGTATTGAAGATGCGGCTCTTGTCCTTGATCGCGGTGCGGGCGACCTGCGCCTCGAGCTCCATGATCTTCGACACGCCGCTCGCCAGCAGCTCCTGGTTGCGGAACACGCCGCAGTGCGCCTGCATCGTCTTGCGGATCGTGTTGGCCACCTCGGGCACCGATTCGCCGGACGTGCTGCTGTCGAGCCGCGCAAGCCGTGCGCGCGAGAAGTCGCCCGCATCGCGCGGCATCTCGCGCTGCGCCTGCGCCGGGAAATTCTGCTCGACGATGAAGTTGCCCGCCGAGCGTCCGAACACGAGGAGGTCGAGCAGCGAATTGGTGCCGAGCCGATTGGCGCCGTGCACCGACACGCACGCGCACTCGCCCACGGCATAGAGGCCCTGGACGATCGTGTTGGGATCGCCGTTGTTCGGCGCCACGACCTGCCCGTGCACGTTGGTGGGAATGCCCCCCATCTGGTAGTGGATGGTGGGCACCACCGGGATCGGCTCCTTGATCGGATCGACGTTGGCGAACTTGAGGGCGATCTCGCGGATCGACGGCAGGCGCTTCATGATCACCTCGGGGCCGAGATGGTCGAGCTTCAGGAACACGTGATCCTTGTGCTCGCCCACGCCGCGGCCTTCCTTGATCTCCTGGTCCATCGAGCGCGATACCACGTCGCGCGAGGCGAGGTCCTTCAGGTTGGGCGCGTAGCGCTCCATGAAGCGCTCGCCGTTGGAATTGAGCAGGATGCCGCCCTCGCCGCGCACGGCTTCGGTGATGAGCACGCCGGCACCGGCCACCCCCGTGGGATGGAATTGCCAGAACTCCATGTCCTCGAGCGGGATGCCCGCGCGCGCCGCCATCCCCAGGCCGTCGCCGGTATTGATGAAGGCATTGGTGGAGGCGGCGAAGATGCGTCCCGCGCCGCCGGTGGCGAGCACCGTGACCTTGGCCTGCAGCAGCCAGACCTCGCCGGTCTCCATCTCGTAGGCGACCACGCCCACGCAATCGCCGTCGGCATTGCGCACGAGGTCGAGCGCCATCCACTCGACGAAGAACTGCGTGCGCGCGCGCACGTTGCGCTGGTAGAGCGTGTGCAGCATCGCGTGGCCGGTGCGGTCGGCCGCGGCGCAGGCACGCTGCACCGGCTTCTCGCCGAAGTTGGCCGAGTGCCCGCCGAAGGGACGCTGGTAGATCGTGCCGTCGGCATTGCGGTCGAACGGCATGCCGAAGTGCTCGAGCTCGTAGACGACCTTGGGGGCCATGCGGCACATGTACTCGATGGCGTCCTGGTCGCCCAGCCAGTCCGACCCCTTGATGGTGTCGTACATGTGCCAGAGCCAGTTGTCCTCGGACATGTTGCCGAGCGACGCGCCGATGCCGCCTTGCGCCGCCACCGTGTGCGAGCGCGTGGGAAAGACTTTCGAGAGCACCGCCACCGACAGGCCGGCTTCCGCGAGCTGGAGCGAGGCACGCATGCCCGCGCCGCCCGCACCCACGATCACGGCGTCGAACTTGCGGACCGGAAGGGATGTTATGGGCGTCATGACCACAGCACCTGGAGGGTCCAGCCGACGTACGCGACGAGCACGGCGACCACCACCCCCTGGAAGATGAGGCGCAGGCCCACCGGCTTCAGGTAGTCCATGGCGATGTTGCGCACGCCCACCCACGCGTGCCAGAGCAGCGCGAGCATGAACACGAAGGTGGCGATGCGGAACAGGCCATTGGCGAAGGTGGCCTTCCACGACGCGTAGTCGAGGCCGCCGAACCACAGCAGCAGGAACAGCAGCAGCACGGTGTACGCGGCCATCACCACTGCCGACACGCGCTGCACGAGCCAGTCGCGCCAGCCGTAGTGCGCGCCCACGGGAATGCGCGTGCGGGTCACCATAGCCGGATCGCCACGCCGAGCGTCAGCAGGAGCGAGAGCACGAGCGTCACGGCGGCCGACGTGCGCGCCGACTTGAGCTCCATGCCGATGTGCAGGTCGAGCAGGAGGTGACGGATGCCGGCGATGAAGTGATGCAGGTAGGCCCAGGCGAGCACGAGCAGCACGAGCCTGGCGAGCGGATGCGACAGCGTGACGCGCATCGCCTCCCAGGCCTCCGGCGAGGCCAGCGCGCGCTGCGTGACCCAGAGCACGAGCGGAATGCCCGCGAGGAAGAGCAGCGCGCCGGAAATGCGATGCAGGATCGACACGACCGCCGGCAGCGGCTGCCGGATGTGCAACAGATCGAGGTAGACCGGGCGTGGCTTGGCGACGGGGCGGTCGAGGGCAGCCATCGAGGCGAAATCCTAAGAAAACAGCCGCGCCGGAAGAAAAAGCGGTCCGGTGCAGCCGATCGTTGATTTTTGTGCGCAGCACATAATTATAGCCCTGCGGCACTTTCCCTTCCAAGCCGGCGCTTGACGCGACCCGGCGTCGTTCACAGCAACTCGTTGAGATAGTGGAAATCCCGGGTCACGCACAGGCCCCGGCGGACCTCCACCGGCCGCTCGCCGTAGGTCAGCGTCAGCCGATCCACGGCCAGGAGCGGGGCGCCCACCGTCGTCCCGAGGATCTGCGCGGTCGCGGCGTCGGCCGCCACCGCGCGGATGCGCTCCTGCGCCTTCAGCATCCGCACGCCGAACTCGGCCTCGAAGAAGCTGTACATCGACCCGCGATAGGTGTCGTAGCGAGCCTTGGTGAGGCCGCGGAAGAGCGCGGCGGGCAGCGTGATCTCGTCGTGCACGACCGGCACGCCGCCGTAGTCGAGCACCCGGTGCAGCACCAGCACGCTCTCGCCCGCCTTCAGGGCCAGCAGGCGCGCGACGTCGGCGCCCGGCTTGCCACGCCTCACCTCGAGGAGCCGGCTCACGGGCGTGAGCGCGCTGCCCTCGTTGGGGCGGATGCGCAGGAAGCGGAAGAGCGACGTGCGCTCCTCGGTGTGCGTCGCCACGAAAGTGCCCTTGCCCTGCCGGCGCACCACGAGGTTGTCGGCGGCGAGCGCGTCGATCGCCTTGCGCACCGTGCCCTGCGACACCGCGAAGCGGCGCGCGAGCTCGATCTCGGAAGGAATCGCCTCGCCGGGACGCCACTCCTTCTCGTCGAGGCTTTTCTCGAGCAGCGCCTTGATCTGCAGGTACAGCGGCGCGAAGGACGGCGTGGGTCTGGCGGCGGGGGTCACGCGCCGCATTATCGGCCGGCGCCGGAGCCCTGTCTAACTCTTGTCTTATATCTTATATATTACATAAGATTTCATTGACAACGCCCGGCCGCAGCGCCTACAATTGCGGCGTCGCAGTCGGCTGCTGCCGCCACTCTCGCCGTCCGCTCCTTCCGCCTTCCCGCGCGGAGCCGGTTTGCGGCGCTGCACAAGGGCATCTTGCCGGGCTGCGGATCCCCGCCACCTCATCGGAGTCTCCATCCATGAAAGCACCCGTCCGCGTCGCCGTCACCGGTGCCGCCGGCCAGATCGGCTATGCCCTCCTGTTCCGCATCGCCGCCGGCGAAATGCTCGGCAAGGATCAGCCGGTGATCCTGCAACTGCTCGAACTGCCCGTCGACAAGGCCCAGGCCGCCCTCAACGGCGTGATGATGGAGCTCGAGGACTGCGCGTTCCCCCTGCTCGCCGGCATGGTCGGCACCAGCGATGCGAAGGTGGCCTTCAAGGATGCGGACTATGCCCTGCTCGTGGGCGCACGTCCCCGCGGCCCCGGGATGGAGCGCAAGGATCTCCTGCTGGAGAACGCCAAGATCTTCACCGAGCAGGGCAAGGCGCTCGACGCCGTGGCCTCGCGCAACGTGAAGGTGCTGGTCGTGGGCAATCCCGCCAACACCAACGCCTACATCGCGATGAAGTCGGCGCCGTCGCTCCCCAAGAAGAACTTCACCGCGATGATGCGGCTCGACCACAACCGCGCGCTCTCACAGCTCGCGTCCAAGGCCCGGGTCGCCGTGGGCGACATCGAGAAGCTCGTCGTGTGGGGCAACCACTCGCCCACGATGTATCCCGACTATCGCTTCGCCACCGCCGGCGGCCGCGCCCTCAAGGCGATGATCGACGACGAGAACTGGAACCGCAACGACTTCCTGCCCCGGGTCGGCAAGCGGGGCGCCGCGATCATCGAGGCGCGCGGCCTGTCGTCGGCGGCCTCGGCCGCCAATGCGGCGATCGACCACATGCGCGACTGGGCGCTCGGCAGCCACGGCAAGTGGGTGACCATGGGCATCCCGTCCGACGGCAGCTACGGCATCCCCGTCGACTACATCTACGGCGTGCCCGTGACCACGGCCGACGGCGAGTACACGCGCGTGCCCGACCTCGCCATCGACGAGTTCTCGCGCGAGAAGATGAATGCCACGCTGAAGGAGCTCGAGGAGGAGCGCGCCGGCGTCGCGGCGCTCCTGGGCTGATCGCGGCGCGCCGCGCCTCCGCCGCCCCTCGACCACCGCCCGTGACCACGCCGATCCCGCCGCAACAGGCGCTCTACGGCAGCGAGAAATCGCTGCCGGCGTTGCCGCCCTGCGTGCACTACGCGGGCAGCGAGCGCTTCGTGCGCAAGGCGCTGGCATTGCAGGCCGAGCGCGGGCCCGTGTTCGACGTGAGCTGCGATTGCGAGGACGGTGCGCCCATCGGCGGCGAGCGCGCGCACGCGGCCACGATGGCCGCGATCATCGGCAGTGACGACAACCGCTTCGGCCGCGTGGGCGCCCGCGTGCACGACGTCCACCACCCGGCCTGGCAGGCGGAAGTGGACGTGCTGCTCGACGGCGCCGGCGACCGCATCGCCTTCCTCACGCTGCCCAAGGCCGAATGCACGGCCGATGTCGAGCGCTTCCTCGCGCACGTGGCCGATCGCGCGGCGCAGCTCGGCCTCGCCCGCACGATTCCGGTAAGCGTGCTGATCGAGACCCCCGGCGCCGTGCACGATGCGTGGCCGATCGCAGCCCTTCCGGGCATCGTCTCGCTCGACTTCGGCCTCCTCGATTTCATCAGCGCCCACCACGGCGCCATTCCGGCCGAGGCGATGGTCTCCCCGGGCCAGTTCGAGCATCCGCTGGTGGTGCGAGCCAAGTGCGAGATCGCGGCCGCGGCGCTGGCCCACGGCGTGGTGCCCGCGCACAACATCACGCGCGCGCTCGACAACCCGGCCACCGCCTTCGGCGATGCGCGGCGCGCCCGCGACGAGTTCGGCTACCTGCGCATGTGGAGCATCCATCCGTCGCAGATCGATGCGATCGTCGACGCGATGCGGCCCACCGCGCACGAGGTCGAGAAGGCGCAGGCGATCATCGCCGCCGCGCAGGACGCCGCCTGGGGTCCGCTCGCGCTCGACGGCGAGATGCACGACCGGGCGTCGTATCGCCTCGCCTGGACGATGCTTTCGCGTGCGCATGCCGCCGGCGTGCCCCTGTCGACGCGCGCCGCCGCCTACTTCCCCTCCACCGCCTGACGGAAGACGACGCCCATGCCACGAAACCTCCTCGTGATGCTCGCGCTGGCCGCCGCGGTGCCCCTCGCGAGCGCGCAGGACTATCCCAAGCTCAAGGCCGGCCAGTGGGAGATCTCGATGGACGCCGGCGCCCGCACCAAGGACGCCAGGCCTGTCAAGACCACGATGTGCGTCGACGAGGTCTCGCAGCAGCAGATGTACGCCTCCGGCATGGGCGCCGCGCGCGAGACCTGCAGCAGGAACGAATTCCGCCGCGACGGCGCGCGCTACGTGGGCTACTCCGAGTGCAAGTTCGGCGACTCGAAGGTCGTGGGCCGCACGGTCATGACGCTCGCCGGCGATACCGGCTACCACGTCGAGGTGAAGTCCACCTACGACCCGCCGTTCATGGGCATGAAGGATGCGCAGACCACGCTCGACGGCAAGTACGTCGGCGCGTGCCGGGATGGCCTCGTCCCCGGCGACATGGTCATGCCCGGAGGCCAGAAGGTCAACGTCAGGGATTTCGGCAAGGCCAGGACACCGCCGCCGAAGTCCCCTTCCAAAGCCACCCCAAGCGCTCCCGCGAAAAAGGCCGCCCAATGAGTCATAACCTGTTCGACACCTTCAAGGAATTCAAGCTCGGCAACGGCGCCACCGGCCGCCACTACTCGCTTCCGGCGCTGGAGGCCGCGGGCGTCGGCAAGGTGTCGCGCCTGCCGGTGTCGATCCGCGTGGTGCTCGAATCGGTGCTGCGCAACTGCGACGGCAGGAAGGTCACCGAGGCGCACGTGAGGGAGCTCGCCAACTGGAAGCCCGCCGCCGCGCGCGTGGACGAGATCCCGTTCGTGGTGGCCCGCGTGGTGCTGCAGGACTTCACGGGTGTCCCGCTGCTCGCGGACCTTGCCGCCATGCGCAACGTGGCGAAGGACCTCGGCAAGAATCCCAAGACGATCGAGCCGCTCGTGCCCGTCGACCTCGTGGTCGACCACTCGGTGATGATCGACCACTACGGGACCAAGGAGTCGCTCGACCTCAACATGAAGCTCGAGTTCGAGCGCAACAACGAGCGCTACCAGTTCATGAAGTGGGGCATGCAGGCGTTCGACACCTTCGGTGTGGTGCCGCCCGGCATCGGCATCGTGCACCAGGTCAACCTCGAGTACCTTGCGCGCGGCGTGTTCAAGAAGGACGGCGTGTACTACTTC
>CAZUGY010000158.1:0-8540 GCA_964620265.1 uncultured Alcaligenaceae bacterium
GACGCCGCTGCCCCCAACGCAGCACCTTCCCTCAATTCTGCCGCGCCACCCCCCACCGCCGTATCGTCACCCTCTCGATCGTGCTGAACACCACGCTGTCCACGAACAACCCGATGACGATCACGAGCGCGAGGCCCGCGAACACGCGATCAGTGTAGAGCTCGTTGCGGCTCTGGAAGATGTACCACCCCAAACCACCGCGACCGGAGGAGACGCCGAACACGAGCTCCGCGGCGATCAGCGTACGCCACGCGAAAGCCCACGCGATCTTCAATCCCGACACGATCGCGGGCAATGCCGCCGGCACCAGGATGTGGATCACGTAGCGTAGTCCGCGCAGCCCGTAGTTGCGCCCCGCCATGCGCAGCGTTTGCGGTACCGCCTCGAAGCCGGCGAATGCGGCGAGCGACAGCGGCCACAACACCGAGTGCACGAGCACGAAGACGAGGCTCCCCGCCCCCAGCCCGAACCACAGCAGCGCGATGGGCAGGAGGGCGATCGCAGGCAGGGGATTGAACATCGCGGTGAGTGTGGTCAGGAGGTCGCGGCCGATCTGCGAGGACGTCGCCACCACGGTGAGCACGAACGCCGCCGCAACGCCGAGGAGGTAGCCCTGCGCGAGGAGCCGGAGCGAGATGCCCGCGCGCGCCAGCAGGTCGCCATTGCCGATGCCCTGCACGAATGCCTTGGCCGTCGCGCCGAACGTGGGGAAGAGAAGATCGTTGTCCTGCCAGCGGGCGAGCAGCTCCCAGAGGAGCACGAGCGCCAACAGGATGAGGGCCTTGCGCACGGCCGAATGGCGCAGGAGTCCCTGCACGTCGAGCCGCGTTGCGCGGACAGGAGCGCGCAGCGGCGCCGGAGTACCGTCGAATTCGCTCGCGATCGCGCCGCCTTCCGGCGGCAGGTAGCTGCGCCAGCCCGTCATGCGGGCTCCGCGTCCGTGAGCAGCGACTCGATGTGGCTCGTGGTTCGGGCGAGCGACTCCGCGTGCCCGGGGGCGGCATCGCTGCCTTGCGGGTGCGTCACGTCGATCTCCGCGCGCATGCGTCCCGGCCCGGAGGTGAGGATGCCGACGCGATCCGCGATGCGCAGCGACTCCTCGATGGAGTGCGTGACGAAGAGAAGGGTGAAGCGGCCATGGCGCCACAATCCCAGGAGCTCGTCCTGCATGTGCCGTCGCGTGAGCGCGTCGAGCGAGGCGAAGGGCTCGTCCATGAGCAGGATGCGCGGCCGCATGGCGAGTGCGCGTGCGATGGCCACGCGCTGCTTCATGCCGCCGGAAAGCTCGTGCGGATACAGGGACGCGCTGCCCGCGAGGTTCACGAGCTCGAGCGTTTCCAGGGCGCGCCGTTGCGCATCCTTGCGCGCGAGGCGCCCGCTGACGAGCAGCGGGAACATCACGTTGCCGAGCACCGTCTTCCAGGGCGGGAGCTGGTCGAACTCCTGGAACACGACCATGCGGTCGGGGCCGGGCCCGCGAACATCGCGGCCGTCGAGCCGGATGGCGCCGCGCGAGGGCGCGACGAATCCGGCTGCGGCCTTCAGCAGCGTGCTCTTGCCGCAGCCCGAGGGGCCGAGCAGCACGTAGCGCTCGTGCTCCCGGATGTCGAACGTGACGTCGCGCGTCGCCTCGACCACGCGCGCGTCGGCACGATACGAGATGCCGACGCGATCGAATGCCAGCAGCGCGTCGTCAGCTGCCCTTGGCATTGTGCGCGTCGTCGAAGAAGTAGTCGCCGGTCGACGCGGGGCGATTCTTGATTGCGCCGATGCGATGCATGAACTGCGCGAGCGACAAGGTGTTCTCGGGGGTGAGCTTGAACTCGACCTTCGGGCTCTTGATGATCGACAGGAGGAGGTCGCGGTCGATGTCGCCCTGGCCGGAGCGCAGGAAGAGGTCCGCCGCCGCCTCCGGATTGGCGCGGATCCACTTGGCGGCTTCGTCGAGCGCACCCACGAAGGCGCGATAGGTCTTGGGATTCTCCGTGCGGAATTTCTCGGTGGCGTAGAGCACCGTGGCGGAGGCCGGGCCGCCCAGCACGGCGTAGCTGTCGAGCACGATGTGCGCCGCCGGATTCTTGGCGAGCTCCTGCTCCTGGAAGGGAGGATTGCCGAAGTGCGCCGTGATCTCCGTGCCGCCCTTGATGATCGCGGCTGCCGCCTCCGGGTGCGGCAGGGCCACCTGCTGGGCGTCGAGCTTGTTGTAGCTGGCATCGCCCCAGAGCTTGGCCGAGGCGAGTTGCAGGATGCGCGATTGCACCGACACGATCGCGGCGGGGGTCGCGATGCGATCGTTGGGCGTGAAGTCGGCGATGGATTTCACGCGCGCCTGGTTGCTCACGAGGTAGAAGGGGAAGTTGCCCAGCGAGGCGACACCCTTCACGTTCTGCTTGCCGTACGTGCGATCCCAGATCGTGAGGAGCGGACCCACGCCGGCGCCCGCGATGTCGATCTGCCCCGACAGCAGCGCATCGTTCACCGCGCCGCCGCCCGAGAGCCGCAGGAACTCGACCTTGATGTCCACCCCCTGGGCGCGGCCGTGCTTCTCGATGAGCTGCTGCTCCTTGGCCACGTTGAGCAGCAGGTAGACGACGCCGAATTGCTCGGCGACACGCAGCCGCCCTTCCGCGTGGGCGGCGAGTGGCGCGACGAGGCTGCAAGCGAGGGCGGCTGCAAGAAGGGCGACGCGGCCCGGGGAAAGATGGCGCATGCGGTGTTCTCTTTTCGTTGTGAAGAATTGCGACGCCGGATCAGGCCGGGACATCGCCCTCGATGGTCGTGCGGAAGAGCTTGCGGCGCTGACCCGAGGGAAAGGGTGTGGCGAGGTGCTGTACAGAGCGGTTGTCCCAGAACACGAGATCGTGGGGCTGCCAGGCGTGGCGGTACACGAAGGCATTCTTCGTGGCATGGGCGAAAATCGCGCCGAGGATCGCGTCGCTCTCGTCGCGCGGCAGGCCGATGATATGCGTCGTGAAATGCTCGTTCACGAAGAGCGCGCCGCGACGGTTCTCGGGGTGGGTGCGGATGACCGGATGCGCGACGGGCCTGACCTGTGCGATCTGTTCCGCGCTCAGCGCCGGACGCCACGGACTGCGCGCACGGAGCTCCTCGTAACGCTTCAGGTACGAATGCTCGGCACGGGCGTTGGCCACCGCCCCGGCGAGATGCACCGGCAGCATGTCGAGTGCGAGGTGCTGGTTGGCGAAGAGCGTATCGCCGCCGCTTTCCGGCAATTCCTGCGCGTGCAGGAACGAGCCCAGGCTCGGGCGTTCCTTGTAGGAGAGGTCGGAATGCCAGAACACGCCGGCATCGCCCAGGCCGATCGGCTTCCCGTTCTCCACGATGTTGGAGACGATCAGGACATCGGGATGGGCGGGAAGCGCGAACTGGTGCAGCACGTGGCGCTGCAGGGGACCGAAGCGCGCGGAGAAAGCCACGTGCTGCGCGGGCGAGATGTGCTGGTCGCGAAAGACCAGCACGTGATGGCGCAGGTGCGCGCGGTGCAGCGTACGGAAGTCCTCGTCCGTGAGCGGCTGCCCAAGATCCACGCCGACGACCTCCGCGCCCAGCGCAGGAGAGAGCGTCCGGATCGCGAAGCGTTGCGAGGTGGGGGAGGTCAGCGTCGCGGTAGCCATGGCGCCACTGTAGGGAGCCGGGCAAAGGCGGACAACGAAGCAATCCGCATATCGAGCGCCGGTACGCGCATATGCGCGCGCCGGCTACAGCTCTATGCGCGTTCCCGGTACGGAGGCCAGTGCCCTGTCGACGACCTCGCGCGACAGTGGCGACACGAAGGTGCGGATGAAATCGTAGGTGTAGTCGCGCAGGTACGATCCGCGCCGGATCGCCAGGCGCGTCATGTTGGACGCGAAGAGATGGCGGGCGTCGATGGCCACGAGATGCCGGTCGCGCTCCTCGTCGTAGGCCATCGCGGCCACGATGCCGATGCCGAGCCCCAGCTCGACGTACGTCTTGATGACATCGGCGTCCATGGCGGTCAGCGCCACCGACGGGCGCAGCCCCTGCTCGGCGAATGCCTCGTCGATGTGGCCGCGCCCGGTGTAGCCGGCTTCGTAGGTGATGACGGGATACTGGGCGAGTCGCGCGAGCGTGAGTGGCGCGCCCTGCGCGCGCTCGCGAGCGAGAGCGTGGTCCCGGGGAACGAGGACCGAGTGGGTCCAGCGGAAGCAGGGAAGGGCGACGAGGTCGTCGTAGGTGGCGAGTGCCTCGGTGGCCACGCCGATGTCGGCTTCACCCTCCAGCAGCATCGCGGCCACCTGTTGCGGCGACCCCTGGTGCATCTGCAACGTGACCTCGGGATGCTGGATGCGGAAATCGCGCACAGCGTGTGGCAACGCGTAGCGCGCCTGGGAGTGCGTGGCTGCAATGGCGAGCGTGCCTCCGCCGTGGGTGGCGAAATCGGCGCCGGCGCGGCGCAGATTCTCGGCGTCGCGCAGCAGTTGCTCCACGATGGGCAACACGGTCTCGCCGGGCTTGGTGAGACCGGTCAGCCGCTTGCCGGCGCGAACGAAGATCTCGACCCCGAGCTCGTCCTCGAGCTCGCGGATCTGGCGGCTGATGCCGGGTTGCGACGCGTGCAGCACGCGCGCGACATCCGTGAGGTTGAAGCGCTGGCGAACGGTCTCGCGGACGGAACGCAACTGCTGGAAATTCATGGCCTGCGCTCATCGGCGAAGCGTTGCGACCGCGGATTATCGGTCGCGCCATGCGCGCAATGAAATGATCCTTGCTTCTATGGTCATGCCATCGCGGCGGCCCTCGAGGAGGGATTCGCCCGCCGGCGCGCCGTGGCCACGCCGCGGCGTGGCGCACGGGTGCTCCCCGTCGATGCGGCGCGCTCCGCGAGGTCTCGCAATACGTGGAGTCCTTCGGGCCATCTGCCATGGCCGGAATCGACGTTGATGTGCCCGGCACCCTCGAGCGTGAGGAGACGGCTCCCCCACTTCACCGCAAGCGCGCCCGCCTTGGTGAGCTTGAGCCACGGATCGTTCGTGCTCGCCACGAGCGTGGACGGAAAGGGAAGGAAGTGACCGACGGCCGCGATGTCGATGCCGAAGCGCGCAGGGTCCGCCGGCGCCACGAGCAATGCACCCGACAGTCGCGCTCCATGGCGCGCGACGGCGTGCACGGTGGCAAGGCAGCCGAAGCTATGCGCCACGACGAAGGGCGGCGCGGGCTGCTCCTGCGCGGCGATGGCCACGCGCTCGGCCCACGTGTCGAGGTCCGGCCGTGACCAGTCCTCCTGCCCGACGCGCGTCATGCCCACGTGCGCCTGCTGCCAGCACGTCTGCCAGTGGCTGGGGCCGCTGTCGTTGAGTCCCGGAACGACGAGGACCTGCGTACGCCACGCGAAGGGATACAGGACGTGTCGCCGGGCATAGCCGGGAACGGATTTGCGGAAGGCGGGGGCAGTGGTTGAGGCCATGACCGTGACGAGCGCGTGATCTGCACCTGGATCGTCGCACCCAGGCACCGCGCCGTGAACGAAGCATTTCGCATGCCTCATGCGCTTTGCGCATAGGCGCGCGCTTTCCGTGTCTGCGGACTGCCCTCGATCAGGCGACGCCTGATGCCGGCACGACCTCGAATGCATCCGCCGCCGCCTCCACGCCGGCACCTCCCGCGACGAGCACGCGATAGGCACTCGCCCGGGGCGGCGTGAACGACACGAGAAACGACCCGTCCGGCTGCTGGACCATGGGCAGGGACTCTTCCTCATCAGGCTGCTCGACATCGGCGAACGTGGCTTGCAACGCGACATCCGCGCGGGTGGCTTCGACCCGGATCGTGACCGGCGCGCCCGCCGGGTACAGGTCCTCGACGTGCAATGCGAGTTGCGCCCTTCGCGACTTGATCGCGCGATACTCGTCGATCGGCAGGTAGAGCCCGGTGAGCACGCCCGCGAGGTGGGTGAGCACGGCGTCGGCGTTCTGCAAGGCAGCGTGCCGCGTCGCGGCGAACATGCCTGCGGCGGCATCGGGATACTCCGCGGGCATGGCCGAGATGCGTGGCACGGTGCCGTCGCCGTGCAGGTCCGCGCCGTCGAGCGAGTATTCGAGGCGCACCACGTCACCGCTCACCACGCCTGACTGGTACGTGGGCTGGCGATAGCCCACGATCGGATAGATGCGGTATCCCTGCGCGCGATAGCGCTCGTCCTTCGCGTGCGCTTCGACGGCGCGGCGGATCTCCTCGTGGAACTCGAACGCGTCCTCCACTCGCGCGGTCTCGGCATGGGGAATGCCTCCGTCCTTCACGCGCCTGGGCTTGCCCGCGCCGTCGCGTATGCAGGCGTACACGGGCAACAGTTGATGCAGCGAGTTGAGCGTGCGGGCGAGCGGGGTGAGGTCGATGATGCCGCCCGCTTCGCGCAGGCCGTTGGCGATCGCATCGACGGCGTTGAGCGCGCCGCGGTAAGGCGTGCCGAACGTGATGAGCGCGCGCGTGTCCTTCCAGCCGTCGAGGGCCTCGAGGAAATAGCGCGAGACGAGCCCGCCCATCGAATGGGCCACGAGAATGAGCCTCGCGTCGGCGCGGCCGCTCCGGCTGCGCCACGCCTCGAGCCATTCGGCGGACTGGCGCTTCAGCCGATGCGCCGCGGCGCGATTGTCGCGCCGCCAGTCATACGGAAATGGAAAGAAATTCTCACCTTCGACGACATCGAACTCGGCGCGTATGAACTCCGCCACCGCGCCGTAGCCGTCGATCTTCCACACGCCCGGCAACAGGTGCAGGTCGGGAAGGAGCTGGGTAGCCTCGATACCGTCGTCGAGGCGCTCCGCCGTCGGCGAGTCGTTCGTGACCCAGAGCTTGTCGACGTAGTCGCGGCCCTGGGTGACGAGGTTCTTGAGCAATGCGCGCCCGGACCATCCCCAGACGATCTCGCCGTTCTTGCGCAACTCGCTCCCCGTGATGCCGGGCAGCAGCACGATCACGTCGGGCATCTTCTCTTTCATGAGGCACACCTCCGGCCGAGCGCGCTCGTGAAGAACGGCGCCCAGGAGAATACGTCATGCGAGCGGTCACTGGAAGCAAGGTGCGTCCGCACCGCGTCGCGCAAGGCGTCCTCGGGCGCCACGCCGCGTGCGTACGCACGATGGAAGTCGACGAGGAGAGGCAGCGAGGTACGGCTTTCCACCGGCCAGAGCGCGCCCAGCACGGCCGCGGCACCCGCGTCGAAGAACGCGCCCAAGAGGCCGAAGAGCTCGTCACCCGGCAGGGCGTCGAGGCCGCGGCCTGCGATCGCGCGCTGTCCGGAATTGCAGGCCGCGAGCACCACGAGCTCCGCCCGCAGCGGAAGCTGCGCGATCTGCCAGCCGTCGAGGACATCGTCACGAAAGTGGAGGCAGGCCTGCATCGGGTCGTCGATCGCGTCGCCGGTGAGCACGCTGCTGCCGTGGGTTGCGAGGTGGAGGCAGCGATACGTCGAGAGGGGTTGCGACGTGAACTGTGCCCGCGAAGGGTCGAGCAACGCCGGCGTCGAATGCACGGCGGCAACGGCGCGCGCTTCGTCCGCCGCGCCCGCGAGCGCCGGGATCTCGATATCGTCGAAGTGCGACACGCCCGCGCACAGCACGGGCCCGGCACGTTCCGCCTGCACAGGGACGAGCAGGCTCGCGAGGCTCGGCACGTAACGGATGGAAAACGCCTCGATCGCGTAGCGCCCGTCCCAGCGTACGGCGTGCAGCGGGAAGAGGTGCAACGCGCGGTGCGGTGAAAGTGCGAGGCGCGACTTGCTGGCGACGAATTCCCGGATCGGGGCAGGAAGGAGCGCCGGTCCGAGCGCCTCCACCAGCGAGGAGACGCGCCTGCCGAGGCTTGCGTAGCGGGGCGTGTCATCGCCCAAGGCACGGATCGTTTCCGTATACGCCTTCCAGTCCGCCGCGGCGGGTGTCGCCAGCGCGTGCGCGATTCCCTCGCGCGCAATGGCGAGCACGATGGCGGTTTCGCCCCCGATCCAGAACCACGTGACCGCCGCCTCGTCCGGCGCCAGGGCAGCCTGCACCACTGCGAGCGAGAGCTCCGGCAACACCGCTCGCTCCGGCGTGCGTGCGATTGCCTCCGCGGTGAGGACCCATCGCCGACGCGCGCGCAGGTCGCGTTCTTCGCGCGAGCCGGGCACGGCATCCGCAAGGGCATCATCGATCGCGCGCAGTCCCGAGGACGTTTCGCCATCGCGACGGGACGCGGATGCCAGTCGCCCGAGCGCGATCCGCGCCTTCAGCAATTCGCTGTACGCGAGCACGTCGTCCCAGCGCTGCGCGCGATACGCGGCCGCCACGGCGAATTCGTAGAGCTCAACGCGCGTGGCGAGGAACGCGCTCTGCTGGTAGGGGCTGCTGACCCGCGCCCGCTCGCGCTCGATCTCGCGTATGGCCGCTCCGCACACATCGAGGATCGCCGCGTGATCGCCCTTCGCCGCCAGCGCGCGCGCCTTGTACGTGATCGCCATGAGATAGAGCTCGCGCTCGAAGGCGTTGGCGAACGCGGAGAGCGTGGGTGCCTGTCCCGCGAGCAGG
>CAZUGY010000159.1:0-8438 GCA_964620265.1 uncultured Alcaligenaceae bacterium
CTCGACCAGGTCGGCGGGAATGTCGCGGGCTTCGTACTTCATGCCCTGCGACGCCTCGTCCCAGTAGATGGCCTTCATCTTCACGAGGTCGACGACACCGGCGAACTTGTCCTCGGCGCCGATGGGCACCTGGATGGGCACCGGATTGGCCTTCAGGCGCGTCTTCATCTGGTCGTAGACCTTGAAGAAGTTGGCGCCCACGCGATCCATCTTGTTGACGAACGCGAGACGGGGAACCTGGTACTTGTTGGCCTGGCGCCACACCGTTTCCGACTGCGGCTGCACGCCGCCCACGGAGTCGTACACCATGCACGCGCCGGCGAGCACGCGCATCGAGCGCTCGACTTCGATCGTGAAGTCGACGTGGCCCGGTGTGTCGATGATGTTGACGCGATGCTCGGGATAGGTGCCGTCCATTCCCTTCCAGAAGCAGGTGGTGGCAGCGGACGTGATCGTGATGCCGCGCTCGCGCTCCTGCTCCATCCAGTCCATCACGGCCGCGCCGTCGTGGACCTCGCCCATCTTGTGGGAGACGCCGGTGTAGAACAGGATGCGCTCGGTAGTCGTGGTCTTGCCGGCATCGATGTGCGCGCTGATGCCGATGTTGCGATACCGTTCGATGGGAGTCGTTCTTGGCATATGTTTCTGCAGTTCTTCGTGAAGGCGGCCGATTCAGCATCGGCCCGATCACAAAGTCGAGACGCGCGATCCGCGCGCCTCGGGTAAGGGAGCAGTTCTCGTGGGTTCCTGGCCTTGACCGGTCCTAGAACCGGAAGTGGCTGAACGCCTTGTTGGCTTCGGCCATGCGGTGCACTTCCTCGCGCTTCTTGACCGCGCCGCCGCGGCCTTCCGAGGCCTCGATCAGCTCGGCGGCCAGGCGCTGGCCCATCGACTTCTCGCCGCGCTTGCGGGCGGCTTCGCGCAGCCAGCGCATGGCGAGCGCCGTGCGGCGCACGGGACGCACTTCGACCGGGACCTGGAAGTTGGCGCCACCGACACGGCGGCTCTTGACCTCGACCATGGGGCGCGAGTTCTGCAGCGCCTGGTTGAAGACTTCCAGCGGGTCCTTGCCGCCCTTCTTGGCGATCGACTCGAAGGCGCCGTAAATGATCCGCTCGGCGACCGACTTCTTGCCGCTGTCCATCAGCACGTTGATGAACTTGGCGAGGTCGACATTCGCGAACTTGGGATCGGGAAGGATTTCCCGCTTGGGGACTTCTCTGCGACGTGGCATGGATGCCTCTTATCGAATCTTGGTTTATCCGGGCGTGGGACCGCGGCCTGGTCAGGCCGCCTTGGGTCGCTTCGCGCCGTACTTCGAGCGGGCCTGCTTGCGGTCCTTGACGCCGGCGGTGTCGAGCGCGCCGCGCACCATGTGGTAGCGCACGCCGGGCAAGTCCTTGACGCGGCCGCCGCGGATGAGCACCACCGAGTGCTCCTGCAGGTTGTGGCCTTCGCCGCCGATGTAGCTGATGACCTCGAAGCCGTTGGTCAAACGCACCTTGGCGACCTTGCGCAGCGCCGAGTTCGGCTTCTTCGGGGTCGTGGTGTACACGCGCGTGCACACGCCGCGCTTTTGCGGGCTCTGCTGGAGCGCCGGCACCTTGCTTTTCGACACGGCGGGCTTGCGGCCCTTCCGCACGAGCTGATTGATCGTTGGCATCCTGATTGTCCGTTTCGTGCGACGATGCTTGGCGCATCGCCGCAAAGGCCTGGTGGCTTCGCGAAACTGCTGCTTTCGTTCCGCTGGTAGTGCTCGCTGTTGCTGGTACTGTCGTGCTGCTGCCCGACCGCTGCTGCCGTACGTCCAGAACGCATGCCGGCCGCGAGGGACGGAATGCAGACGGGACGCTTCGGTGGGCACTTCCCGCGCCTTGGCCGACCAGACATGTCAGGTGCTGACCATGCCGTCGCGCGCCAGGTTCGCGTCGCGCTTCCCGGGAGGTCGGGCCAAAGGCCCGGGCGCCCCGGAGGGCGAAAAGACCAAGATTATAGAATGTTGCGGCGCCAGGCGTCAACAGCAGATCGCGCCGGTTTCCGGCCGCGCAGCACGCGGCGTCCCGCACGGGCGGCGGCGGCGGTCGCGGGGGAGGGCCGGGCAGGATCAGCGCGCCGGAACGGCCGCGACGTCCCCGCCCGGAGGCGTGGCCGGCACGCCCATCGCCTGGTACAGCGCCGCGACATCCCCCAGGCGGGCGCCTTCGGCGCCGATGCGCGCCACCTCCGCTGCCAGGCGCTGCCGCTCGGCGGCCAGGAGGGCCACCTCGCTCACCCCGCCCAGCCGATAGCGCTCGAGCGTGATCCGCCACGCGTCCTCGGCCCGGGCCGCCTGCTCGGTGCGCGCGGCAGCCGCGCCCGCGGCGGCCTCCAGGTGCCGGAGGATGTCCGCGACGTTGCGCAGGGCCTGCAGCACCGTGTCCCGGTAGGCGGCGTGCGCCTGCTCGTAGGCCGCCTCGGCGGCCCGCCTGCGCGCCTCGAGCTCGCCGCCGCGCAGCAGGGGCTGGGCGAGACTCACGCCCAGGTTCCACAGGTTGATCCCGCTGCCGAAGAGGTCGCCCAGCGCGAGCTGGGCTGTGGAAAACCCGGCGGAGATCGCCACCTTGGGGTACAGATCCGCCGTGGCGATCCCGACGTCCGCGCTCGCCCTGTGCAGGAGCGCCTCGCTGCCCCGGATGTCGGGCCGCGCGCGCACGAGCTCGGAGGGCACCACCACAGGCACCTGCGCCGGCAGGCGCAGGTCGGCCAGGCGCACGGGCGGGACGTCGGCCGTGGCCGGAGGCTCGCCCATCAGCACGGCGAGGCGATGGGTGCCGGAGGCTTCCTCGGCCACGAGCGGCGGGACCTGCGCTTGCGTCTCCGCGACGAGCGCCCGCTGATTCTGCACTTCCACCCAGGCCACGCCGCCAAGCCGGTGGCGTTCCTCGGTGATGGCGAGCTCGCGTCGCTGGAGCAGGAGGATCGATTGCGTGACCTCGAGACGGGCCTGCGCACTGGCGCGGTCCAGCACCGCGCCGACGACGCTCCCCGTGAGCGCCAGCCGCGCGCCTTCGAGCTCGTAGCGGCGGTAGTCGACCTGCGCGGCGAGGCTCTCGAGCTCGCGGCGGGTGCCGCCGAAGATGTCGAAGTCGTAGCTGACCGTCGCCCCCAGGCTGAAGACGTTGAACGGCCCGGGATTGGGCGCCTGCGGAAAGCCGAACGTGGCCGGATCGATGCGTTGCCGCACGGCACCGGTGTCGAGGTCCACCGCCGGATACCGCGTGCCGCCCTCGCGCGCCGAACGCAGCTCCTCGGCCTCGAGCAGGCGCGCGCGCGCCTGCGCCAGCGTCGGACTCGCGACCAGCGCCCGCTCGACGAAGCCGTCGAGCGTGGTCGAGCCGAAGACCTTCCACCACTGCGCCTCCGCCGGCTGCCCCGTGACCAGCACCGGCCCTCCCGCCGCGGCGGGAGGCGCACCTGGGACGTAGGCGTGCACGGGTGGGGGATCCGGTGCCTTGAAGTCGGGTCCCACGGTACAGGCCGCGGCGGCCCAGGCCGCCGCGACCCATCCCAGCGTGCGCGCCGCGCGTCTCATCAGTCGAGCGTGCGCCGGTAGAAGCGCACCGCGATCGCCATCACGACCAGCGCGAACACCACGAGCGGCCACAGGTTCGGCCACAGGTCGACAAAGTCATTCCCCTTGAGCAGGATCCCGCGCACGACGCGATTGAAGTACGTGAGCGGCAGCACGCTGCCGATCCACTGCGCCCACTCCGGCATCCCCCGGAACGGAAACATGAACCCCGACAGCAGGATGTTGGGCAGGAAATAGAAGAAGGTGAACTGCATCGCCTGCAACTGGTTCGCCGCCAGCGAAGAGAGCGCGATGCCCACGGTGAGCTGGCAGGCGATGAAGAGCAGCGACGCCAGGTAGAGCGCGGTGACGCTGCCCACGAACGGCACGTCGAAGACATAGTGCGCGGCGATCACGATGATCGTGGCCTGGACGAGCCCGATCGCGACGTAGGGAACGATCTTGCCGCTCATGACCTCGAGCGGCGTCACCGGCATCGCGAGCAGGTTCTCCATCGTCCCCCGCTCCCGCTCGCGGGTGATCGCCAGCCCCGTCATCATCACCAGCGTCATCGTGAGGATCACGCCCATGAGGCCCGGCACGATGTTGTACTGCGTGACCGACTCCGGGTTGTAGAGGCGGTGCACGACCACGTCGAAGGGCGCCGGCGTGGCCGCGAGCGCGGCGTAGGGACCGCGGGCGAGGTCCTTGCGCGCGACCGAGTCGACGAGCCCCGCCGCGGCGGCGAGGGCGGCGCCCGTGGCGGTGGGATCGGAAGCGTCCGCCTCGAGCAGCAGCGCGGGACGCTCGCCGCGCAGCAGGCGCGGCGTGAAGTCCGCGGGAATGCTCAGCACGAACTGCGCCGTGCCTTGCGCGAGCGCGCGCCGGCCCTGCGCTTCGCTGTCGAGCTCGCCCGTGATGCGGAAGTAGCCGGAGTTGCGCATCGCCGCCACGAACGAGCGCGTGAACTCGCTGCGGTCCGCCACGATGAGCGCGGTGGGCATGTCCTTGGGGTCGGTGTTGATGGCGTAGCCGAAGAGCGTGAGCTGGATGATCGGAATGCCCACGATCATCGCGAAGGTCACGCGGTCGCGACGCAGTTGCCGGAACTCCTTGGTCACGATCGCCCACCAGCGCGCGAAGGCGAACCACGCGCCGGGGCTCGCACCTTGCACGCTCGCCGGACCGGCCTGCGCGCTGGCGCGCTCCGGGGCCTGTTTGCCCCCGGGACGGTCCGGCCGGGTCATGGCCGCGCCGCCCTCGAAGGAGCGCCCGGCCCCCAGTTGTCGGTGGCGCCGCGCATGAGATGGATGAATACATCCTCGAGGCCGGTGTCCACGGCCGCGAGCCGATAGCCGCCGCCGGCGGTGACCTGCGCGAGCGAGCGGGCCAGTGCCGGCGCATCGCGCCCGGTGACGTGCAGCGTGGTGCCGAATGCCGCCGTCTGTTCCACCCCCGGCAGGCCCTGCAGGCGGCCGGCGAGCGCGGAGAGGTCGGGGCCGTGGACTTCGATCGTGGTGAGATGCTGGGCCGCGATCATCGCCTCCGCCGTCCCCTGCGCCAGCAGGCGGCCATAGGCGATGTAGGCGAGCTTGTGGCAGCGCAGGGCCTCGTCCATGTAATGCGTGCTCACGAGCACCGAGATGCCCTGCGCGGCCAGGCGGTGGAGCTCCTCCCAGAATTCGCGGCGGGCATTGGGATCCACGCCGGCGGTGGGCTCGTCCAGAAGCAGCAGTTGCGGGCGATGCAGCATGCACGCGGCGAGCGCGAGACGCTGCTTCCAGCCGCCGGACAGCGTCCCCGTCAACTGGTCGGCGCGCGCGGTGAGGCCCAGGTCCTGCAAGGCGCGCGCGACGGCAGCACCGCGATCGTCCATCCGGTAGACGCGACCCACGAAGTCGAGGTTCTCGCGGATCGTGAGGTCGTCCCAGAACGAGAAGCGCTGCGTCATGTAGCCCACGTTGCGCTTGATCGCGGCCGACTGCGTGCGGATGTCATAGCCGAGGCAGGTGCCCGCGCCCGCGTCGGGCGTCAGGAGACCGCACATGAGGCGGATGGAGGTCGTCTTGCCGCTGCCGTTGGGCCCGAGGAAGCCGAAGATCTCGCCGCGGCGCACCTGCAGCGACAGGTCGGCCACGACGCGCCGGGCGCCGAAGGACTTGTCGAGGCCGCGCACGTCGATCACCAGCGGCGCCTCCGGCGCGGACGCTGTGGCGCTCACGACGCGCCCTTCGCGCTCATCGCAGCAGCACGCTCACCGGCTGGCCGGGATGGAGCATGGGCGCGTCCCGTGCCGCGGGTCGCGCCTCGATCATGAACACGAGCTTGCTGCGCGTTTCACTGCTGTAGATGACGGGCGGCGTGAACTCGGCCTGCGTGGAGACGAAGCTGATGCTCGCCGGAATGTCCGCCGCGCAACCGTCGCAGCGGATGCTGGCCGCGCGCCCCACGGCGAGCGTGCCGACCGCTGCCTGCGGCACGAAGAAGCGGACCTTCACGTTCCCCGGCGGCAGCAGGCGCACGACCGGACCGCCGGCCGCCACCCACTCGCCCTCGCGATAGAGCGTGTCCTGCACGCGGCCTGCCTGCGTGCTGCGCACGGCCTTCTGGTCGAGCCGCCAGGTCGCCTGCGCGAGGGCTGCACGAGCGGCCTCCACCTGCGCCGCCTGCGCCTTCACCTGCTCGGCCCGGCTGGGCAGCTGCGCGACCACGAGCTCGCTGGCGAGCTGGCGCACCCGCGCCTGCGCCGCGGCGTGGGCGAAGCGGGCGTCGTCGACCTGCGCGCGCGCAATGCCGCCGATGGCCAGCTGCGCCTCGTCGCGGGCCAGCGTGGTCGCGAGCCGCTTCTCGTCGGCCTGTGCCTGGGCGAGCTCCGCGCGCACGACCTCCTGCTCGGGGACGCGGCGTCCCCGCCGCAGGTCGTCGAGCTGCGCCTCGGCCGCCTGGACCTGCCCCAGCGCCTGTCGTTGCGCGGCCTTCTCGCTCTCCGCCTCGAGCACGTACAGCGGTGCACCGACGGCCACCTCGTCACCGCGCTTCACGGCGAGCTGGTCCAGCCGCCCGGCAATGGGGGCTGCGACATTCACGAATTCGCCTTCGACGTAGCCCTGGTAGCCGGCGGGGGCGGAGGGCTGGCACGCGGCCAGTGCCGCGCAGGCAAGGGCAGTCGCGGCAGGCAATGACAGGACACCATGCATCCTCATGCGGCGGGCTCCTGGGAGGCGGGGGCGAGCCCCCTGGTGAGCACGGCGACGGCATGCCGCTCCAGGGCCCGCTCGTCGAGATCCGCCAGGCCCGGGAGGCGGCTCCACAGCGAGCGCACGGCCAGGGGAAGCATGGCCACGCCCGCGATCGTGAGGAACGCGAGCCGCGGCTCGATGTCGACCGGCACGCGACCTGCGCGCTGGTCCCGGGACACGACGCGGGTCAGGGTCGCCGCCGCGCTCGCCGGAAAGTGGACGAGCATGCGCGAGCGTAGCGCACCGCCATCGCTCACGATCTCGCGAATCCAGATCGGAGGCATCCACGGCATGAGCCGGGCTGCCTCGTAGAGCCGGCGCACGATGGCGGCCACCAGCGCGGTCGATGCAGCCTCGGACATCGGGGCGGCGAACACATGGGCGGCGAAGCGGGCGAGGCGCTCGTCCACCACCGCGTCGAGCAGCAGCTCCCGGTTGCGAAAGTAATAGGCGACCATCGCCGGCGTGACGCCCGCGCGCGCGGCAATGGCCGCCGAGGACGCGCCGGCCACGCCCCGCTCGGCAATGAGATTCACGGCGGCATCGAGCAGGGCATCGCGCGGATCCATGCCCGCCTCCCGCCGCGAGGGCCGGCCGGAGCGCCGTGGCACGGCCAGGGTCTTCATGCGCAGATATTAATTCACGATCCAATTAATATACAAGATCCGCATTAGCCCCGGGGGGCGGCGAAGCCGGTTTATCCTTGGCCCTGTTTGCGCCCCGTTCCGGCGCATTCGTTTTCTCAACACACTGCGAGGCTCAACCCATGCGACTTCACTCGAAACTCCTGAAGGCCCTCCTGCTCGCTGCCACGATCGGCGCAGCCGGTGCGGTGACCGCCGACACCCCTCCCGTGAACTATTCCGACCATTGGCAGAACAGCAGCCAGTCGGGCTGGGGCCTGTCGATCACGCAGAACGGTGACGTGCTGTTCGGCGCGCTCTACATCTACGACATGGGCTTTCCCGCGTGGTACTCGGGAACGTTGCGGTTCGGCTCCGAAGGTCCGAACGGGGTGCGCTCCTACTCCGGCCCGCTCTACCGGACCAGCGGCCCCGCCGGCGGCCCGGGATACGACCCCAGCCTCGTGCAGTACCGGGAGGTCGGCACCATCAGCATCGAGTTCGGCGACGACGCTCACGGCAACCTGAGCTACACGATCGACGGCGTGGGCGTGGCGGTGGCCATCGAGCGCTTCACCTTCGCGGCCAATTCGATCACCGGGTCCTACATCGGCGCCACGACCGACGTGACGTACGACTGCGCCAACGCGTCGCGCAACGGCGAGGTCACGACCGACCCGGGTGCGTTCACCATCGCCCTCGAGGAGGGCAAGATGGTGATGCGCTTCCCGACCTGCACCGTCGACGGCACCTTCACGCAGCAGGGCCAGGTCGGCGCATTCGAGGGGACCTACGCCTGCACGCACGGCGGCAACGGCATGATCAAGTTCACCGGCCTGCGTTCGGAGAAGGGTGGCATCGTGGGCAACTACACGGGACGTGACGACTTCAGCTGCTCGTTCCGCGGCAACGTGGGCGGAATGCGCACGCTGGAGTAAGCGGCCCGCGCGTGACGACGAAAGCGCGCGGCCACGAGCCGCGCGTTTTCGTTTGCGGATGCGCCACGGCGAGGTGACGAAAAGGCGA
>CAZUGY010000160.1:0-8389 GCA_964620265.1 uncultured Alcaligenaceae bacterium
CAGCGCCGTCACCAGAAGGTGATCGAGGAGGCGCCGTCCCCGTTCCTCGACGACGCCACGCGCAAGGCGATGGGCGAGCAGGCGGTGGCGCTCGCCAAGGCGGTGAACTACCAGTCGGCCGGCACCGTGGAATTCGTGGTCGGCGCCGATCGCAAGTTCTACTTCCTCGAGATGAATACGCGCTTGCAGGTCGAGCATCCGGTCACCGAGATGATCACGGGCCTCGACCTCGTCGAGCTCATGATCCGCGTGGCCGCGGGCGAGAAGCTGCCCTTCGCGCAGTCCGACATCAAGCGGGAGGGCTGGGCCATCGAATGTCGCATCAATGCGGAGGATCCGCTGCGCGGTTTCCTGCCGTCGGTGGGACGCCTCGTGCGTTATCGTCCGCCCACGGAAATCGACGGCCGCGTGCGCGTGGACACGGGCGTGTACGAAGGCGGCGAGATCCCGATGTACTACGACTCGATGATCGCCAAGCTCGTGGTGCACGGCGCCACCCGCGACGCCGCCATCGAGCGCATGAGCGAGGCGCTCAATGCCTTCGTGATCCGCGGCATCGCGAGCAACCTCGTGTTCCAGTCCGCACTCGTGCGTCATCCGCGCTTTCGCGCGGGCAAGCTCACCACGGCGTTCATCGCCGAGGAGTTCCCGCACGGCTTCCGCACCGCGGACGTCCCCCACGACGATCCCGACTTCCTCGCCGCCGTGGCCGCTGCCGTACATCGCGGCTATCGCGATCGCGCGTCGGGCATCGAGGGCCAGATCCCGGGCCACGAAGTGCGCATCGACGGCGACTACGTCGTGATCGGAGCGGAGGGCGAGGTTCCCGCGCGCGTGGATCGGGTCGCCGGCGGCTACGACGTGCGCGTGGGCGAGGCGACCTACGCGCTGCGCCACGACTGGCACTTCGGCGAGATCCTGCTCTCCGGCACCTGCAACGACGCGCCCTTCGCCGTGCAGGTCGAGCGCCAGGGCCTGCGCTACCGGCTCACGCATCGCGGCACGCAGGTCGACCTGCGCGTCCTGCCGCGCCGTGCCGCGGAGTTGTTGCGCCTCATGCCGCACAAGGCGCCGCCCGACACCTCGCGCTTCCTTCTCTCGCCGATGCCGGGCCTGCTGGCCGAGATCGCGGTCAAGCCCGGACAGGAAGTGAAGGCCGGCGAGCGCCTCGTGGTGATCGAGGCGATGAAGATGCAGAACGTGATCATGGCCGAGCGCGATGCGACGGTGGCCGAGCTCCTCGCGAAGGAAGGTGAGAGCCTCGCCGTGGACCAGCCGGTGATCCGCTTCGAGCAGGCGGGAGCGAAGGCATGACGACCGACGCGCGTCCCTTCCGCATCCTCGGCCTGCAGCAGATCGCCGTGGGCGGCCCGAGCAAGGCGCGCCTGCGCTCGTTGTGGGTCGATTGCCTGGGCCTCGCGGTCGAGGGCAACTTCCGCAGCGAGCGCGAGAACGTCGACGAGGACATCGCGGTGGCGGGCCACGGCGTGGCCCGCGTGGAGGTCGACCTGATGGAGCCCATCGACCCCGCGCGCAAGCCCGCCGTGCACGAGCCGCCGCTCAATCACGTGGGCCTGTGGGTCGACGACCTGCCACGCGCCGTGGAATGGCTCACGGCCAAGGGGGTGCGCTTCGCGCCCGGCGGCATCCGCAAGGGGGCGGCCGGGCACGACATCGTGTTCATCCATCCCAAGGGCAACGAGGCGTTTCCCATCGGCGGGGAAGGGGTGCTGATCGAGCTGGTCCAGGCGCCCCGCGACGTGATCGACGCCAGCCGGTAGCCAAAACGAGCCGCCCGCGCAACACCCGCGACCGCCGGTGCTTCCGCCACGCGCCGTAACGGGCCGGGGCGCAACGTCGTGTCCTACAATGCCAGGACAGGCGGAGCGCGGGACGGGTCCGCGCGGCAGGCGCTCCGCCGCTTCGACAACGACAGACGACGCTTTTCGTTCATGCGCCTCTTCCTCAAGGCCCTGACCCGGATTCCCCTGCCCATCATGCATGCGCTGGGGACGTTCGCATTCGTCGTCGTCTACCACGTGATGCGCTGGCGCCGCGACTATGCGGAAGCCGACGTCGCGCGGGCGTTTCCCGACAAGCCGGCGAGCGAGCGCACCGCGATCGTGCGCGACTGCTACCGCAACATGGCGGATACGGTCGTCGAGGCCTTCTGGGCCTTCGGCGCGAGTGCGGAGGCCATCAAGGCGCGCGTGCGCTTCGCCGACCGCGAGCTGATCGAGCGCGCCATCGCCCGCAACCAGACGATCCTGCTGCTCGCCGCGCACCAGGGCAACTGGGAATGGCTGCTGCTCGGGGCGGGCGCCACCTTCCCCATTCCCTTCGACGTCGTCTACCAGCCGCAGCGCCTGCGCTCGCTCGACGATTTCCTGCGCGAGGTCCGCTGCCGCTTCGGCGGCAAGCTCATCCCGCGCAAGGAGTTCGTCTACGAGCTCTTCAACAACGGCGGCACGCCCCGCGCCTACGCGATCATCGCCGACCAGACGCCGCGCAAGGACGATCCCAAGCACTGGACGCGCTTCCTGCGCCAGGACACCGCATTCTTCGTGGGCGCCGGCAAGATCGCGCAGTTCCTCGAGGCGCCGGTCTATTTCGTCTCCATGGAACGCGAGCGGCGCGGCTACTACACCGTGCGTCTCGATGTGCTGGCCGAGCCGCCCTACGACGAGCCCGACGACGAGCTCATCATCGAGCGCTACGCCCGTTGCCTCGAGCGCACGATCATCGAGAGCCCCAGCGACTGGCTGTGGCTGCAGAAGAAGTGGAAGTATGCCAAGCCCGGGGCCACGGAGGGGCAGCAGACGTATCCCGACGGCGTGCCCGCCCGTGTGCGGTCGTAGCGCGGTGAGGTGGCGCTGGCGCGCGCCCGCTCGCGGGTTCGCGCAGGACGCGCGCGGTGCCGGCTCAGCGCGTTCCGGCCTGGTCGCGCTAAGGTGTCCAGACGGCCGCCGTGGCGAGAAAGCCGCCGCCCACGTCGACCGGATGCAGCGTCCAGCGTGCCGGCGTGTAGGGCGCCGGCCCCGCCACCAGCGTGCGCGTGCCCACGGTGTCGACGTCGAGCGCGCGGAACGGTGCCGTGAGCGCGTCGCCGGTCGCCTTGCTCATCGCTTCCTTGCATGTCCACAGCAGCAGCAATTCGCGCCGTCGCGCATCGGCGTCGAGCGTGGCGAGGCGCGCCTGCTCGCGGGCGGTCATGAACTTGCGCGACACGCCTTCGACGTTGAGGGTGCGCTCGCCGTGCTCGATGTCCACGCCGATGCGCCGCGCGCGAGCGAGCGCGAAGAGCGCAGTGGCTCGCGTATGCGAGACGTTGAAATCGAGGTCGCTGCGCTGCGTGGTCGCAAGCTGCGGACGGCCGCGATGCCCCCGCACGATTTCCACGTCACGCGCCGTGACGCCGAGCGCGCTTGCGAGCAGGGCGCGCAGCGTCGCGCGGCCCACGGCATACCGCAGGCGCAGGTCGTCGCGCCCGAAGCGCGCCATGCGCAGCGTCTCGGCGGGGGAGAGAAGCGTCGCCAGCGCCGCGGCCTCCGCGGGTTCCCGCGCGATGGCGCAGGTCCAGGCTTCGATCCCCGGCGCAGGCTCGGCGAGCCGGCGCGCCTGCACGAGGCTCGCCGCGCTCATCGCGCCCACCGCGCCGCAAGGAATCCGAAGCAGCCCGATGGGTTCGCCGCACGCTGCGCCGGGACAGGCAACGCATGATCGCCCAGGAGCGCTCGCGCTTCCCCGACGTGCTGGGCTTCGTGCTCACCCGCATGTCGCGCTGGCCGCGGCGCGTGCTCGACGGCTTCGGCTACGTCGCGTATTTCGTGACGTATCACGTGCTGCGCTGGCGCCGGCGGCTGTCGCTCACCAACGTCGCCAATGCCTTTCCCGAGAAGTCGCATGCCGAGCATGAAGCCATCGTGCAGCAATCGTATCGCAATCTCGGGCGCTTCCTGGCCGAGTCGCTGTGGGGCTGGAATGCGAGCGCCGAGGCCCTCACCGAGCACGTGCGCATCGTCAATCCCGAGCTCATCACCCGCTTCACGGCGCAGGGGCAGTCGGTCGTGCTGCTGGCGGCGCACTTCTGCAACTGGGAGTGGCTGATCCTCACCGCCGGCATCGAGCTGCGGATCCCCATCGACGCCGTGTACAAGCCGCAGCGCGTGCGCGGCATCGACGCGTTCCTGAAATCGCGTCGCTCGCGCTTCGGCGGCAATCCCATCCCGCACCAGAGTTTCATGTTCGAGGTGATGAAGCGCCGCAACGAGGTGCGCGCCTATGCGCTCGTGGCCGACCACACGCCCAAGCACAACGAGGAGAAGCACTGGACCACGTTCCTCCACCAGGACACCGCCTTCTTCGTGGGTGCCGACAAGATCGCCAAGATCCTCAAGGCCCCCGTGATCTACGTTGCCATGCGCCGCGACGGTCCCGGGCGCTACGTGGTGGAGCTCTCGCTGCTGGCCGAGCCACCCTACGACCGCGAGTCGGGCCCGGAGATCGTCGAGCGCTTTGCGCGCAAGCTCGAGGAGGAGATCCGGCGCAGCCCCGCCGACTGGCTGTGGCTCAATCGCAAGTGGAAGTATCGCAAGCCGCTCTATTCCTGAACGCGCAGCGAAGCGCTAGGCCCGCGCCTCGGCCTGCTTCTGCGCCAGGAACGCTGCCATCGCCCGCACCGTGGGGTATTCGAAGAAGTCGGTGACCTCCAGGTAGCCCGGATACGTGCTCTCCACCTTCTCGTAGATCTGCGCGAGCGTGAGCGAGCCCGTGCCGATCTCGAAGAGATTGTCCTCGGGCGACAGGCGCCGGTCGGGCAGTGCCGCCTGGCAGATCGCGAGCAGCGTCTGCTCCAGCGTATTCGCAGCCGCTGCCTCCGGCGAGGCGGCGCCGGTGTCGTGGCGCGCGAGCTCCGCGAGCACGTCCGCGAAGCGTCCCTCCTCGTAGTCGCGCGCGAGCGCGAAGCGCTGCACCTTGCCGCTGGTCGTCTTGGGAAACTGCCGCACCGGCACGACGGCCGCGACCGGCAAACCCATGCGCTCGCTGATCACGCGGCGCACGCTGCGCGCCGATTCGGCAAAGGCGGCCAGGTCGTCGCCCTTGTGCAGCAGGAACACCAGCACGTCGTCGGTGGCGGCGTGCGGTGCGCGCGTGCCGGCCGCCGCCACGCGACCGAGCTCCACGCCCGCGTGCTGCGACAGGAGGAGGTCGATGTCCTGCGGATAATGGTTCTGGCCGCCCACGAACAGGATCTCCTTCACCCGGCCGGTGACCACCAGCTCGCCCTCGCGAATCGTGCCGAGATCGCCGGTGTCGAGGAAGCCGTCCGCCGTGCGTGAGGCAGCCGTCAGCGCGACGTCGTCGTGGTAGCCCGGGCTCACGCTGTCCCCACGGATCAGGATCCGGCCCACGGTGCCGTCGGCCACCGCCGCGCCCTGTGTATCGGCGATGCGCACCTCGCAATGCGCCACCGGCCTGCCCACGCGCACCAGCTCGATGGCGTCGTCGGCGTCGGGTGCAACCGCGCGCGCGATGTCGCCCGGGCCGAGCGTGGCCCGCGACAGCGTGTCGACCGCGAGCGGCGCGCCAGGCTTCGGAAACGTGACGGCGAGACTCGCCTCGGCGAGTCCGTAGACGGGAAACATCACGTCGGGGGCGAGCCGCGCGGGCGCGAGTGCCGCGAGGAAGTCACGGCACAGATCCGCGGCAATCGGCTCGGCGCCGTTGAAGATGATGCGCACGCATGACAGGTCGAGGCCCGCCGTTTTCGCGGGATCGTGCGACTTCAGGTAGTGCATGTAGCCGAAGTTGGGCGAGCAGGTCACCGACACGCGATGCTCGGCCGCCTTGGCCATCCACAGGCCCGGCCGCCGCACGAAGAGCGCCGTGGGCATCAGCCAGTGATCCACGCCCTGGAAGAGCGGCGTCAGGTGAAAGCCGATGAGGCCCATGTCGTGCGTGAGCGGCATCCACGACAGGCTCGTGTCGTCGGGACGTGCCCGGATGCCGCCGGCGATCGCATCGATGTTCGTGACCAGATTGCGGTGCGTGAGGATCACGCCCTTGGGCTCGCTCGTGGACCCCGACGAGAACTGGATGAACGCGGTATCGTCGGGCGCGGCCGCATGCTCGATGCCCGGCACCGAGACGTCGGCGACCTCGTCCAGGAACACGGTGTGGCGCTCGAGATGCGCCACGCGATCGGCGAGCCCGTTGTCCAGCGCGAACGCCTTCAGGCGATCGAAGACCTTGCGCTCGGTGGCGAGCGTGGGCGACGCCAGGCGGGCGAGCACGCGGAAGAACTTCGCCTTGTGCTCGTCGGCGTTGCCGGGGGCGAGCGGCACGGCCACGATGCGCCCGAGCACGCAGGCCCAGAAGGTGTCCACGAAAGGTGCCAGGCCATCCGCCATGATCACTGCATGCGTGCCGGGGCGCGCTCCGGCGGCCTGGAGATGATGCAGCAGACCCAGAGAGCGCGAGCGCATGTCCGCATAGGCGACGCTACGCTCGCTGGCCTCGCCGGCGATGTAGTGCACGCCGCGGCTGCTGCCGGCAAGATGGTCGAAGGCGTGGGTCAGTGTGGCAAAGGCGGGCATCGGGGCTCGTGGAAGGGGCGCGGACTTGCGATCGCGCAAGGCGCTATTGTCGACGCAACGCCACGTTCATGAAAACAGGTGCGCGCGTGCGCAGGTTGACCTGGGGCTCGATCTCGACCACCTGGCCCGGGACGAGCGTCAGGTCGAAGCGCCGGGCGAGCATGATCGCATGCGCATGCATCTCGATCACGGCCAGGTGCTCGCCGATGCATGCCCGCGGCCCGAGACCGAAGGGCAGGTACGCGAAGCGATCGCGCGCGGTCACCGCCTCGGGCAGGAAGCGGTCAGGATCGAACGCATCGGGATCGGGCCAGAAGCCGGGATGACGCTGTACGAGGTACGGCGACACCAGCACGTCGGTGCCCGCAGGGAGCTCGAAGCCGGCGAGCCGCGATGCGGCGATGGAGCGTCGCGTGAGGAGCCATCCGGGAGGATAGAGGCGCAAGGTCTCGTCGAGCGCGCGGCGCGTGTACGGGAAGCGCGCGAGGTCGTCGTAGTCGGGGGCATCGCCGTCGATGCCGACCTCCGCGTGCAGGCGCTCCGTCACGTCCGGCGTTTGCGCCAGCAGCAGCCAGAACCAGTTGAGCGATGCCGCGGTGGTCTCGTGTCCCGCCACGATCAGCGTCATGACCTCGTCCAGGAGATCGCGATCGGACATGGGCTCGCCGGTCACGCGATCGCGCGCGTCGATGAGGTGGGAGACGATGTCGTTGCCGCGCTCGCGTTCGCGCCGGCGCTGCGCGACGTCCGCCATGATGAGCTTGCCCAACTGCCGGAACTTGTAGGCAAAGGCCAGGTTGCGCGCGGTGTGATCGGTGAGGAGCGCGAAGGGATTGCTGCCGTGCGCGTGCTCGAGTCGCTCGAGCGACTCGCCGAAGAGCGCGCGCAGCACGACTTCGAGCGTGGCATCGCTCATGTCCTGCGTCACGTTCACCGGCGTGGCGGCGCGTGCCGCGACCTCCCACCGCTGTGCAAGGCGCAGCGTGGCCACGTGGATGTGCGGCATCCATGTGGCGATCACCTTGCGATGGAACGACGGCTGCACGAGCTTGCGTTGCGCTCTCCAGTGCTCGCCCTCGCTCGTCATGAGGCCATTGCCCAGGAGGATGGCGACCCGCTCGATGCCGATGCCCTTGGTGAAGTTGGCGTGATGATCCACGAGCACGTGCCGCACGTGCTCGGGATGCGAGAGCACCCACAGGTCGCGATCGAGCGCGGGGGAGTGCGCGCGATAGGCGTCGCCGTGGTGCGCGAATTCGGCAACGAGGGTCGTGAGGGCATCGGTCTCGAAGGTGATGTCGAGCTTGGAATCTGCGCGCGGAGGTTGCAGTGTCGGGGCAGGTTGTGCGCGCATCTGTCTGTTATTGCCGGAGTTCTGGAAGGGGAGGAGAGGGTTTCGAAGGTTTCGCCGCGGTGCGCCGCCTGGGCGCGCCCTTGCGGCGGCACACCGGCCGCGCGCGGGGCTGCTCATGGTCCCGCTGGTGGTGCATGCCCGGTGGGTCCTTGCGCGTGTTCTTGTTGCAATCTGGCGCAAAATCCATTATAGTTTCACCTCTCTGCTGCTTCGAAACCTCCCACGAGCAAGCGCAAGACAACGGGGGGCGGTCGCGCTAATGAAATCGAAGCGCGTTCGAAGGCCAGAACGGGTACGCGGTCCAGGGTGTCCCGCATACGGCGAAAGCCCTGCGGAACGTAACCAGCGCGACGCGTTCAAACCGGCAGGCAGTAGCAGGCAACACCGCGTTCTTTAAAAATTTGCAACCGATAGGTGTGGGTGCTTCTGGTGGAGGCGC
>CAZUGY010000161.1:0-8317 GCA_964620265.1 uncultured Alcaligenaceae bacterium
GCATCGCGCGTGCCGCCACGAAGCGGCTCGTGGTGGTGAAGTTCCGCTGCCACTACCACGGCTGGTCCGATGTGATCCATGCGGCGACGGACCCCTCGACCGACGGCCCTTCCACCGGTGGCCAGGATCCCGATGCGCTGCGTCACGTCGTGATCCTCGACTGGGGCGACATGGCGGCGCTCGAGGCACTCGATGCAGCAACCCTCGCGGCCGTGATCATGGAGCCCGCCGCGATCAATGCCGGCTGCTTCGCGCCGCCGCCGGG
Source organism: uncultured Alcaligenaceae bacterium (assembly GCA_964620265.1). Classification (GTDB taxonomy): domain Bacteria; phylum Pseudomonadota; class Gammaproteobacteria; order Burkholderiales; family Casimicrobiaceae; genus VBCG01. The sequence continues at coordinate 266 of CAZUGY010000161.1, forward strand.
CTTCCTCGCCCGCGTGCGTGAGTGGACGCAGCGTCACGGCGTGCTGCTCATCTTCGACGAGGTCATCACCGGCTTCCGCCTCGCCCTGGGCGGCGCGCAGGCACGGTACGGCGTGGCGCCCGACCTCACCGTGCTCGGCAAGGCGCTCGGCGCCGGCATGCCGATCAGCGCCGTGTCGGGCCGGCGCGCGTGCTTTGCGCCACTCGTCGGCGGCACCGTGTCGCAGCGCGGCACGTACAACGGCCTTCCGCTGGCGGTGGCCGCGGCCGTCGCCTGCCTCGACTATCTCGCGGAGCAGGCCGACACGATCTATCCGCGAATGGAGCGCTACGCGAGCACCATCGCCGCGCATGTGCGCGACGTGGCGGCACGCACCGGCGTGGCCGTGACGGCGAACCAGCTCGGCCCATGCGTGCAACTCTTTGCCGGCGTCACGTCGGTGGCCACGCTGCGCGACCTCGCGCGCGTGGACAAGGATCGCACGCTCGATCTCACGTCCGCACTCGTGGATCGTGGTGTGGCGCCCCTGCCGCGCGGCATGATGTACGTCAGCGCGGCGCACACCGATGCGGATATCGAGCGCACGCTCGTGGCGCTCACGGGCGCGATCGCCTCGCTCGTGTAGGCACGCGGGCGGCGTTTCCGGTTCGGCGGATCACACGATCCCCCAGCAGTAAGGATCCTCGTCGTCGAAGACGAGCGAGGCCTCGCCGGTCACGTACGCGCGTCCGCCGATCGACGGCACCACGATCCCTCGCTCGCGGTCGAGCCAGCGATACGATGCCGTGAAGGTGCTGCCGATGATGCTCTCCTGCACCCACGCCGCACCCTCGTCGAGCGTGCCGTCCGCGGCGAGGCAGGCGAGCTTGGCGCTCGTGCCAGTGCCGCAGGGCGAGCGGTCGTAGGCCTTGCCGGGACACAGCACGAAGCTCTTCGAATCTGCACCCCCGCCGCTCGCCGCGCCGAAGAGCTCCACGTGGTCGACCTCGGGGTGCCCCTGCGCCGCGAGCGCCCGGCGCACGTCCCATGCGTAAGCCGTGAGCGCCTCGATGTTCGATCGCTCGAGCTGCAATCGATGTCCGTCGACGAGATAGAACCAGTTGCCGCCCCAGGCGATGTCGCCGCGCACGCGGCCGATGCCGGGCACGTCGATGTCCACGTCCGCAAACGCGCGATGGCTCGGCACGTTCTCGACCGTGACGGTGCCGTCGGCCGCAAGCGTCGCGGTCACGATGCCTACCGGCGTCTCGATGCGGTGCGTCCCCGGACCGATGCGCCCGAGATGCGCAAGCGTGGCCACGACACCGATCGTGCCGTGGCCGCACATCCCGATCACGCCGGCATTGTTGAAGAAGACCACGCCAGCCGCGCATGCGCCATCGACGGGATCCGTGAGCCACGCACCCACGACCACATCCGAGCCGCGTGGCTCGTTCACGATTCCCGACCGGTAGCGATCGAGACGGGTGGCAAGACGCTGCCGGCGCTCCACGAGCGTGCCGGTGCCGAGATCCGGCGCACCGGCGATGACCACGCGCGTGGGCTCGCCCGCGGTATGCGAGTCGATGACGTCGATCCGATGCTTGGCCATCCTGCGGACATCCCTGCGTAGCGCGACCCCGGGGCATATCCCTTTCGGCCGAGCTGCCATGTTAGTCGCCCGTACCCCGGCGCGGGCAAGGGTATTTGCTGACTTGACAATTACTGTCTAGACAATATCATTGACTGTCATGACAGCCAATATCCTCAGCAAGACCACCAAGCCCTCCCCGGCCAAGTCCGCCGCGCGGGCGCCCAGGGAGCGCTCCGTGCGTGCGGGCGATCCCGATTTCTATCGCGGCGATGCCTATCCGATCAACGACAGCGTCGGCTACATGCTGAAGCAGATCCGCAACGGGATCGATCGCGCGGTGGACGCCGAAATGGCCGAGCACGACCTCACGGGCGTGCAGTGGGGTCCGTTGCTCCTGATCCACTACGGCCTCGCCAACACCGCCGCCGAGATTGCGCGCTACGCCTGCGTGGATACCGGAGCCGTCACGCGCATGGTCGACCGGCTCGAGGCCAAGCATCTCATCGAGCGCACGCCCTCGGCCACCGACCGTCGCGTGGTGGAGTTGCGGCTCACGTCCGAGGGCGAGCGGCTGTGCCGCGAGGAAATCCCCTTCGGCCTCTCACGCGTGAGCAATGGGCTGCTGCGCGGCTTCTCCGCGCAGGAGTTCGAGCTGTTGAAGGGCTTCCTGCGCCGGATGCTGGCCAACGTGCAGCCGCGCTGAAACGGGAATCACAGCATGCCCCGCACGATCCCCTTTCGTTCCCTCGCGCAAGCCGCCGCATTCGCGCTGGCCGCGCTCGTCGCCGGCTGCGCGAGCTTCGACACGCTGCCGCCACCGCAAGCCAAGGTGGGTGCCGCCACACTGGGGGCGCGCGACACCACCGTCCAGTGGCCCGCCACCGACTGGTGGAAGCGCTACGGCGACCCGCAGCTCGATGCCCTCGTCGATGAAGGCCTGGCCGGCAGCCCCACGCTCGTCGCCGCGCAGGCGCGCATCGTTCGCGCCGAGGCCGCGGCCGGCGCAGCGCGCTCCGCCCTGCTGCCGCAAATCAACGGCAACGCCACCGTCAACGAGCAGAAGTATTCCGAGAACTACATCTATCCGCCGCCGCTCGCCGGCGCGTGGAAGGCCGACGCCCGCGCCACGATCGACCTCACCTTCGAGATCGACTTCTGGGACAAGCATGGCGCGGCATTGCGTGCCGCGCTCTCGCAGGCTCAGGCCGCCACCGCCGAAGAGCAATCCGCACGTCTCGTGCTGTCGGCGAGCATCGCCCGCGCGTACTTCGACCTGCAGCGCTTCTTCGCGCAGAGCGAGGTGTCGCGCGCCGCGATCGTCCAGCGCGAGGACATCGTGCGCATCACGAGCGAGCGCTTCACCGCGGGCCTCGACACCAGGGTCGAGGTGCGCCAGGCCGAGGCCGCGCTGGCGGCCGTGCGCACCGAGCTCGCGCAATACGACGACGCCATCGGCGTGGCGCGCAATCGCCTCGCGGCACTCGTGGGCGCCGGTCCCGAGCGGGGACTGCGCATCGCGCAGGCCAGGCCGTCCGGCGTGCCGGTGGCCGTGCTGCCGCCGTCGATCCCGCTCGACCTCGTGGCGCGCCGCGCCGAGATCACCGCCGCCCGCTGGCGCGTGGAGGCCGCGCGCGAGGACGTGAACGTCGCCAGGGCGCAGTTCTATCCGAACGTGAACATCGTCGCCTTCGCGGGCTTCACCTCGCTCGGCCTCTCGAATTTCCTGCTGGGCTCGAGCACGATCGCAGGCATCGGGCCGGCCGTGCACCTGCCGATCTTCGAGGGCGGCCGCTTGAACGCCAACCTCGAGGGTCGCAGCGCGGATGCCGACCTCGCCGTGGCGAGCTACAACCAGACCGTGATCGACGCCGTGCACGAGCTGGCCGACGCCGTCACGTCGATCCGCGGCCTCGCCCGCACGAGCGACGAGCAGGCCCGCGCGCGCGCCGCCACCGACGACGCCTACAACCTCGCCGTGATCCGCTATCGCGCCGGTCTCGGCAACTACCTCACCGTGCTCACCGCGCAGACGCAGCAGCTCGCACAGGAGCGCCTCAACGTCGACCTGAAGGCGCGTGCCTACGAGCTCGACGTCAACCTCGCCCGCGCGCTCGGCGGCGGCTATGCCGACGCCACGCCCGAGCGCATCGCGGACGCGAAATAGACACCCACGCCGGGAACGCACCACCAGCCGATCCGGCACGAAAGAACGACATGACCACCGCACAAGACACTCCCGTCACCCGCAAGAACCCGCGCCGGAAGCTCCTCGGCATCGCCGCCGGCACATTTGCCGTGCTGGGGGTGGCGTACTTCGGCTATTGGTACGTGGAGCTGCGCCACTACGAGCGCACCGACAACGCCTACGTGCAAGGCAACCTCGTGCAGCTCACGTCGCAGATCGCCGGCACGGTCGTGGCCGTGAATGCCGACGACACCGACTTCGTGAAGGCGGGCACTCCCGTCGTGCAGCTCGACCGCGCCGATGCCGAGGTCGGCCTGTCGCAGGCGCGGGCGGCGCTCGCGCAAACCGTGCGCGAGGTTCGCACGCTCTATACCAGCAACGCCACCGGTGCCGCCAATGTCTCGTTGCGCGAGGCGGAGATCGCGCGCGCGAAGGCGGACCTCGCCAAGGCGCAGGACGACCTCGCCCGCCGCCAGACGCTCGAATCCTCCGGTGCCGTGAGCGGCGAGGAGCTCAATCACGCGCGCTCCGCGGTGTCGAATGCCAACGCCGCCGTCGCGTCCGCGCAAGCCGCGCTCGTGGCCGCGCAGCAACAACTCGCCACCAGCCGCGCGCTCACCGATGGCGCCACCGTGGAAAGCCATCCGAACGTCGAGCGCGCCGCCGCCAAGGTGCGCGCGGAATTCCTCGAGCTCTCGCGCACCACGATTCCCGCGCCGGTATCGGGCTACGTGGCCAAGCGTTCCGTGCAGGTCGGGCAACGTGCGACTCCCGGTGCGCCGCTCATGTCGATCGTCCCGCTCGACCAGGTGTGGGTCGATGCGAACTTCAAGGAGAACCAGCTGCGCGACATGCGCATCGGTCAACCCGTGGAGCTCACCGCCGACGCCTACGGCACGTCGGTGGTCTACCACGGCACCGTCGCGGGCCTGGGCGTGGGTACCGGCAGCGCGTTTGCGCTCCTTCCCGCGCAGAACGCGAGCGGCAACTGGATCAAGGTCGTGCAGCGCGTGCCGGTGCGCATCGCGCTCGATCCCAGCGAGCTCGCCGCCAACCCGCTGCGCGTGGGGCTGTCGATGCAAGCGACCGTGGATATCGCCGACAAGTCGGGCAAGGCGCTCGCGGGCGCGTCGCGCGCCAATACCACCTACGCCACGCAGGCCTTCGAGCGCACGAGCGAAGAGGCCGACGCGCTCGTACGTGACACGATCGCCGCCAATCTCGGCAAGGGCAACGGCAAGCCGGTGCAATCGGTGGCCAAGCTCCCGATCTCGACGGGCACGACCAGCGTGCAGGCGCAGCCGCTCTCGCCCAAGCCCTTGCGGGCGATGCTCTAAGCGTTCACGCAGCACCCGATCTCGTGAGCACCGCCGCTTCCACCGCTCCTGCAGCGGGGGCCACGCCCCCCGTTGCCGCCGCGCCCGCGTATCCGCCGCCGCCGCTGACCGGCGGCGCGCTCGTCGCGGGCACGTTCGCGCTCGCGGCCGCGACGTTCATGATCGTGCTCGACACGTCGATCGCGAATGTGTCGATTCCCGCCATCTCGGGCGAGATGGGCGTGAGCACCAGCCAGGGGACGTGGGTCATCACGTCGTTCGCGGTCGCCAATGCCATCGCGGTTCCCCTCACGGGCTGGCTCACGCAGCGCTTCGGGCAGGTCAGGCTCTTCTGCCTTTCCACCGCGCTCTTCGTGCTCGCCTCGTGGCTGTGCGGCCTCGCGCCCAACATCGAGTCGCTGATCGCCTTGCGCGTGATCCAGGGACTCGTGGCAGGGCCGCTCATCCCGCTGTCGCAATCACTGCTGCTGTCGAGCTACCCGCGGGCCAGGGCAGGCTCCGCCCTCGCGCTGTGGTCGATGACGACCCTCATCGCACCGGTGGCGGGACCGCTGCTCGGCGGCTGGATCACCGACAACTTCAGCTGGCCGTGGATCTTCTACATCAACATCCCAGTGGGCATCGCCGCGCTCTGGGCGACGTGGACGATCTATCGCGATCGCGAGTCGCCCACGCACAAGCTCCCGATCGACACCATCGGCCTCGCATTGCTGGTGTTGTGGATCGCCGCGCTGCAGATCATGCTCGACAAGGGCAAGGAGCTCGACTGGTTCGCGAGCGGGCAGATCGTGGCGCTGGCGGTGATCGCCGTCGTCGGTTTCATCTTCTTCCTCATCTGGGAGCTGAACGAGGAGCATCCGGTCGTCGACCTGCGTCTGTTCGCGGGGCGCAATTTCACGATGGGCGCCGTCGTGCTCTCCGTGGCGTACGGCGTGTTCTTCGGCAGCGTGGTGCTGCTCCCGTTGTGGCTGCAGACGCAGATGGGCTACACCGCCACGGAAGCGGGCTTCGTGCTTGCGCCGGTGGGCATCCTCGCGCTCATCGTCTCGCCCATCGTGGGCCGGTCGATCGGCAAGGTCGATCCCCGCCTCATCGCCACCATCGCCTTCGTGCTCTTTGCCGTGGTGAGCTACATGCGCTCGCTCTTCAGTACCGAGGTCGACCTCTGGACGCTCATGATCCCCACGATCATCCAGGGCGCGGCGGTGGCGTGCTTCTTCATTCCGTTGGTGACGATCACGCTCTCGGGGCTGCCGCCGGAGAAGATCCCGAGTGCTTCGGGCCTGTCGAACTTCGTGCGGATCACGGCGGGCGCGTTCGGTACGTCGATCTCGACCACGCTGTGGGACGACCGCGCGGGCATGCATCACGCGAATCTCGCGGAGTCGATCAATCCTGCCAATAGCGCAGTGAGGCAGATGCTTTCGCAGTTGCAGGACGCAGGCATGAGCGCGACGCAGGCGATGGCGGCCATCGATCGCATGGTCACGCAGCAGGCGTATTCGCTCGCGGCCAACGACGTGTTCTATGCGTCCGCGCTCATCTTCGTCGGATTGCTGCCGCTGATCTGGATGGCGAAGCGGACGAAGGCGGCGGGCGCGGGAGACGCGGGCGGGGCGCACTGAGGGATAGCGGCGTGAGGGGCAGGCGGGACGAGCTCGAAAGGCGCGCCCTCGCCTTCAGCCAACCTGTGCCCGGCCGCTGCTTCGACGACCCGCCTACGCGCCCTCGGCCAACGCGACGGCCTCATCGGCGTCGCGGTCGACCGCGGCCAGTGCCTGCAGGAGCAACTCCGGGCCGGCGTCCTTCAGCATCGCTGCATCGGACAGGAGCTGCCGGAAGCGCCGTCCACCGGGACAGCCGTGATACAGCCCCAGCATGTGCCGCGCGATCGAGCGCAGCGGCACGCCGCGGGCCCGTTGCTGCTCGACGTACGGCACCATCGCCCGCAGCACGCGCGCACGCAGCGGCGGTGGCGCCTCGTCGCCGAAGAGCCGCCAATCCACCGGTGCCAGGATCATCGGGTCGTGATACGCCGCGCGTCCGAGCATCACGCCGTCCACGTGCTCGAGCTCGCGCTCGATCGCGGGCCACGCGGTGAGGCCGCCATTGAGCACGATGGTGAGCGCAGGGAACTCGCGCTTCAGCCGATGCACGACCTCGTAGCGCAAGCGCGGGACCTCGCGATTTTCCTTGGGTGACAACCCTTTCAGCACCGCATTGCGGGCATGCACGATGAAGACGTCGCAGCCCGCGGCCGCCACGGTGCCCACGAAGTCGCGCACGAAGCCGTAGTCCTCGCTGGCATCGAGCCCGATGCGGTGCTTGACGGTGATCGGCAGTGCCACCGCATCGCGCATCGCGCGCACGCAGTCGGCCACGAGCGCCGGATCGGCCATGAGGCAGGCGCCGAAGCTGCCCGTCTGCACGCGCTCGGAAGGACAGCCACAGTTGAGATTGATCTCGTCGTAGCCCCAGCGCGCGCCGAGCTTCGCGGCATGCGCAAGCTGCGCAGGGTCGCTGCCACCGAGTTGCAGCGCGACGGGATGCTCGGATTCGTCGAAGTCGAGATGGCGCGGCACGTCGCCGTGCATGAGCGCGGGGGCGGTCACCATCTCGGTGTAGAGCAAGGCGTGGCGCGAGATGCGGCGGAGGAAGTAGCGGCAGTGCCGGTCCGTCCAATCCATCATCGGGGCGACGCAGAATCTCCACCTCTTATGTTGTTGATTCATACGCATTTGTATCACGTAATCATTGGCGCCCGCCCTGGGGAGCGCCGCGTGCGCGAAAGCATTCAGTGGGACTCGGCGCCAACTTGGGAGAAGTCGTGGGTCGCACGCGTGCACGTGCAATTCTGGGCAAGACGAACGATCGTTGCCTCAATTACTAATTTTGTATGAATTCGCGCGCTGCCACTGAAAGATGCAGCCGGGGTGCCATTCGTCTACTGCCTGCCG
>CAZUGY010000162.1:0-8001 GCA_964620265.1 uncultured Alcaligenaceae bacterium
CGAGTACAACGGCCCGCCCGCCCTCCGGCACATGTCGCTGTCGAAGACGCCGTGCGATTTCCGTGCGCCGGACGTGACGGGCGTCAACGGGCCGTTCGCCGCCAGCTCCGGGTCCGTGGTCCTCGTGACGTGGAACGTGAATGCGTCGCCGCTCTCGCTGCTGCCCGGGCAGACGTACTACTTCAATTTCCGCAACCTGTCGTGCGGGCAGGATTCCTGCGAGGCGTCGACGACCACGAACTGGCCGCACTGACGCGCGAGCCACTCGCGATTCACGCCCGGCCTAGCGGGAGGGCGCCAGCGGGATCTCGAGCAGGCGGTGTCCCGTGCGACCTGCCGGCAGGGGCGTGAGACCGCCGTCCGGCGTGGCCACCTGCAGCTTGGTATCCGCGAGGAAGACCAGGCGATCCCCGACCACCGCGCCGGTGGTGGGATTGAGGAAATCGGGGTGTCCCCGCATCAGGACGTCGGCACGGATCACACGCTTCCTTGCCTTGTCGAGCGCGAGGGACCAGATGCGCGTCTTGCCCACGAGATTCTGGATCGCCACGAGGCGCGTACCCGAACGGGCGAGGCCGTCGATGCCGCCCAGGTAGAGGTCGTCGGGGGTGCCCAGGCGTTGCACGCGCGGATCGCGGGTCGCGGCGCCGCGCACGATCGCGAGCCCGTCGAAGTCCGCGACGACGAGCTCACCCGAGGGCAGCGCCACGATGCCGTTGGGGCTTTCGAACGTATCGGCGGGCAGGATCGGCACGAGGGACGTTCCGCCCGGGGGCAGCCGCCACACCGTGCCGCCCTGCGACTCCGTCACGTAGATCGAGCCATCCGTGGCACGCGCGAGGTCGTTCAGCATTCCTGCCGTGGGGAGGGGATACGTTTGCGCGACCCGTCCCGTGGCGAGGTCGATGCGCGCCAGCATCGCGCGACCGGCATCGTCGGGCTTGCGATCGATCATGAACGGTGCGGCCGTGCTCGCCACCCAGAGCGAGTCCGTCGCGGCATCCGCGAGCATGCCGAGCACGGCGAAGAGGCCACCGTCGCCGGGCGGCACGACGTCGCGGCAGCGGCCATCCGCGTCGACCGCGATCACGGTGCGCCGGCGCCCGCTCGAAACCAGGAGCTCGCGTCGCTTGCGATCCCACGCCGTGCCCTCCGGCAGGAGGTCGCCGCACTGCAGCTCGGCCGTGCGCTGCGCGGTGCCGATCGGCGGTGCGTTCGCGGCGAAGCGTGCGGCGCGCTCGCGATAGGCGGGCGTGCGCGCGAACTCGCCGAAGTCATCGGGGTCGAGCTCGTCCGCCATCCCGACCTCCGCGAGGCGATCGAGCCACAGGATCGCGGTGGCATCGTCGCCCATGCCGGCCGCCGTGCGCGCAGCCACGTAGATCGCACCCACATGACGAGGTTGCTTCGCGACCACCTCGGCGAGTGCTGCGAGCAGCTGCTGTTGCGGCGTGGGACTGGCGGCGGCGGGGGCGCTGCCTTGGGCGAGGGCCGCGATGCAGCCGGCGAAGCAGGTGGCGCCAAGCGCGACCAGCGTCGCGCCGAGCCGGAGACGGGTTCTGATGGGCAAGGTGTTCCTCCCGGTCGGGGTCACAGGCGGCGGGGGTCGCTGTCGCCGTGTCATCTGGATGTCCGGCACCGGGGATCGCGCGGTCAGCCGGCGATGGGTCTCACCCTGGCGCCCTCGGCATCCAGCTCGAGATAGCTGCCGCCGTCGTACCAGTCGGCGAGCACGAGCCGCTCGCGCGGCACGCCGTCCACGTCGTGCACGTGGCGCGCGGGACGATGCGTGTGGCCGTGGATCATGCGCTGCGCAGCGTGGGCCCGGAACGCCTCCTCCACCGCGGCGGGGGCGACGTCCATGATCGTTTCCGATTTTCCCGACTTGCTGTCGGCGCTCTTCTTCTGCATGTGGCGCGCGATCCAGCGGCGCACGAAGTAGGGCAGGCGCAGCAGGCGCTGCTGGGTGTGCGGGTCGCGCATGCGCGCGCGGAACGCCTGGTACTCGACGTCGTCGGTGCACAGCGCGTCGCCGTGGCAGAGGAGCGTGCGGGTCCCCGCGAGGTCGATCACCGCATACTCGGGGAGCAGCGTGGCCCCCGTGGCGCGCGCGAAGCGCTGCCCGAGGAGGAAGTCGCGATTGCCGTGCGCCACGAACAGCGGCACGCCGGCGTCGCTCACGCCACGCAGCGACCGCACGACCTCGGCCACGAAGGGCTCGCGCATCTGGTCGTCACCGACCCAGAAATCGAAGAGGTCGCCCAGCATGTAGACGGCGGCCGCTGCGCGCGCCGGGCCGGCGCAGAACGCATGGAACGCCGCGAGCACGCGCGGGCGCAGCAGCGAGAGGTGCTGGTCCGAGAGGAAGAGGGTGGGCCGCGCGGCGGACGCGCTGCGCGGCGCCGCGGACGAGGCTTCCGGGGTCACGGGACGGTTCGTGTCGTGGCCGGAAGCCTTCTTCGCGCGGGACGCGCCGTCAGGCCGCGACTTCCTCGGCCTTGACGATCAGCACGTCTTCCTTCGGCACGTTCTGGTGGAAGCCGGAATTGCCCGTCGCCACGCCCGTGATCGCGTCGACGACGTCCTGCCCGGCGGCCACCTGGCCGAACACGCAGTAGCCCCAGCCGTTGGCCGAGGGCGCCTTGTAGTCGAGGAAGTCGTTGTCGGCCACGTTGATGAAGAACTGCGCGGTGGCCGAGTGCGGCTCCGACGTGCGCGCCATCGCCACGGTGTACTTGCGGTTCTTGAGGCCGTTGGTCGCCTCGTTGGCCACCGGCTGGCGCGTGGGCTTCTGCTTCAATCCCGGCTCCATGCCGCCGCCCTGGATCATGAAGCCGTCGATCACGCGATGGAACACGGTGTTGTCGTAGTGGCCGTCGCGCACGTACTGCAGGAAATTCGCGACGGTGGCGGGCGCGTTCTCCGCGTCGAGTTGCAGCGTGATGTCGCCCTTGCTCGTCTTCAGAAGTACCTTGCTCATGTCTGCGGATCCTTTCGTCTCGCCTGCGGCCTGTCAGTTGCCCGTGATCTTGGCTGCCTTGATCACCACCTGCGTGCTGGGGACGTCGGCAGGATTGATTCCCGGCGGGACAGGGCCCGTCGCGCCCTTTTGCGCCTTGGCGATCTTCGTCACGACATCCATGCCGCCGACGACCTTGCCGAACACCGTGTAGCCGGGATTGCCGGGCGCGTAGTTGAGACGCTGGTTGTCGGCCACGTTGATGAAGAACTGCGACGTGGCGGAATTGGGATCGCTGGTGCGTGCCATCGCGATCGTGCCCGGCACGTTGGTCAGGCCCGCCTTGCTCGACGACTCCGACTCGATCGGGACCGGGGGCTTGGTGGGCTTCTGCTTGAAGTCGGTGGTGAAGCCGCCGCCCTGGATCATGAAGCCGTCGATCACGCGATGGAACTGAGTGCCCACGTAGTGGCCGCTCTTGACGTAGTCGATGAAGTTGGCCACGGTCTTGGGCGCGGCGTCGGGAAAGAGCTCGATCCTGATGACACCCGCGGTCGTGTCGAGCTCCACGACCGGATTGGCGGCGGCAGCGCCCGCGGCGAGCGCCACGGCGAACGCGGCGACGATCTTCTTCAGCATGGAAAGCCTCCTGTACGGGAAAACGGATCGATCTACTTCGCGGGCGCGGGCACCACCACGGGCGGCGTCGCGGCCCCCGGGGGCACCAGCGCCTCGCGCACGAGCTTCAGCTTCGCGGGCGCCGACTTGTTGCGGGCGTCGCGGGAGATGGCGCGCTCGTAGTTCACGGCGGCGAGCTGCGCGTGGATGTCGCCCAGGTTCTCGTAGGCGACCACATAATCCGGCGCCGCGGCGATCGCGGCCTCGAGCTCCACGCGGGCGAGCTCGTACTCGCCCTTCTGCGCGTAGAGCACCGCGAGGTTGTTGCGCGGCTCGGGGAGCTCGGGATATTCGTTGAGGATGCCGCGGAAGACGGCGATGGCGTCGTCGGTCCTGCCGGAGTCGGACAGCGCCAGACCCTTCAGGAAGCGCGCCTGCGGCTCGCGCGGGCGCTCGGCGGAGAGCTTGTCGAGGATCTCGATGGCCTCGGGATATTTCCGGTCGGCGATGAGCTCGCGCGCAGCTTTCAGCGATTCGGCGTAGGCCTTGCGGCCCGCTTCCGTGAGCTCGCGCGGATCGGTGGTGTGGTCGCTCTGGGCGAGCGCAGGCGGCGCGCCGAGGGCGAGTGAGAGCGCGAGCAGGGAAAGGACAGCGAGGCGACGCATGGAACCGGCGATTTTAGCAGCCCCGGCCCGGTCGCCCGGATACTTCAGCGTGCCCGCAGGCGGGCCACCGTGGCGTCGATCAGGCGGCGCGCGATGGACACGCCCATGGGGAGCTTGGGCAGGTCGTCCACGTCGAACCAGCGCGCCTCGGCGATCTCCTCGTCCTCGAGGCGGATGTCGCCGCCCGCATGGGTGGCCGTGAAGGCGATCATGAGCGAGTGCGGGAACGCCCACGACTGGCTCGCGAAGTACGTGATGTCCGCGACCTCCACGCCGACCTCCTCGCGCACCTCGCGCCGGACACAGTCCTCGATCGTCTCGCCCGGCTCCACGAAGCCCGCGAGCGCGCTGAACATGCCGGGCGCGAAGCGGTGCGCGCGGGCGAGCAGGAGCTGCCTGCCGCGCGTGACGAGCGCCATCATCGCGGGCGACACGCGCGGATACGCCACGAGCTTGCACGCCGGGCACTCCCGGGCGCGCTCGTGATCGCGCGCGAGGGTGGCCGCGCCGCAGCGCCCGCAGTAGCGATGGTTGCGTTCGAAGTCCACGACCTGGAACGCGCGCGCGGCGAGCGCCAGGAGGTCGTCCGGCACCTTGAAGAAGAGCGAGCGCAGCCCCACGAAGCGCATGCCGGCCGGCTCGGCGGCATCGGCGCAGAGGTCGAGCGCCACGCAGGCGCGCTGTCCCAGCATGCCGAGGAAATGCGGCGTGCCGGACACGCCGGCCTGCACGAGCTGCGCATGCAGGGGCAGCACGAGCGTGTCGTCGTCCACGGCGAGCACCAGTACGCGGTCGTCGCGAAAGGCAAAGGCGTGGGCGTCGCTGCCCACGAGGGGAGGCAGCGCATGCGCAGGGGAGAAGCCGGGTGGCGTGAACATGGCGGACGAGGGGAAACATTATCCGGCACGCCGGGGTCCAAGATGCACGGACGGTGCAAACGGCGCCAGGGAGGCCTCCCGGGCACGGGAGTTGCCAAATCCTCCCCGGAGGATGCAGCGGAGCCGCTTTCCTGCCGGCGAGCGACGTGGCGCGTCCAATCCCGGCGCAATCGGTCGCCCGGCGCACCACGAGGAAGGCCGCACCGCCCCATGGACATGACGAGCTTCGATTCCGGATCCCCGCACGAAGGTGCCTTCGCAGGCGTGCCTGCGCACGCCGACGACTTCGAGGCCATGTTCGAGCTGGCCCCCGTATCCCTCTGGCTCGAGGACTACAGCGAGGTCAAGGCACTTTTCGACCGCTGGCGCGGCGAGGGCGTGGACGACCTGCGCGCGCACCTGCGCGAGCGCCACGAGCTCGTGGCCGAGTGCTCCCGCCGCATCCGCGTGCTGCGCGTGAACCGGCGCACCCTCGAGCTCTTCGGCGCCGACAGCCGCGACGACCTCGTGGCCAACCTCGACCAGGTCTTCCGCGACGACATGTTCGCCAAGCACGTCGACGAGATGTGCGCGCTGTGGGAGGGCCACAACCGCTTCGCCACCACGACCGTCAACTACGCGCTCACCGGTCGCCGCCTGGATATCCAGCTGCATGGCACCGTGCTGCCGGGCTACGAGGACACGTGGGAGCGCGTGCTGCTCTCGATCGAGGACGTGTCGGAGGTGGCTCGCGCCACCCGCGCCCTCGTGCGCAGCGAAAGCTATGCGCGCGGCCTCTTCGAGCACTCGCCGGTGTCGCTGTGGGTGGAGGACTTCTCCGCGGTCAAGGCGCGCCTCGACGAGGTGCGCGCGCTCGGGATCGTCGATTTCCGCGTGTTCCTCGACGTGCATCCGGAGTTCGTGTTGCGCTGCCTGCGCGAGGTCCGCGTGATGGACGTCAACCAGCAGACGCTCAAGATGTTCGCGGCGCCCGACAAGGACACGCTCCTCGCGCGGCTGTCGGAGGTCTTCCGCGACGACATGCGCGTGCACTTCGCCGAGCAGCTCGTCGACCTGTGGGAAGGGCGCCTCTTCCAGCGGCGCGAAGTGGTGAACCACTCCCTCAACGGTGACGCGCTCGACGTCCACCTGCAATTCTCGGTCCTGCCCGGCTACGAGGACACGTGGGAGCTCGTGCTCGTGTCGCTCACCGACATCACGGCGCGCAAGAAGGCCGAGGCCTACCTCGAGTTCCTCGGCAAGCACGACGTGCTCACGCAATTGCGCAACCGCTCGTACTTCGAGGAGGACCTGGCGCGCCTCGAGCGCAACGGCCCCTATCCCGTGAGCGTGGTCATGATCGACCTCAACGGCCTGAAGGACGTGAACGACACGCTGGGCCATGCGGCCGGCGACGCGCTGCTGCGTCGCGCGGGCGAGGTCCTGCGCAAGGCGGTGGGCGAGGACGTCACCGCGGCACGCCTGGGCGGCGACGAGTTCGGCATCCTGCTCGCTGGCGTCGATGCGCGGGGTGCGGCCAAGCTCACCGAGCGCATCGAGCTCCTGGTGGACCTCAACAACCAGTTCTACCACGGCGCGCGCCTCTCCCTCGCCGCGGGGACGGCCACGTGCGAGCAGGGCGAGCGCATCGAGACTGCCATGCGCATGGCCGATGCGCGCATGTACGACGCGAAGCGCCAGTACTACACCGCCACCGCCAACGACCGGCGCCGGTAGAGGAGCGACCTGGCGTGCCGATGTCTGCGCGGCGCCTCGCGCGCGTCCTCTGGCCCTATCTCGCGCTGTGGCTCGCGGTGGTGTCGGCCCTCGGCGCCTACGCGCTGTACGAGATTCGCTCCACGCGCGAGCGCGAGCTCGCGAGCGGACGCATCGAGGCGGAGAACCTGGCTCGCGTACTGCAGGAGCAGGTGGCGCGCAGCGTGGACGGCTTCACGCGCACGCTGGGCCTCATCCGGATCATGCACGAGGGGAGCCACGGCACACTGAAGCTCGCCGGCCTCGCCGCTTCGGCCGATGCACCGGGCAGCACCGACATCGAGCGGCGCGTGCTGCGCTACGACCGCGACGGCTGGCTCGTGGACGCGACCGATCCCGAGGCCCTGCTCGTGCGTCGTTCGGCGGCCGACCTGCCGTGGTTCGCTGCCGCGCGCGACCGCGCCGATGACCGCATCATGATCGCCGAGCCGCGGGTGGGGCGCGTCTCGGGCCAGCTCACCATCCCGCTGGCCGTGCGGCTCACCGACGGCCACGGCCAATTCGACGGCGTGCTCGTGACCGCGCTCGATCCCGGGCGTCTCGTGCAGACCTTCCGCGCCTTGCGCGTGGGGGACCGCTCGGTCGTGGGCATCATGGACAGTGGCGGCTTGCTCTACAGCTACTCGGCATCGGTCGACCGCGCCGCGCCGGCGAATGCGGCCGCCACGGCGTCCGCCGCTGCGCCCGCGCCGCAACGCCTCGTGTTGGAGGACGTGGCCGATCCCGCCGGGATCGTGGCCCGCTCCGCCATCCCCGGTACCGACCTCGTGGCCTTTGCCGCGTTATCCGAGCAGAAGCTCCTGGGCGAGTGGGAGCGCTACACGCGGGTGATCACCGGCTTCGCGCTGCTGACGCTCGTCGCGCTGTCGCTGCCCATCCTCCTCGTGGCGCGCCGCGCGCTGCGCGAGGTGCGCGTGCGCAGCGTGATCGAGGCAGGCTATGTCGCCGAGCGCGCGCAGGCGCGTACCGATGCGCTCACGGGTGCTGCCAACCGTCGCGCCTTCGAGGACGAGCTCGCCCGCTGCCATGCCGATCTCGTGCGCCTGCGCCAGCCGTTCGTGCTGGCGTACCTCGACGTGGACCGCTTCAAGAAGCTCAACGACACGCAGGGCCACGCGGTGGGCGA
>CAZUGY010000163.1:0-7744 GCA_964620265.1 uncultured Alcaligenaceae bacterium
GGAAAGCGACCGCAGCACGTGATCAACCCGTCCGCGCTCGAGCACCCGCGCCTCCGGACGCTCGGGGTCGGCTGAGCGCGGAAGTCCACGTCGTCGACCTTCCGTAGTACAACATCGGCTGCAGCACCGCTGACGGCACCCGCCGGACCTCCGAACTCGAACGGAAAGGAAATCCCATGAGCACCTCCCGCGACTTCGCCGCCCTCCTGGGGCGCATCCTCATCGCCCTCCTCTTCATCCCCGCCGGCTGGGGGAAGGTCAGCGGCTTTGCCGGCACGGCGGGCTACATCGCGAGCAAGGGGCTGCCGCTGCCCGAGGTGGGGGCGGCGATCGCCATCGTGGTCGAGCTCATCGGCGGGGTCATGCTGCTCGTGGGCTTCAAGACGCGCTGGGCGGCCGCGGCGCTCTTCCTCTTCCTGATTCCCACCAGCGTCTTCTTCCACCCGTTCTGGGCCGACCCGTCGCAGGCCACCTCGTTCTGGAAGAACATCGCCATCATGGGCGGCGTGCTCTACGTGTGGGCCTTCGGCGCCGGCCGGCTTTCGGTCGACCGCCAGTAGCTCCGGCCATGTGTGCGACGATGGCGGCTCGCGGCACTGCCGCTGGCCGCATGGTCATCACCTTACATCCCGAGGAGTCTGCAACATGAGAGAGAAGAAGGTCGTTGCCCCCGTGATCGACACCGGCATCGATGCCAAGGACCGCGCGAAGATCGCGGGCGGGCTGTCGAAGCTGCTGGCCGACAACTACACGCTGTATCTGAAGACCCACAACTTCCACTGGAACGTGACGGGTCCCATGTTCAACACGCTGCACCTCATGTTCGAGACGCAGTACAACGAGCTGTGGCTCGCCAACGACGCCATCGCCGAGCGCATCCGCGCGCTGGGCTATCCCGCACCCGGCACCTACGCCGAGTTCGTGAAGCTCGCGAGCATCAAGGAGACGCCCGGCCAGCCGCAGGCCGCCGAGATGGTGAAGCTGCTCGTCGAAGGCAACGAGGCCGTCGTGCGCACCGCGCGCGCGATCTTCCCGTCGGTGGAGAAGGCGAGCGACGAGCCCACGGCCGACCTCCTCACCCAGCGCATGCAGATCCACGAGAAGAACGCGTGGATGCTGCGCAGCCTGCTCGAGTAGCGCCCGGTTCCCGGCGCCGCGCGGGGCTTTCCCGCGCGCGCCAGCCCTGCGGTACTCCCCCGGACCCGTTGCCTTCAGGCCTCGAGCCAGATCGTGACCGGTCCGTCGTTGACGAGCCCGACCATCATGTGTGCACCGAACACGCCGGTGGGCACGGGCTTGCCGAGCGTGGCGGCCAGTTGCGCCACGAAGGCATCGAAGAGCGGCTGCGCCACCTCCGGCCGTGCCGCACCGGTGTAGGAGGGGCGATTGCCTTTTTCGGTGGACGCATGGAGCGTGAACTGCGATACGGCGAGCACGTCGCCACCCGTGTCCTGCACGCTGCGATTCATCACGCCGGCATCGTCGTCGAAGATGCGCAACTGCGCGACCTTGCGCACCAGACGCGCGATCTCCTCGCGCGTGTCGGTGGGCGCGATGCCCACCAGCACCAGCAATCCCGGCCCGATCGCCCCGGTGACCCTGCCCTCCACCGTGACGCTCGCCTGCGTCACCCGCTGTACCAGCACCCTCATCGCACGACCTTTCGCTCCACGTCCACGACGCGACCCTCCTCGATGACCACCGTGGTCAGCGTTTGTGCGTCCCCCGGATGCGGAAGATACGTCCATCGCGACGACTTGCCGCCACCGGCCTTCATGTCGGGCGGGCCTGCGCGGGCCAGGACCTCGCCCGCCTGCATGCCGGTGAAGAGGTAGCGGCGCTGCGCGGGGTCCCCGCCGCGCGTGCGCTCGGCACGCGGCGCGTTGCGCGCGGAAGGCGGCGTGCGCACGGCGCGAGCGTTGCCGCTGGCGGTGCCGCCCACCGGGGGCAGCGGCGGCATGGGCAGCACCGACACCTCCGCCGGATCGACGGCGAGGTTGCGCAACTCCTGTCCCGCGGCGCATGGCCGGTCCTGGTAGACGGGGACGTGGCCCGTGCCCGCGCACTTGTAGATCTGCGCGTGGAGCGCCGGGCTCGAGGCGGCGAGGATCGCGGCCATGAGCGTGCGCGCAAGGCGGCGCCGCAGGTGCGGGCGCTGCGGCGCGCAGGCGCGGACGGGGGCGGCAGCGCTGCCGCAGAAGTGGGCGGGTGCGTGCAAGGCGATTCCCTTTCCGGGCCGGTGTGCGTTGCGGCGTACGATATCGCCTTCGCTTCGCGCCGCACATCAGCCTTTCGATGGACTCCCGCCTTGCCACCGCCGCGCGCGTCGCGGAGATCGCGCCGTTCCACGTGATGGAGGTGCAGACCGCCGCGCGTGCGCTCGAGGCCGCCGGACGCAACGTCGTGCACATGGAGATCGGCGAACCCGATTTCCCCACGCCCGCGCCGGTGATCGCCGCCGCGCAGCAGGCCATCGCCGCGGGCGATCTCTACTACACCTCCGCGCTCGGCCTGCCTGCGCTGCGCGAGGCCATCGCCCGCCACTACGCCGATCACTACGGCGTGGACGTGTCTCCCGGGCGCGTGATCGTCACCGCGGGATCGTCGGCAGCGCTGCTGCTGGTGCTGGCGCTCCTCGTGAACCGCGACGACGAGTTCCTGCTCGCCGATCCCAACTATCCGTGCAATCGCCACTTCGTGCGCACGCTCGAGGGGCGTCCGGTGGGGGTCCCCGTGGGACCTGCCAGCCAGTACCAGCTCAGCGCCGGGCTGATCGAGCGGCACTGGACCGCGCGCACGCGCGGCGCGCTCATCGCCTCGCCGTCCAATCCCACGGGCACCGTGGTGCCGCGCGAGGAGATGCAGCGCATCGTGCAGGCGGTCGGCGCGCGCGGCGGCCATCTCATCGTGGACGAGATCTATCTCGGCCTCACCTACGGCTCCCGCCCGCGCAGCGTGCTCGAGTTCGCGCACGACGCCTTCGTGATCTCCAGCTTCTCGAAATACTTCAACATGACGGGCTGGCGCCTGGGCTGGGCGGTGGTGCCGGAGCGGCACGTGCGCGACATCGAGAAGCTCGCGCAGAACCTCTACATCTCGCCCGCCACGCCGTCGCAACGCGCGGCGCTCGCGTGCTTCCTGCCCGAGACGCTCGCGATCCTCGAGGCGCGGCGGCAGGAATTCGAGGCGCGGCGCGACCTCCTCGTGCCGGCGCTGCGCAACCTCGGCTTCGGGGTGCCGGTGCTGCCCACGGGCGGCTTCTTCGTCTATGCCGACACGAGCGGACTTGCGCCCGACAGCCAGGTGTTCTGTCGCGACGTGCTGGCGGCCACCGGCGTCGCCTTCACGCCGGGGCTCGACTTCGGTGCGCATCGCGCGAGCGACCATGTGCGCTTCGCCTACACGATCGCGCAGGACCGGATCGCCGACGGCGTCGCTCGCCTCGAGCGGTATCTGTCGCAACGATGACGCGCCGCGCGGCCACCACGTGGCGCCGCAGCATTCGGCGAGGCCTTGCCGCGGCGCTCACCGCCGCCCTCGCCGGCTGCGGCGCCGCCGACTACTACTGGCAAAGCGCCTCGGGCCAGCTCGACATCATGGCGCGCGCCCGGCCCATCGACGTCGTGATCGGCGAGTCGCCCGATGCGGTACTCAAGCAGCGCCTCGTGCGCGTGCAGGAGATCCGCGCGTTCGCGAGCCGCGAGCTGGGGCTCCCCGCCAATGCCAGCTACACGCACTACGCGGACCTCGAGCGTCCCTTCGTCGTGTGGAACGTGTTCGCCGCTCCCGAGCTTTCGCTCGAGGGCCGGCAGTGGTGCTTTCCCATTGCCGGCTGCGTGAGCTATCGCGGCTACTTCAGCGAGAAGGAGGCACGCGCCGAGGCGGCCCGGCTCGCGGCACTTGGCGACGACGTATGGGTGGCCGGCGTGCCGGCGTATTCCACGCTCGGCTACTTCGACGATCCGGTGCTGTCCACCTTCGTGCGCTGGCCGGAGCTCGAGGTCGCGCGGATGGTGTTCCACGAGCTCGCGCACCAGGTCGTGTACGTCAAGGACGACTCGCAGTTCAACGAATCGTTCGCGGCGGCGGTGGAGGATGCTGGCGTGCGCCGCTGGATCGCCGCGCAAGGGGACCCAAGGCTCATCACGCAATACGAGCGCACGGGGCGCCTGCGCGACGCCTTCCGCGACCTGACCCGCGACGCGCGCCGCGATCTCGCGCAGGTCTACGCGAGCGACGCGACCGATGCCGACAAGCGCGCCCGCAAGGCCGCGGTGTTCGCCGCCATGCGAGCCGCGTACGAGCGCGCGAAGGCGGGCGAGCCGGGGCTCGCGGGCTACGACCGCTGGTTCGCCGGCGCGGATGGCGCCGGGCCCAACAACGCCAGCATCGGGTCGGTGGCGCTGTACACGGGACGGGTACCCGCCTTCAAGGCATTGCTGGACGAGGCGGGCGGCGACCTGCCCCGGTTCTACGCGCGGGTGAAGGCGCTGGCGGCCGTTCCCCGGGCCGAGCGCGATGCCGTGCTCGCCGCAGCGTCGGGCCGGCATCCGGGAATGCCGCCGGTGGCCGCGCTGCCACGGGCGGACGAGGGCGGGGGCGAGGCTCCGCCGCCCGCGCCGATGCCGCCACCGCGTTTCCCCACAAGCCCTTGAAACTGCTACAATAGCGGGCTCACTTGCCTCACCCGCCGCAGACGGGGAGGCCACAGACGGCCGCGGCCGGACGGGGATCTTCGCAAGCAGCCACCTTCGTGGCGACATGCACCCGACCGGAGCCGGCACCGCAGGCGGATTCCAGGCCCGCCACCGGTTGCAGCATGACCGGTGGGCGAGGCGCCCGTCAGGCGCGTGAGGCCGTCGTCCACACGACCGAAAGGAGAAATCTGCATATGCGTCACTACGAAATCGTCTTCATCGTCCATCCGGACCAGAGCGAGCAGGTACCGGGCATGATCGACCGGTACCGCGCCATGGTCACCAATCACAAGGGGCACATCCATCGCCTCGAGGATTGGGGCCGCCGCCAGCTCGCCTACCCGATCCAGAAGGTGCACAAGGCGCACTACGTGCTCATGAACATCGAGTGCGACCAGGAAGCGCTGACCGAGCTCGAGCACGCCTTCAAGTTCAACGACGCGGTGCTGCGTCACCTGATCGTCGCCACGACCGAAGCCAAGGTGGCTCCGTCGCCGATGATGAAGGAAGAGAAGGCGCGCTCGCTCACGAACCGCGAGTCCGCCCGCGAAGGTGAAGGCGCGCCGCGCGCGGCCGACGCCCCCGCGAGCACGCCCGCCGCACCGGCCGCCGCCTAAACGGACGCAAACGCGACGACACCGTGCCGGGCGCCAACCGGCTCACGCTCGACGCCACGCTCACTGCCCGCGACGTCCTCCGCCACACCCCGGCCGGAATACCGGCCCTCGATTGCACCCTGACGCATGCGTCGGTGCAGGAAGAGGCGGGGGGACAGCGCAAGGTCGACTGCGAGCTCCATGCGGTGGCATTCGGTGACGTGGCAAGGGCGCTCGACCGCACGGCGGTGGGAAGCGAGCTCCGCTGCGAGGGATTCCTCGCGCGCCGCTACCGCACCGGAGTGAGCGTCGCGCTGCACATCACGAACATCGCAACCTGACATTACCGAAAGAGAGAAAACACCATGCCCCGTCCGATGGGAAGAGGTAAAGGCAAAGGCAAGAAGGATCTGAAGAAGCGCGATCGCGGCAATGCGCTCTTCAAGCGCCGCAAGTTCTGCCGGTTCACCGCCGAGAAGGCCACGGAGATCGACTACAAGGACATCGACGTCCTGAAGGACTTCGTGCAGGAGAACGGCAAGATCATGCCGGCGCGCGTCACGGGCACCAAGGCCCGCTGGCAGCGCCAGCTGTCCACGGCGATCAAGCGTGCGCAGTTCCTGGCACTGCTGCCGTACACCGACCGTCACTAAGGAGCGCCGATCATGCAGATCATCCTCCTGGAAAAGATCGCCAACGTCGGCAACCTGGGCGACGTGGTGAAGGTCAGGAACGGCTACGCCCGCAACTTCCTCATCCCGCAAGGGAAGGCGAAGCGCGCCACGCCGGAGAACCTCAAGGTCATCGAGGCGCAGCGTGCCGAGCTCGAAGCCGCGGCCGGCGCCAAGCTCGCGACGGCGCAGGGGCTCGCCGAGAAGCTCGAAGGCAAGACGTTCCGTATCCCGCAGAAGGCGGGCGTGGACGGGCGTCTGTTCGGCTCCGTCACCAACGCCGACGTGGTCGATGCGCTCAAGAAGGAAGGCTTCGAGATCGAGAAGGCGATGGTGCGCATGCCCGAAGGCCCGCTGAAGCACGTGGGCGACTTCGCGCTGACCGTGGCGCCGCACACCGACGTGGTGGCCAACGTCACGGTCACGGTGGTGGGCGAGACCGCGCAGGGCTGATGCACGACGAAGGTCCCGCGCTCGCGCGGGACCGCAGCACCGAAGGGCCGCCAGCGCGCGGCCCTTCGTCTTTCCAGTCGAGAAAAGCGACCACCCCGGGGCGGCTCGCAGACATTGGGGAGAGTAAAATCGATCGTTCCGCCCACGCATTCCCGCCATGCCCGACGATCCGCAACTCGACGCGCTGAAGCTGCCGCCGCATTCGCTCGAGGCCGAGCAGTCGATCCTGGGCGGGCTGCTCCTCGACAACGAGGCCGCCGATCGCATCGGCGACGTGCTCTCGGAGGAGGACTTCTACAGCGAGGCGCATCGCCTGATCTATCGCCACATCACCGGGCTCGCCACCGAGGGCAAGCCGGTGGACGTGGTCACGCTCTCGGAGACGCTCGGCTCGGCGCAGAAGCTCGACTACATCGGCGGCCTCGCCTACCTCGGGGCGCTGGTGGCGAACGTGCCGTCGGCGGCCAACATCCGCCACTACGCGCAGATCGTGCGCGAGCGCTCGATCCTGCGCCAGCTCGCCGCCACGGCGGGCGAGATCGCCGACTCCGCCTATCACCCGCTGGGGCGCAATGCGCGCGCCGTGCTCGACGAGGCGGAGGCCAAGGTCCTGCACATCGCCGAGCAGGGCAATCGCGGGCAGCGCACCTACCAGGCGCTGAAGGACCTCCTCATCAGCGCAGTGGAGAACATCGAGAAGCTCTACAACCGCGACGATCCTTCCGACGTGACGGGAGTGGCCACCGGCTTCGTCGATCTCGACAAGGAAACCGCGGGACTGCAGCCCGGCGACCTCGTGATCGTGGCGGGACGGCCCAGCATGGGCAAGACCGCCTTCGCGCTGAACGTGGGCGAGCACGTGGCGATCAACCTGAAGCTGCCGGTCGTCGTGTTCTCGATGGAAATGGGCGCGTCGCAGCTCGCGATGCGCATGATCGGCTCGGTGGGGCGCCTCGACCAGCATCGCCTGCGCACCGGGCGGCTCCTCCCCGACGACTGGGAGCGCCTCACGGCGGCGCTCGGCCGCCTGTCGGAGGCGCCCATGCTCATCGACGAGACGCCCGCGCTCAATGCGATCGAGGTGCGCTCGCGCGCGCGCCGCCTGCAGAAGCAGTACGGGCAACTGGGCCTCGTGATCGTCGACTACATCCAGCTCATGCAGGCGCAGTCGGCGGGGGAGAACCGCGCGACCGAGATCTCGGAGATCTCGCGGTCGCTGAAGGCGCTCGCCAAGGAGCTCAAGGTTCCGGTCGTGGCGCTGTCGCAGCTCAATCGCTCGCTCGAGCAGCGGCCGAACAAGCGGCCGGTGATGTCGGATCTGCGCGAG
>CAZUGY010000164.1:0-7636 GCA_964620265.1 uncultured Alcaligenaceae bacterium
TCTGCAGCCAGCCGTTACTGTCGAAGGTTCCCGGCATCTCGATCGAACGTTTGATCGGCGACAGCGCGGGGAAGCTGGATTCAACGCGCCGCGAGCAACGCAGCGGCCCGTGGCGCGAAGTAGGTGACGACGCCGTCCGCGCCGGCGCGCTTGAATGCGGTGAGCGTCTCGAGAATGGCACGGTCCTCGTCCAGCCAGCCTTGCGCCGCCGCGGCCTTGATCATCGCGTACTCGCCGGACACCTGATAGACATAGGTGGGCATCCCGAAGGCTTCCTTCACGCGATGAACGATGTCCAGGTACGGCATGCCCGGCTTGACCATGACCATGTCCGCGCCCTCCGCGATGTCGAGCGCCACCTCCTTCAATGCTTCGTTCGCGTTGGCAGGGTCCATCTGGTAGGTCTTCTTGTCGCCGCGCAGCGCCTTGCTGGAGCCGATGGCATCGCGATAGGGACCATAGAATACCGAGGCGTACTTCGCAGCGTAGGACATGATCAGCGTGTCCTGGTGTCCCGCTTGCTCGAGAGCCTCGCGGATCGCCCCGACGCGACCGTCCATCATGTCCGAGGGCGCCACGATGTCGGCGCCGGCGTCGGCCTGGATGACTGCCTGATCCACGAGACGGCGGACCGATTCGTCGTTGACGATGCGATCCCCTTCCAGCACGCCGTCGTGGCCGTGATCGGTGAAGGGATCGAGTGCCACGTCGACCATCACCCCGACTTCCGGAACCGCACGCTTCATCGCGCGCACCGTGGCGCACACGAGGCCCTTGGGATTGGTCGCCTCGCTGCCGATCCGATCCTTGCGCGCGGCGTCGATGTGAGGGAAGACGGCGATTGCCGGAAGCCCGAGCTCGCGCGCCTGGACGGCGGCGCGAACCGCTTCGTCGATGTTGAGTCGCTCGACACCGGGCATCGAGGGCACCGGCACGCGCGGCTGCGTCCCATCGTGGACGACGATCGCCCAGATGAGGTCCGCGACGGCCACCGTGTTCTCGCGAACCAGCGTGCGTACCCAGGGTGCGGTGCGCAAGCGACGGGGTCGAAGCGCGGGATATCCTGCCAAGGGTGACCGGTAGGGCATGGCGTGTCCAAATGACGGCCGGCGTACCCGGGATGGGTCGCTCCTGCATCCCGCGTCGCAGCCGGCCATGTCGATAGACGCAAATGTACAATACCCGTTGCCAGCCTTGGCCGATCCAACGCCCGATGAGCCCACAGGACCACAAGGTTTTCGAGGACGCCGTCGCGGCAATTCGTAGCGAAGGTCGCTACCGGGTCTTCGCCGACATTCAGCGCAGTCGCGGCAATTTCCCGCGCGCGCGGCTGCGGCTGGCGGACGGATCCTATCGGGACATCGTGGTCTGGTGCTCGAACGACTACCTCGGGCAAGGACAGCGTCCGGAAGTCATCGCGGCGGCGCATGCGGCCATCGATGCCGTCGGCGCGGGTGCGGGGGGAACACGCAACATCTCGGGCACGACGTCCTACCACGTCGACCTCGAGCTCGAGCTCGCGCAGTTGCACGGGAAGGAGGCGGCCCTTCTCTTCACCTCGGGTTACGTGTCCAACGATGCGACGCTGTCGACATTTCCCCGCTTGTTCCCGAATGTGCGGATCTTCTCGGACGAGAGGAATCACGCATCGATGATCGAGGGAATGCGCCGCTCCCGTTGCGACGTCAAGGTGTTTCGCCACAACGACCTGCAGCATCTCGAGGCGCTCTTGCGCGATACGCCGGAAAGCACGCCCAAGCTCGTCGCATTCGAGAGCGTGTATTCGATGGATGGCGACGTGAGCCCCATCGGCGCGATTTGCGACCTGGCGGAGAGATACCGCGCGATGACGTACCTCGACGAGGTCCATGGGGTTGGGCTGTATGGCAGCCAGGGCGGCGGCGTCGCGGAGCGCGACGGCGTCATGCATCGCGTGGACTTCATCGAGGGCACCCTCGCGAAAGCGTTCGGGGCGATGGGTGGATACGTGACCGGTCCGGCGGTGGCCATCGATGCCATCCGGCTCTCGGCCCCGGGATTCATCTTCACGACCTCGATCGCTCCCTCGCTGGCGGCCGCGGCGCTCGAGAGCGTGCGCCTCGTGCGGGCGTGTCCGCACTTGCGGCAGCGCCTTGCGGAGCGGGCCGAGCGGCTCAAGAGCGCGCTGGCCGGCGCCCGACTGCCGCTGATGCCCTCGGTCACGCACATCGTGCCCGTTGCGGTGGGCGACGCCGTCCTTTGCAAGGCGATCTCGGATGTGCTCCTGCTCGAGCATGGCATCTATGTGCAGCCCATCAACTATCCGACCGTGCCCAAGGGTACCGAGCGCCTGCGGCTCACGCCTACGCCGTTCCACGACGATGCGTTGATGGATGCATTGGTGGAGGCGTTGAGTATCGTGTGGGGCAAGTTCAAGCTGGCGAAGGCTGCTTGATCGGTCGCCGGCAGGCTGTTCGAGGCCTCGCCTCGAGGGCGGCACGTGCTACCGCGGGCCAAAGGTGACTCAACTTACTCCCGCAGCCGCCTGACGTAGTCCCTGTGGCCAATGGCGGCCGGCACCCGGTGCCGTCCACCCTGACGCCCACCGCCGAAGCGCGGTGGCAGAGGGGGCCGCTATGGATCATCCCGTGAAGCCGACGCTGATGTACCGCTTGGTCCTCCGGGGCCGAAAAAGCGACGTCCGCGGTACCGGCCAGAAACTCCCGGATTTGCTCGATCGTGTCGAGCCGTGCTTCGTTCATATCGATCACCATCCCTCATGATCGACCCCCAATCGCTGTTCAGACGCCTATGCCGTTGGAAACACGGCCCCCGGTTCAGACGCCTATGCCGTTGGAAGAGACTGACGCTTGCGCGGGCCGGCAATCTCTCCTAAGCTCCATACGTCCCATAACGTCTTATCGACCAGCATGGCGAAGTCGTCCCCATCACGCAAAACCCGCCAGGAGACCGGGCTCTCCGTGTCCCAGGCGCTTTCCCGCGACAGCGAACAGCCGCTCTACCAGCAGATTGCGGCGCGCATCGCGGAGGATATTTCCTCGGGCGCGTTGACGGCGGGCATGCGCCTCCCCGCGGAGCCTGCGATGATGACTTCCTACGGAGTCAGTCGCGTCACCGTCCGCCAGGCGATCGCGCTACTCGCCCGCAATGGCCAGGTCGTCGCGCGCCGGGGCAAGGGAACCTATGTGACCCGCCCGATGATGCGCCACGACCTTGGGGCGCTGCGGGGCTTCTACGATGCCCTGGCCGAGCAGGGTCTCGAACCGCAAACCGAGCTGCTGGAGTTCTCGCCGTCCGCCGGACGTTCGGACCCGCAGCGGCCGTCGGGACTGGACCTGCCGGTGCGCCTGCGGCGGCGCTACCTGCTCGACTCGCGTCCGTTCGCGATCGTCGAGGCCTGGCTGCCCAGGGAGGCTGCGCAGCTGGGAGCAGCCCGCGCTGCAGAGCTCACCGTCTACGAGATCATCGGACTTTTCCTCGGTGAGAAGGTCGCGGCGGCCGACCTGACGATTCGCTGCCAGCCGGCCACACCCGCGATCGTGCGGGAGTTGCGCCTCGCGAAAGGCAGTGCGGTGCTGGTGATGGAACGCCACTCGACCACGCAAGCCGGCCGCGTGCTCGAATTCATGCGGATCCACATCGTGCCCGAGCGCTATGAGTTTCACCTGCGGGTGCCCGGACCGCTGCAGATCGCTCCGTCGCTGCGCCGCTCGATGCCCGCAAGTCAACGCCCCAAACAGCCCGTAGTTTGATTCCAGCGAAGGAGAGAAGAATGAAAGCAGCAACCACGCGCGTCGCGCGCGCGTTCACGTTCCTGATCGCCTCGGCGCTGCTGGTGCTACCCGGGCCCGCGCTGTCACAAGCGTTCCCGAACAAGCCGCTGCGGCTGGTGGTGCCGTTCCCGGCCGGCGGTCCGACCGATATCGTTGCGCGGCCACTGGCCCAGTTGCTCGGCGACGCACTGGGCCAGTCGGTCATCGTCGACAACCGCGGCGGTGCGGGCGGCTCGATCGGCGCGGACATGGTCGCCAAGTCGCCACCGGATGGCTATACCCTGCTGATGGGGACGGTGGGAACCAGCGCGATCAACGCCGCGCTCTATCGCAAGCTGCCGCACGATCCGGTACGCGATTTCACGCCGATCGCACTGGTGGCGAGTGCACCGGTGGTAGTGGTGGTCAACCCCGCCGCAGGCATCGGATCGATCAAGGACCTGGTTGCGCAGGCACAGGCGAGCCCCGGCAAGGTCGGGTTCGGATCGGCGGGCAACGGTACGCCGGGCCACCTGACCGGCGAGATGTTCGCCACCGCAACGGAGGTCAAGCTGCAGCACATTCCCTACAAGGGCAGTGCGCCGGCCATCACCGACCTGCTCGGCAACCAGATCTCGCTGATGTTCGATCCGCTGCAGTCGGTGATCGGGCACGTGCGCTCCGGCAAGCTGCGCGCGCTGGCGATCAGCAGCAAGGCGCGCTCGCCGGCGTTGCCGGACGTACCCACGTTGCGTGAGGCGGGTGTCAGGGACTTCGAGACCACCGCATGGTGGGCCGTGTTCGGTCCCGCCGGCATGCCGGCCGACGTGGCGGACAAGCTGCGCCGCGACATCGAACGTATCGTTCGCTCCGACGCCTTCCGCGACAAGCTGGGGGATCTTGGCGTGGCGCCTTCGGTCGAGGCAGTATCGCTCGCCGACTTCCAGAAGGCGGAAGTGGAAAAGTGGGGCAAGGCGGTGCGCGCGTCCGGCGCGGTGGTGGACTGACCATGCGCCTCGACGACGAGGAAAAGGCGATGCTCGCCGGCGAGCTTGGCGAGGTACCGAGGATCGCATTGGCGCACCAGCTCAAGGTGGGCACGTTCTTCGGCGCCACGGACTTCGTGCCGGTGACGCAGGCCCACCTGATGGCCGACACCGAGAGCCTCGGCGAGGCCGGCGTGCAGTGGCTGGAAGCCCTTGCGGCGACCAAGGACACGCGCCGCCGCGTACGCATTCCGACCATCACCGACCCGCGCGGCACCGACTTCGCCAAGGCAGGCCAGATCGGCCAGGCGAACTGGATGCTCGACCTGGAGCGCCGCGCGATCGCCGCGTTCGTGAAGCTGGGCGTGGCGATGACCGATACCTGCATCAACTACCAGACCGTGGCTGCCCCCACGCGCGGTGAACACGTCGCCTTCGGCGACACCGGGGTCGTCATCTACTCGAACTCGGTGTGCGGCGCGCGTTCGAATTTCGAGGGCGGCCCCTCGGCGCTCTCGGCGGGGATCACCGGTCGCACACCGCGCTACGGCTTCCATCTCGACAGCTATCGCCAGGCGCAGGTGCGAGTGCGGGTCGACTGGACGCCGGAAACGCTCAACGACTGGGGCGCGCTGGGCGGTGTGATTGGCCGTCTCGCCGGCAACTACTGGTCGGTGCCGGTGGTCGAGGGGATCGATCGGGCCCCCACATCCGACGAGCTCAAGCACTTCGGCGCGGCGATGGCGAGCTTCGGATCGACAGCGCTGTTCCACCTGGTTGGCATCACGCCGGAAGCCTCGACGCTCGCCGATGTCGGCGGCGAGGGCTTGCCGGTGCAGCAGGTAGGGCAGGCGCAGGTGCGGGCGTTGCACGCGGCTTACGCGGTGACCTCCGAGGTCGACGTCGTCGTGTTCTCGGCGCCGCAATTGAGCCTCTACGAGCTCCGCTCGCTCGCCGAGCTGTGCGAAGGTCGCAGCTTCAAGGTGCCGCTGCTGGCCGTGACCAGCCCGCAGGTGAAGCCGGATGCCGATCGCTTCGGCTATACCGGTCGCATCGAGGCCGCAGGGGGTACGGTGCTGTCGGGCATGTGCTTCTACCAGTCGTACGCGCGCGAGATTGCCGAAGCCAAAGGCTGGAAGCGCCTGGCAACCAATAGCGCGAAGATGGTCAACATCCTCGGCGGCTACGGCTACGTGCCGATGCTCGCGTCGATGGAGCAATGCGTGCAGGCGGCGCAGACCGGGAGGCTCGAATGAGCGGCAGGATTCTCACCGCCCGTCACG
Organism: uncultured Alcaligenaceae bacterium; assembly: GCA_964620265.1. GTDB lineage: Bacteria > Pseudomonadota > Gammaproteobacteria > Burkholderiales > Casimicrobiaceae > VBCG01. Next base: position 6,022 of record CAZUGY010000164.1, read on the forward strand.
CGATGGGCGAGAAGGTCCGCGGCGAGGCGCTGGTCGCGAACGACGGCTTCTCGGCGCGCTACGACCTGGACCGGATCGCGGGCGTATTCTCGCGGCCCGCGCACAAGCTCGCCGGGCAATCCTATGTGGGCCGGATCCTCGTGCTCGACACCGCCAAAGGCGGCGTGGCCAGCGCATGGATGCTCCACGAGATGCGTTCGCGCGACAAGGCGCCGCTCGCCATCGTATTCAACACCGTCAACCCGATTCTCGCGCAGGGCGCGGCACTGGGCGACATCACCATGCTCGCCGGCTTCGACGAGGACGTGACCGCGGTGGTGACGCACGGCGCGCAGGTGGAAATCGACCCGGACGCGAAGACGCTGCGGATCCTGTAGAGCCGCGGTTACTCGCGGTCGCGGCCTTCGTGGCGCACGGCCGGCAATGAGAACGGGGCCGCGCAGGCCCCGTTTTCATGCTGCACAGTGCCGCAGGCGCGCGACTACTTCGCCGCGAGCTCCGGGCTCGCGATCTCGTCGAGCGCGCGTTGCAGGTTACCCACCGCCCGATCGACGTTGCCGAGCTTGTCGAGGCCGAAGAGGCCCACGCGGAAGCTGCGGAAGTCGGCGGGCTCGTCGCATTGCAGCGGCACGCCGGCGGCGGTCTGCAGGCCCTGCGCGATGAATTTCGCGCCGCTGTGGATGTCCTTGTCGGACGTGTAGCTCACCACCACGCCCGGCGCCTCGAAGCCTTCCGCCGCGACACTCGCGAACCCGCGCTGCTTCATGAGCGCGCGCACCTTGCTGCCGAGCTCCTGCTGCGCTGCCTTGGCGCGGTCGAAGCCGAAGCGCTCGGTGTCCTTCATCGCATCGCGCAGGCGCACGAGCGAGTCGGTGGGCATCGTGCCGTGATACGCATGGCCGCCTTTCTCGTAGGCTTCCATGATGTTCAACCACTTCTTGAGGTCGATGGCGAAGCTCGTGCTCGTGGTGGCCTCCACTGCCGCGCGCGCACGCGACGAGAGCATCACGAGCGCCGCGCCCGGCGAGCTCGACCAGCCCTTTTGCGGGGCGCTGATCAGCACGTCGATGCCGCAGGCTTCCATGTCGACCCACATCGCGCCGGAGGCGATGCAATCGAGCACGAAGAGGCCACCATGCTCGTGCACGGCATCGCCCACTGCGCGCATGTAGGCGTCGGGCAGGATGATGCCGGAGGCGGTCTCGACGTGCGGCGCGAATACGACGTCGGGCTTCTCGCTGCGGATCGTGGCCACGACTTCGGCGATGGGCGGGGGCGCGTAGGGCGCCTCGCTGCCGGAACGCACGGGACGGGCTTTCAGCACGGTCGATTGCGCGGGGATCTGGCCCATGTCGAGGATCTGCGTCCAGCGGTAGCTGAACCAGCCGTTGCGGATCACGAGGGCACGCTTGCCCGTGGCGAGCTGGCGCGCGACGGCTTCCATGCCGAAGGTGCCACCGCCGGGCACGACCGCGACCGCTTGCGCGTTGTATACGTGGCGCAGCGTGGCGCTGATGTCGCGCATCACGCCCTGGAAGCGCTGCGACATGTGGTTGAGCGAACGGTCGGTGAAGACGACCGAGTATTCGAGGAGGCCGTCGGGATCGACGTTGGG
>CAZUGY010000165.1:0-7586 GCA_964620265.1 uncultured Alcaligenaceae bacterium
CCCTTCTCCGGCGACAGGTTGCCGAGGATCGCCACGCGCACGATGCGCGGCACCGGCGGCGTGGGACCCTCGGGGTGCTGCCACACGGTGATCGCGAGATCGGGTATGTAGCGGCGCGTGCGGGTGGCCACGTCGTGCGACGGCGCGATCACGCGCGCGGCGCCGCGCAGGAGCTGCGCGAAGCGCCGCCGCCACGTCACGATGTCGAGCCCCCACTGCGCGGGACGCTTCGCGAGGCACGCCGTGCAGCCGGCCACGTCCGGCTCGCCGCAATAGCGCCGCTCCTCGGTCACGAGGTGATACTGCGGGCAGATCGGATGGTAGTCGTGCAGCGTGTAGTCGTAGGGCACGCCAAGCCGCGCCGGCAGGTCGAGGATCGCCTGCGGCTGCAGGTGCACGTGATGGAAGTGCAGGCGCTCCACGCCGATCGTGCGCAGGGTCGTGACCAGCGCATCGAGGCCCTGCGGCAGCGTGAAGTAGAGCGCGAAGCTCTCGCCCGCCTTGGGCCAGGAAAGCTTCACGGTGTCGCCCACCGCGGGCTCCAGGAACAGCACCTCGCAGCGGTCCTCGGTGAGCGCCACGAGGTCGTTCATGTAGCGGCGTATGCCGCCCCCCCAAGGATGCGAGACGAACACCACCGGCCGCCGCGGCGACTCCGCGAGGCGCAACAGGTCCACGCGCCGCGCGAAGGGGCGCCCGGGCTCGCGCTTCTCGATCTCCTTCGCCTGCTCCCGGTAGGCGGGATACAGCTTGGCGAGCGCCTGCTCGGCGCGCGCGGCGAGGAAGTCGCCTTCCTGTACCGTGGGCCACGACGCATGTCCCTCGTGCCCCACGAAGACGTCGCCCGCCAGCAGGTGGTGGAAGCCCGCGCTCGCCGCACGCAGGCAGAAATCGGCTTCCACACCATAGTCGCCGCCCACCGGCGCGGCATCGAGCGCGCCCACCGCATCGAAGCATTGCCGGCGGAAGTAGAGACAGGGGCCGGACACGGCGGGCAGGGCGACGGCGCGACCGCGATTGGCGCGCGCGAAGAGCACGTCGAGGCTCGCCACGGTCTGCCCCGCGGGAAGCGCATTGGCCGCATGCGGATTGGGATAGGTCGCCACGCCCACGCGATTGGTAAAGCAGCCGATCACGCCCACGTCGTCGGCCGCAGCGTGCGCGTGCAGGCGATCGAGCCAGTCGTTGCCCACTTCGGCATCGGACTGCAGCACCACGACGTCGCGGTCGCGATGCAGCAGCACCACGCGATTGACCGCCGCTGCGTATCCCTGGCGCGAAGACTGCGTCACGACCGTGGCGCGCTGCTGCGTGCGCAGCTCCTGCAGGTACTGGAGGACCTCGCGATCGGTATTGCCGTCGTCCACGATCACGAGCTCGTAGCTGCACGCATTGCGTGAGGCCAGCACGCTGTCCACGCAACGGGTGAGCGCACGCAGCGCACCGTGCACGGGCACGACGATGTCGACGATGGTCATGGCAGCGCGCTCGCTTAGCGTCCCGAGGACAGGCGCTGGCGCGCCACGGCGAGCGGATAGCGCAGCCAGCCGCGCGCGCTCTCGCGGTAGGCGAGGCGATTGCGCGTGTCGACATGATCGGCCCGCTCCCGCACGAGCTCGGCGCGCTCGCCTTCGAGCTCCGCCTGCATGCGCCCGAGCTCGGCCTGCGCCTGGGCGCGCGCGGAAGACTCCGCGGCCAGCGCGGATCGGGCCTGCGTGAGTCCGGCGGCGATCTCCTGCGCCCGGCCTTGCAAGGCGGCGAACTGCGCCTCGAGATCGACGATGCGCTCCGCCTGCGCGGCCTGCGCCTGCCGCGCGCTCGACAGCGCATTGATCGCCGGAACGAGCTCCGCGAGGCGGTCCTCGGCGACCTTGCGCGCCGCGAGCTCGTCCCAGGCGAGCGTGCGCTCGCGGGTCAGCGCGCGCGCGTAGTCGCGCCAGAGCGATTGCCGGCCGTCGTCGAAGAGCGAGAGCGCCGGCAATGCCGGCAGCGTGACGCCGTGCGCCGCGGCGATCACGAGGAAGTACATCGGCGCCGCGGGCGCCGCCGCAGCCACGGGAAGGTCGGCCGCGAGCGTCACGCACGCGGGAGCGGCCGCCGCTGCCCCTTCGGACCACAGCGCCGACTGCGCGATCACGCGCTGCGCATACCACGCCTGCTGCGGAAAGCCGGGCGCAAGCAGGGCGGCGAGCTCGTCGCGATCGAGCTCGCGCACGTGATAGTGATTGGCCTCGCCACCGGCCTCGTTGTACACGGGGCGGTTGGGCGAGGAGATCACGAGCACGCCGTCGGCGGTAAGCACGCGCCGGAACTCGGCGAGCATCTCCTTCTGCGCGGCGAGATGCTCGATCGTCTCGAACGACACCACCACATCGACGCTCGCGGGGGCCAGCGGCAAGTCCGTGACGGACCCCGCGACGTAGCGCAGGTTGGCCCGCGCATAGCGCTGCGCCGCGTGCCCGACCGCGGCGGGGGCGAGGTCCACGCCCGTCACCTCGCGCGCCGTCTGGGCCAGCAGGTAGCTCCCATAGCCTTCGCCCGACGCCGCATCGAGCACGCGCTTGCCCGCCACGAGTGGCGCCGCGGCCGCATAGCGATGCCAGTGCTCGTAGAAGATGGCCCCGCGCACTTCCGGGAGGAAGCGCTCGCCGGTGAAGTTGAGCGTGCTGTCGGGCGTCAAGGGAACGGACGAAAGGAATGCGCCGGCGATTGCCACCGCCAGTCAACCCACCATTGTAGCCGGAGGCCGGGCGTGCCCCCGGGGAGATCGTCAGCGCAGCTCGAGCAGCACCGGCTGGTGATCCGACACCTGCGTGACCGTGTCCACCGTCACCGCGCCGATCCGCGAGCGCAGCGGCTCGCTCACGAAGATGAAGTCGCAGTGGAGCACCGGCTCCCCGGGAACGAGCTTCTCGTGGATCTTGAAGGTGGGCGGATGCGCCTGCCCCGGATGCGCCGCTTCCCAGGCATCGACGAGCCCCGGCGTGCCGTCGGCGAAGGGCTCCGCCATGCGCGCGTGCAGCGGATCGTCGGGCTCGAGGTTGAAGTCGCCGGTGATCACGGTGGCCGCCGGACGCGGCTGCGCCTGGTACGGCCCCTCGTCGTGCTCGCTCACGCGCGGATTGCCCGCATACGCGGCACCTTCGGCGTAGACGGCGCGCAGTGCATCCACCTGGGCGGCGCGCTTGCGCAGCGAGTAGTACTCGAGGTGCGTGGTGATCACACGTACGTCACCGAACGGCGCCCGTACGACGGCCTCCACCGCGACCCGCGGCATGCTGGGCACTTCGTGATCCGCGGGATACGGCAGGAGGTGACGGTACGCCTGCAGCACGGGCAGGCGCGAGAGGATCATGTTTCCGAACCGGCGGCGCCTGCCGTCGTCGCCCACCTGGTCCACGGCCACGCCCTCGATCGCGGTGTAGCCCGGTAGCAGTTGCGCGATGGCCGCGAACTGGTCGCGGGCGTCGTTGTCGCCGAGCAGCGGAGCGGGATAGTTGTCGGCGATCTCCTGCAGGCACAGCACGTCGAAGTCGGCCATCTGCTGCGCATGCGCAACGACGCGCGCGGGATCCACGCGGTGATCCACGCCACGACACCATTGCACGTTCCAGGTGATGAGCTTCATGTTCGTTCCTCGCGGTGGACCACGCCCGGGGCGAGCATCATAGCGTCCGCGAGCACCTCGACCATCCAGTCGATGAAGACCGTGAGCCGCCGCGAAAGATGCAGGCGATGCGGATAGAGCACGGCAACGGGCAACGACGGCGGCGGGTACTCCGTCAACACCAGGACGAGCTCGCCCGCCGCCACGTGCGCTCGCGCATCGAAGGCCGGAATCTGGATCAGGCCGAGGCCTGCCTGCGCACAGGCGACGTAGGCTTCCACTCCGTTCACGGTGACGCGCCCGCGCATGGCGCGCTCGCGCACCGTGCCGCCCTCGACCCATTCCCACGGCGCGATCCGGCCGCTCGTCGGTGAGGCGTAGTGCACCACGAGGTGCGTGTCGAGGTCGGCGGGGGTGCGCGGCGTCCCATGGCGTGCAAGATAGTCCGGGCTGGCCACGCTCACGAGCGGCAGCTCGCCCAGCCGTCGCGCGACCAGGCTCGAGTCGCCGATCGGACCGACCCGGAGCACGCAGTCGACCGCCTCCTCGACCAGGCCCACCGTCCGGTCGGTCACGCCGAGCGCGACATCGATGGCGGGATAGCGCGCCAGGAAGGCCGGGAGCGCAGGTGTCAGGAAGAGACGGCCGATGCGTGCCGGCACGTCCACGCGGACCTTGCCGCTCGGACCTGCCGTGTCCTGGCGAAACAATCCTTCGAGCTCCTCCGCGTCGCCAACGAGACGAGCGCAGCGCTCGCGCAAGGCTTCGCCGTCGATGGTCAGCGCGACGTGGCGCGTCGTCCGGTGAAGAAGCCGCGTGCCCAGTCGCTCCTCCAGCGCGCGGACGGCCGTGGAGACCGACGAGCGAGGCATGCCGAGGAGATCGGCGGCCCGCGTGAAGCTTCCGGCATCGGCAACGCGCAGGAAGACCTCGAACAACGCAAGGCGATCCATAGCCATTGTTCCAATATTTCGACATATCTTATCAGGAAGCATGGCTTTATTCGAAATCCGCGCCGAACGACCATGACAGTCGGCACCGGCTGCGGTGTCTCCACCACCAAGGAGATCGAGTCATGAGCAAGCACGGCATCGGCGGCAAGCGCGTCCTCATCGCAGGCGGCGCGAAGAACCTGGGCGGCATGATCGCGCGCGACCTCGCAGCGCAAGGCGCCGCCTCGGTCGTCATCCACTACCACAGCGCGGCGACCGCTGCGGACGCCCAAGAGACCGTCCGCGCCGTGCAGGCGGCCGGTGCGACCGCCACTGCGTTGCAAGCCAACCTCGACACCGCCGCCGCCATGGAGAAGCTGTGGGCCGATGCGACCGCAGCCTTCGGCCCCCCGGACATCGCCATCAACACGGTCGGCAAGGTGCTCAAGAAGCCGTTCGTGGAAATCACCGAAGCCGAGTACGACCAGATGAGCGACGCCAATGCGAAGAGCGCCTTCTTCTTCCTCAAGGAAGCCGGCAAGCACGTGGCCGACGGCGGCAGCGTGGTCACGCTCGCCACCTCGCTGCTGGGCGCCTTCACGCCGTTCTACGCGTCGTACGCGGGACTGAAGGCGCCGGTCGAGCACTTCACGCGCGCCGCCGCGAAGGAATTCGGGGCGCGGGGAATCTCGGTCGTCGCGGTGGCCCCGGGGCCGATGGATACGCCGTTCTTCTATCCCGCCGAAGGCGCCGATGCCGTCGCCTACCACAAGAGCGCGGCCGCGCTCTCGCCGTTCTCGCCCACGGGGCTCACCGATCCCGCCGACGTCGTCCCGTTCATCCGCTTCCTGGTGAGCGACGGCTGGTGGATCACCGGCCAGACCATCCTGATCAACGGCGGCTACACGACGAAGTGACCGGCCATCGCGTATCGTTCGCGATGCCGTTCTTCTTGCGCAAGGGAGCCACGCATGCACATGACCATGGTCGTCGGAGGCGGGATCGCCCTCCTCCTCCTGTTCCTGCTCTTCGGCAAGCTCTGGGGCGCCACGCCGTTCTCCTATTCGCTGGCGGCGACGGTGTTCCTGCCTGTGTGGCTTGCGCTGGTCGTCGGCAACCTCTGGGTAGGTGTGCTGCATGCGGGCTACGGCATCCGCGCCGAGCTGCCGATCCTCGTGCTGAACTTCGCCGTCCCGGCCGCCGTTGCGTTCGCGGCGGCCTGGTACTTCGCGCGTCCGTGACGAAGGTGCGGCGTGCGCACGCTGGAGACGGCGCGGGAGCACGCCCGCCGGGCGAATGCGCGCTAGCGGATCCCCGCCCGCATGAACGACTGCACGAACTGCTTCTGGAAAAGCAGGAAGGCGACCAGCAGCGGCGCCGTCGACAGCAGCGTCGCGGCCGTGATGATCGACCAGTCGAGCCCCTGGTCGGTGGCGGAGAAGACCTGCAGGCCGACCGTGACCGGCCGCGCCTCCACCGAGTTGGTGATGATGAGCGGCCACAGGAAGTTGTTCCAGTGATAGCTCACGCTGACGAGCGCATAGGCGAGGTAGGTCGGCCGGGCGAGCGGCACGTACACCTTCCATAGCACCTGCAGGGGCGTGCAGCCTTCCACCCGCGCGGCCTCGTCGAGCTCGCGCGGCACCGTCTTGAAGGTCTGCCGCAGCAGGAAGATCCCGAAGGCGCTCGCCATGTACGGCAAGCCGATCGCGAGGATCGTGTCGCGGATGCCGAGCAACGACATCGTGCGGTAGTTCTCCACGATGAGCACGTCGGGCATGATCATGAGCTGCACCAGCACCAGCGCGAACATCACGTTGCGGCCGGGAAACTCGAAGCGCGCGAACGCATACGCTGCGAGCGTCACCAGCACGAGCTGCGCGGCCAGCACCATCGTGACGAGGATCACGGTGTTGAGGAAGTAGCGCGCGAACGGCGCCGCCTCCCAGGCGCGTGCGAAGTTCTCGAGCGTGAGCGGGGCCGAGAGCACGAAGCGCGTGGAGAACTCGGCGGGATGGAACGCCGTCCAGAAGGCGTAGACGAGCGGGAGCACCCACAGGAGACCGAGGAGCCAGGCGCCGGCCGTCTCGAGCGCGCGCGTGGCGCCGTGCGGTGCGTAGACCATCGATCCGGTGGTCATGATGCTCGCGTGCCGGGAGGGTGGTGGCGCGTCACTGGTAGTGCACCTTGCGCTCGATGAACACGAACTGCGCGATGGCCACGGCGCCGAGGATCGCTAGCAGCACGACCGTGAGCGCCGCGGCGTACGCCGTGTCCCAGAAGCGGAAGCCGATCTCGTACACGTAGTAGAGCAGGAGCGAGGTCGCGTTGTCGGGCCCACCGCGCGTCATCACCACGATGTGGTCGACGAGCCGGAAGGCATTGATGATCGCGTTCACGAGCACGAAGAGCGTGGTGGGCATGAGCAGCGGAAACGTGACCCGGCGGAAGAAGTACCAGCGCGACGCGCCCTCGATCGCGGCTGCTTCGGACAGGCTGGGCGACATCGACTGCAGCGCCGCGAGGTAGAAGATCATGAAGAAGCCGGCTTCCTTCCAGATCGTGACCAGCATGATCGCGGGCAGCGCCGTGCTCTTGCTGCCGAGCCAGTTGTGGCTGCCCGCGCCGAAGGGGCCCATGAACTTGGCGAGGAGCCCGTACTCCGGCGTGTAGAAGAAGAGCCAGATGTTGGCCACCGCGATCATCGGCAGGATCGTCGGCGTGAAGTAGGCGAGGCGCAGGAAGCCGCGCCCCGCGATCTTCTGGTTGACCCAGATCGCCATCACGATCGCCAGCGCGATGGAGATGGGAATGGTCCAGAACGCGTACCAGAAGTTGTTCGACAGCGCCTGCCAGAAGACCGGGTCCTCGGCGAGCTGGCGGTAGTTGTCGGCGCCCACGAAGATGGAGGGGCGGCTCCCCTTGGGCGTGGAATGGAAGCTCTGCCACAGCGTGGCCACGGCGGGGTAGTGCGTGAAGAGGACGAGCAGGACCATGGACGGCAGCAGGAGCAGCCAGGCGTGGATCCATTGGGTGGTGCGGGTCAT
>CAZUGY010000166.1:0-7507 GCA_964620265.1 uncultured Alcaligenaceae bacterium
CCCTGCGTGCGCACCTGCGGGACGGCGTCGAAGTGGCGATCCCGGGTCAGGACCGGCAAGCGATGCTGCAGCGCGAGTGCGGCGATCCACGCGTCGTTGGCCGGGATCGGCGTGCCGCTGCGCTTCAACGTTGCACGGATCCCGGCGTAGGCGAGGGTCGTTTCCGCGGTGACCGGCAGGACGTCGAAGCGCGGCAACCGCGCCGCGAGCCACGCCTCATACGTCGCGCGATGCTTCGACTGGGAGATGCCGTAGCGGAACTCGCCCAGCACGATCACCGGGATGCACACCCGCGGTTGCTGGCGGAGGATGCTCCCCACCGCATCGTCCCCGTCGATGAACGCCGACAGCGCGTTCGTATCGAGTATCAAGCGCGATCCTCGGCTTCGATCGTCTCGAATTCGCTATCGATCACGCCCTGGATGCGCGCCGTTTCCTTGCGCAGGCGCCGCAGCTCGCCAAAGCCCTCCATCCACCCGGGTTCGGCGCTTTCGCCCTCTTCGGCGAGCCTGGCCTCCAGCGCGTCGGTGAAGAACTCCTTCAGCGTCTGACCCCGCTCTGCCGCGCGCGACTTCGCCTTGCGGAACAACGGGTCGGGCAGGTCGATGGTGGTTTTCATGGTTACCCATATTACCATATTTATGGCTACCGGCCGTCGCACCGCGGCACCGCCAGCCACGGTATGCTTTGCACCATGGAAAACACCGGGACGACCCCTGCGCCCTCGACGGGCGCCCGCATCCTCCTCGCCACGGACCTGTCCGCCCGCTCCGATCGCGCCCTCGACCGCGCCGCCGACCTCGCCCGCGAATGGAATGCCGAGCTCGTGGCGCTCAACGTGCTCGACCCCGCCGCCTCGCCCGACCGGCTGCGCGCCTGGGCGGATGACAAGGAAGACGGCGAGGCCTATGCGCTGAAGATCGCGCACCGCCAGCTCGTGCGCGACCTGCGCGGCGCGGCGGTTCGCTCGCGCATCGTGGTGTCGAGCGCGCCCGATACCGTGGAGGAGATCCTCGCCACCGCTGCGGAGACCCATGCGAAGCTCGTGGTCACCGGCGTGGCGCGTGCCGAGGCGCTCGGCCGCTTCCTGCTCGGCACCACCGTCGAAGACCTCGCGCGCAAGATCGAGCAACCGCTCCTCGTCGTGCGCGAGCGTCCCCTCGGGCCTTATGCGCGCATCGTGCTCGCCACCGACCTCTCGCCCGAATCGGGCTACGCGCTCGGCGTGCTCGCGCGGCTCCTCCCGGAGCGCGAGATCACCGTGTATCACGCCGCCGCCGCGCCGCTGCGCATCGGCACCACCGACGAGGACCTCACGCACCTCGACACCGCCCCCACGCGGCGCGAGGTGGAAGCCCTCATCGCCGCCGCCGGCGCGCCGGCCGGCACGCGCACGCAGATCGTGATCGAGCACGGCAACGTCGAGGCCACGCTCTCGCGCTACGTGCGCGGCCACGACTGCGACCTCGTGGTCATCGGCACGCGCGAGAAGGGCCTGTTCGAGCGCCTGCTCGGCGGGAATGCGGCGGAGCTGTTGCGGTGGGTGCCGTGCGACGTGCTGGTGGTGCGGCAGCCTTAGGCCAGGAAGACGATTCTCGCATCGATCATTCGGCGGCACACTGGTTCCACGCTTGACTCTTCGCTTTTAAGCGAATATTGTGTGGACGCGATCCAGCTTCGGCATGCGCTGGTCGGCGGGCGTGATGTCTTCCAGGATTGGCTCGACGGCCTTCGCGACTACCGGGCACGAGTTGCAATCCTGCGTCGCCTCGACCGGATCGCGCATGGCAATTTTGGGGATTGTTCGTACTGCCGTGAAGGCGTATGGGAGCTACGAGTAGACGTAGGCGCGGGCTATCGCATCTATTACGGCGTCCGTGATCATGAAGTCGTCATCCTGCTTCGCGGGGGCGACAAGCGAACGCAATCAGCAGACATCTCCAAAGCCGTCTCGAATTGGAAGCACCTCGCAACGGACGCATGATGCGCACCCGCTCGCACGAAGTCGCCACGCTCGACAGCTTCCGGCGCGATCCGGAGCTCGCCGCGGAGTATCTCAATGCGGTGCTCGAAGACGGCGACCAGGAAGAAGTCATGTTTGCGCTGCGTCGGTTGGCCGCCGCGTTCGGGGGCATTCCCGCCGTGGCGAACGCCGCCAACCTCAACGCCACGACTCTCTATCGCACGCTTTCGCAGCGTGGCAATCCGGAGCTGAGAAGTCTCGTGGCGATCCTGCGCACCATGGGCCTGCGCATTGCCGTCGCCCCATTGCGCTGAAGCCGCGCCCCATCAGGCCGTAGCACTCTCCTGCGGCGCGAACCGGTGCAGCACGTGCGCCGCCATGCCGCGCGCGAGCTCCTCCTCGCCGTAGAACACCGTTCCCACGTTGCCCTTGCGCAACAGCTGCGACTCGTCCTCGCTGTGCGTGCGCAGCACGATCTCGATCGCGGGATTGAGCTTCTTCGCGGTGTCCACCATCTGCCGCACGTTGATGAGGTCCGGCGTGGCGATCACCAGCATCGCCGCGTTGGCGATGTGCGCCTGGATCAGCACCGCGGGATCGGTGGCATCGCCGGACACCGCCACCTTGTCCTGCTTGCGCAGCTTTTCCACCGCCTCGCGATTCTGCTCGGCCACCACGTAGGGGATGCCGCGTGCGTCGAGCGCCTGCGCGATACGGCGACCCACGCGCCCGTAGCCCACGAGCACGACCTGTCCCGAGAGGTACTTGCGCGCCGTGTCCAGCGGCAGCTCGGCATAGGGATCCGGCCGCTGCTCGAGCTCGCGCGCATAGGCGGAGCGCGTGAGCAGCCACCGCCGGAACGGCTGGTTCAACGCGAAGAAGAACGGATTGAGCGCGATCGACACCAGCGCACCCGCGAGCACCAGGCTCATCCCCTCCTGCGGCAGGAGCTGCAGCGATACGCCCAGCCCCGCGAGGATGAACGAGAACTCGCCGATCTGCGCGAGGCTCGCCGACACCGTCATCGCGGTGTTGAGCGGATACTTGAACATGAGCACGATCGTGAGCGCCGCGATCGACTTGCCCACGATGATGATCGCGAGCACGCCCAGGAGGTGCAGCGGCTGCTCCACGAGGATCTTCGGATCGAAGAGCATTCCCACCGACACGAAGAACAGCACCGAGAACGCGTCGCGCAGCGGCAGCGATTCCTCGGCCGCGCGATGGCTGAACTCCGACTCGCGCATGACCATGCCCGCGAAGAACGCGCCGAGCGCGAACGACACGCTGAAGTAGTGCGAAGCGCCGAACGCGATGCCGATCGCCGCCGCGACCACCGCGAGCGTGAAGAGCTCGCGCGAGCCCGTCCTGGCCACCTGCCACAGCAGCCATGGCAACAGGCGCCGGCCCACGATCAGCATCAGCGCGATGAAGGCAGCCACCTGCAGCAGCGTCTTGCCGATCGCCCATCCGATCGATCCGCCGTCGCCGCCCGCTTGCTCCGGTCCCACCACGCTCGCCGCCGCGCCCAGCACGCCGGCCAGCGGCGGCAGCAGCACCAGCACCATCACCGTGGCCAGGTCCTCCACCACGAGCCACCCGACCGCGATCTTGCCGTTGATCGAGTCGAGCACCCCGCGCGCCTCGAGCGCCTTCAGCAGCACCACCGTGCTCGCGCACGACAGGCACAGGCCGAAGACCAGCGCCGCACCCCACGACCAGCCCCACAGCATGCCCACCGCCATGCCGAGCAGCGTGGCCACCGTCATCTGCACGACCGCCCCCGGCACGGCGATGCGGCGCACCGCCATGAGGTCGTCGAAGGAAAAGTGCAGGCCCACGCCGAACATCAGCAGCATCACGCCGATCTCGGAGAGCTGCGAGGCGATGTTCACGTCGGCCACGTAGCCCGGCGTGGCGGGACCGATGATGATCCCGGCGAGGAGATAGCCCACGAGGGCGGGAAGACGGACGCGCTCGGCAAGAAAGCCCAGGATCAGCGCCATGCCGAAGCCTGCCGCGACCGTGGTGATGAGCGAAATATTGTGGTCCATGCGGCCGGCGGGGATGGGTGGGCTGGAGGAAGCCCCGGATTGTCGCAGCAAAACGCCGGCCGGCGAAACGCTTCCATGCGGTCGATGGGCATGCGCAACCGTCCGGGACCACGATGCAGGTGTGGGCAGCGCCCGGCTCGAGTCGACCCACCCCACGTATATGCACGCTCTCCGCGGCCACCCCGGCGCTGGAGCGATTTCGTGGCCCTGCGCAAGCGCCTCGATACGGTTCCGCAAGACTTCATGATCGACCGCCAGCAGGCCACGACGGACCGTGACCCCTTCGCGCGATCGAAGTGATGGCGTATCTGCTCGACACCCGCATCGCGAGCGCCGTGCTCAAGGGCAATGCGGCGCTCGACCAGCGGCTGCAGCACATCGCCCCGGAGAACTGGGCGATCTCCGCCATCACCCGCGCGGAGCTGCGCCATGGCGTGGCGCTCCGCCCGGATGCAAGCCGGCTGGCGCAGGTGGTCGAGGCCTTCCTCGCCCTGGTGAGGGCCGCGCAAGCGGCCTTCACCGCCGCGAAGGCGCCCAAATGAGAGAGCTGCGCTGAGTGCAGCGAAGGGCAGGCGACGAAAAGGCCGCTCGAGGCGGCCTTTTGCGGATGCTGCGAGGAAACGTGTGCCGAATTACTTCAGCTTCGTTTCCTTGTACATCACGTGCTTGCGGGCGACCGGATCGAACTTCTTGATCTCGATCTTTTCCGGCGTGTTCTTCTTGTTCTTGTCGGTCGTGTAGAAGTGGCCGGTACCGGCGGACGACTCGAGCTTGATCTTTTCGCGCATGGTGTGCTCCTCAGATCGCCTGGCCCTTGGCGCGGAGGTCGGCCAGGACGGAGTCGATGCCGTTCTTGTCGATCGTGCGCAGGGCGTTGGTGGTCAGGCGCAGGTTGATCCAGCGGTTCTCGCTCTCCACCCAGAAGCGGCGACGCTGCAGGTTGGGGAGGAAACGACGCTTGGTCTTGTTGTTGGCGTGCGAGACGTTGTTGCCCACGATGGGGCGCTTGCCGGTTACTTCACAGACTCGAGCCATGGCTCGCTCCTTCGTATGGGGTGTGGCTTTGGCGGTGGCGCCTGCGGGCCGGTGGGGTCGCTGCAGACCTCCGGACGCTTGGGACTATTGCCCCGGCGGGTTCCGGACCGCGGAAAGCCTATGATTATCGCACGGTTTTGGCGGAAATGCCAAGCGCGGGATCGCTACGTACGGAAGAGCCAGCCCAGATCCACCCCGATCCATGGGAGTGCCACCGGCACGACGACCTCGGGAGGGCCCATCTCGATTCGGGTCCGATACTGTCCACCTGCCGGATCGCGGCAGACCTCGACCAAATCGTCCGGCAGGTTCACCACCCACAATTCCGCGATGCCATGCCGGGCGTAGAGGTCTGCCTTGATCCCCTGGTCGTAGCGCAGCGTGGTATCGGCGACCTCGATGACCAGGAGAACGTCGCGGGCTCGCGGAAGCGCGCCCCTGTAGTTGTCGGGACTCGGCGCAAGGACGGCAATGTCGGGCTGCGGCTCGCTCGAGGGCGGAAGGCTGATCGCGTTCTGCGTGTAGACGAGCGTGTCGCGCGCATCCTGCGCAAAGCGCATCGAAAGACGGGCGACGATGCTCGAGTGACGACTCCCCATCGGCGCCATGTCGATCAGCTCGCCGTCGATGAGCTCGACCCGCGCGTCGCTCGGCAGAATGCCGGTGCGAGCCATCTCGTGGAACTGGTCCACGGAGAGGCGATGGCGGGAAAGGGGGATCGCACTTGCCATGTTCCGGTCAGTTTACCCCCGGCGATCAAGCTCGCACAGGGTAGATCCGGGACATGTTGCGTCCGGCAATCCACGCGCGCCATCGTCCATCCGGCTGACGTATAGTCCGCGCTTTCGCGCCCTACCCGCCCCCATGACCACCAGCCGTCATCACCCCGTCACCGCTTGCAGATCGGCAAGAGTCACCATCAACGTCATCGGGTCCAGCGGCGATTCATCGAGGCCGAGACGCAGGTAGAAATTCCTGGCCTCGTCGGAGAGCGCATGGACAACCATGCCGCGAATGCCGATGGCGTCGGCGGCGTGCATGACGCGCAGCGCGGCATCCTGAAAGAGCGCCCGCCCGATCCCCGCTCCATGATGACTCGTGGCCACCGCAAGGCGGCCGAGCACGACCACCGGAACCGGGTCCGGCATGTTCCGTCGAAAGCGACCCGGCGCAGCGGCGGGCACCACTGCGCTCGATGCCAGCGCGTAGTAACCCACCACCTTGCGGCCCGCGCAAACGACAAAGGTACGTGAGGCACCGCTCGCCTGGTTGGCCATCGCACGACGCACCAGCCAGGTGTCGAGCGACACGACCCCGCAGTCGAAGCCGGCGATGTCGTGGCCGGCGTCGAGCGGCGAGGGAACGCTCAGCATCCGGTTTCAGGACGCGGGCCAGGGCGCCTTCGTGCGCATCGTTCGCCGCAGGCGATCATTCGGTGCCGCCGGGCGATCCAGCCGCTTCAGGAACTCCCGATAGGCCTCGGGCGTGACCACCATCAGTGCGCGGTCGAGCAGCACTTCCTCGGCCGCACGGCGCGCCGCCTCGAGGATGAAGTCCGTGCGCGTCTTGCCTGCCGACTCGGCCGCACGATCGATCAGATTGCGCTCGGCAGACGGAATGCGCAGGTTGAGCGTATCCCGGCGTGGCTGCTTGGTGGTGCGTGGAATGGTCACTGGGCGCTTCCTCCGGTTGTCCCTCGAGGATAGCAAAATGTAACGACGCCGTCATTACGCTACGGCCTGTTGCGACGGGCACTCGATTGAGGAAGACGGCAGCACCGAGAAACGGATCGCATCGCCATGCACGCATATGCTGATACGCACGCTGCCGGCCCGCCATCGTCCATCCGGCTGACGTATAGTCCGCGCTTTCGCGCCCTACCCGCCCCCATGACCACCATCGACCTGCGCATCCTCGACGAGCGTATCCGCGTCCACCTGCCCGCCTACGCCACGCCCGGCTCCGCGGGTCTCGACCTGCGGGCATGCATCGATGCGTCGATCACGCTCGCCCCCGGCGACACCGCGCTCGTGCCCACGGGCATCGCGATCCACATCGCGGACCCCGGCCTCGCCGCGCTGATCCTTCCGCGCTCGGGGCTCGGCCACAAGCACGGCATCGTGCTCGGCAACCTCGTGGGACTGATCGACTCCGACTATCAGGGGCCGCTGATGGTGAGCTGCTGGAATCGCGGACTCGACACGTTCACGCTGAACCCGATGGAGCGGCTCGCGCAGATGGTGATCGTGCCGGTGGTGCAGGCGGGGTTTCGGGTGGTGGAGACGTTCGAGGCGAGTGACCGCGGCGCCGGCGGGTTTGGCAGTACCGGACGCTGATCGGTACTAGTCCAGGAGAACGGCCCGCAGGTCGATCACTACTCCGGGAAGGACGGTGGGCGAAACCGTATCGCCAGGGCCCAACTCCCGCCGGGACCGATAGAGTCCTTGATCAGGAT
>CAZUGY010000167.1:0-7163 GCA_964620265.1 uncultured Alcaligenaceae bacterium
AAGGCACGATCGGCACGCCGCACAGCGTGGCCTTCCGCCTGCGGCCCGGCGACGGCCAGGGGCCGCACGCCTACCTCGACCGCCAGCCCTATTTCCAGACGATGCCGCGGCTCCTCATCGTCGAGACGGCCATCCACTGGATCGATACGTTCCGCTTCCTCATGGGCGAGGTCGCCGCGATCACCGCTCGCCTCCGCCGCGTGAATCCCGCGATCGCGGCGGAAGACGCCGGTTACCTCCTCTTCGAGTTCGGCAACGGCTCCACGGGGCTCTTCGACGGCAATCGCTCCAACGATTTCGTCGCCGAGAATCCGCGCCGCACGATGGGCGAGATGTGGCTCGAAGGCTCCGCCGGCGTGCTGCGCCTCGACGGCGAGGCGCGCCTGTGGTGGAAGCCGCATCAGGGCGCCGAGCGCGAGCATGTCTACGACCGCGGCCCCGCCACTTTCGGCGGCGGCTGCTGTGCCGCACTCGAGCGCCACGTGGTCTCGCATCTTCTGTCCGGCACGCCGATCGAGAACACGGCGCGCGACTACCTTGCCAACCTGCGCGCGCAGGAGGCCGCCTACGTGTCGCATGCAAGCGGGCGGCGCATCGAGATCGCGGGCTTCGAGCCGCCCGCGGCCGCGCCACCGTTCGCGCCCTGACACCTTCACCAAGAGCACCGCATGAGCACTGTCCGCTGATCACACCCACTCACGACCATAGCCGGCGGCCACGTACCGCCATCACGTCGACACAAGGAGGTCACCATGCTTCGCCGCACGCTCGTCACGCACACGCTCGTTGCCGCCGCCGTCTCGCTCGTCTTCGCAGGCACTGCGCTCGCGCAGACGATCCTCAAGTTCAGCCACACCGACCAGCCCGGCGGTGCGCGGCAGAAGGCCGCCGAGCTCTTCGCGCAGAAGGTCGAGCAGTACACGCAGGGCCGCTACAAGGTGCAGATCTATCCGGCAGGCCAGCTCGCCAACGACCCCAAGGGCGTGGAGCAACTGCAGCTCGGCGGCATCGACTTCACGGTGACGGGTACGGGCACGTATGCCACGCACATCCCGACGCTCAACCTCACCGCGCTGCCTTTCCTCGTGGAAAGCTACCAGCAGGGCTGGAAGCTCTACGACGAGTCGAAGTGGATGCAGGCGCAATTCGCCAAGGGACCCGAGAAGGGCTTCCGCTTCCTGTCGCCCTTCGAGGCGGGCTTCCGTTCCATGACGACCAAGGATGCGCTCAACACGCCGGCCGATGCCAAGGGCAAGAAGCTGCGCAGCTTCCCCAACGAGATGATGCGCTGGCAACTGGAGGCGATGGGCTTCAGCGTGGTGATCATGCCGCTGCCTGAGGTCTACCTCGCGATCCAGCAGGGTGCGGTCAGCGGGCAGGAGAATCCGATCGATACGATCCACGCCAACAAGTTCTACGAAGTGGCGCCCAACGTGACGCTGACCCAGCACGTGTACAGCCCGATCCCGATGACGATCTCCGAGAAGACGTGGCAGAAGCTCTCGCCCGCCGACCGCGAGGCCGTGCAGAAGGCCGCCAGGGAAGCCTCCGACTGGAGCCGCAAGGAAGTCAGCAGCAACGACGAGCGGCTGCTGGCCGACATGAAGTCGAAGGGGGCGAAGATCCTGAATCCCGACATCGGCCCGTGGCGCAATGCCGTCGCGCCGGTCACCAAGCTCGCCAGGGAGAAGTACGGCGCGGACGTGGACACGATCCTGGCCGAGGCGGAGGCCATCCGCAAGGCGAACCCGGCGCCGAAGTGATGGCGCGCCGCGAGGCGGCGGCGCCACGCTGCCGCCTCGTGCCGGCGCACTCCGCTGCACGGGCCTCGAGTGCACCTGCCTTGCGAGCCCCCTGTCTTCGACCCGCATCCACCGCCTGCCCACGCCCATGAGCCTCCTTCCGCCCGGACCGCCCGCCCCCTGGCCCATTCGCGCGTTCGGGTCGCTCGTCGACTGGACGATCGTCGCGATCGGCAGCGTGATGATCGTGCTGGTGTTCGTGAACGTGGTGTTTCACATCACCGGCGGCGACATCGCCTGGACCACGGAGCTGTGTGAGCTCCTCATGGTCTGGGTCACCTTCCTCGGAGGCGCCGCCGCGACACGGCGCGGCGCGCACATGACGATCACCGAGTTCCTCGACAAGCTCGGTCCGCAGCGAAGAAGACTCGCCGACGGCGCCATCCAGCTCCTCTGCCTTGGCATCCTCGCCATGCTCGTATGGTTCGGCGCCGGCATCGTGCGCTCCACGTGGAGCAACGAGCTCACCGTGCTGCACATCCCGATGGGATTGCAATACCTCGCGCTGCCGGTGGGGGCCGCTGCCATGGCGGTATTCGCCGCCTGGGACCTCCTCCAGATCGCGCTCGGCCGCACGCGCGACGAACGCTACGGGATCGCGTGATGCTGCCGCTCGTCGTATTCGTCGTGTTCTTCGTGGTGGCGCTCGCCGGCGTGCCGCTCATGTTCGCGCTGCTCGCCACCACGGTCGGGATCATCTGGGGCTACGGCCTCACGCATCCGCTGGAGACGATCTTCCTGTCCTTCATCGGCGGTGTGGAGCCCTTCATCCTCATCGCCGTGCCGCTCTTCATCTTTGCCGGCGAGATCCTGTCGCAAGGCGGCGTGGGCAAGCGCATCGTGGAGTTCGCCCGCGCGCTCTTCGGCTTCATGCCGGGTGGCCTGGGCGTGGTGACCGTGGCCTCCTGCCTCATGTTCGGCGGCGTTTCCGGCTCGGCCATCGCCGACACGGCCGCGATCGGCTCGCTCGTGATCCCCACCATGATCAAGCGGGGCTATCCGCGTGCCTTCGCCGCAGCGCTGCTCGCAGTGGCGGGCACGCTGGCGCTCCTCATGCCGCTGTCGATTCCGTTTCTCGTCTACGCATTCATCTCCGGCGTATCGATGCGGCAGCTGTCCATGGCCGGCGTGGTTCCCGCGATCATCAGCGCCTTCGCATTGATCGTGGTATGCGTGTGGTACGGACGCCGCACGGGTTGCGACAACGGCGACGGTGGCTTCAGCCCGCGCGTGATCGGCAAGGCGTTCCTGGCCGCCGGTCCCGCGCTCGTGATGCCGCTCATCATCGTGGGCGGCATCTGGACGGGCTTCTTCACGCCGACCGAGTCGGCGTCGGTGGCCGTGGTGTACGGCGTTGCGGTCTCCCTCCTCTTCTACCGCGACATCACGTGGCGCGACCTGCCGCGCCTCGTGCTGTCGGCGTTCCAGACCAGCGCCATCGTGATGCTGGTGATCGGCGCCACGGGGTGCCTCGCCTGGCTCCTCACCGTCGAGCAGGTCGCGGTGCAGCTCGCACAGTGGGTGCGTGTCGTGGCGCACGACCAGTGGGTGTTCCTGCTGCTCGTGAACATCTCGCTGCTGCTGCTCGGGATCTTCATCGAGCCGCTGCCGGCGCTGCTGCTCACGGCGCCGCTCTTCCTGCCGCTCGCGCAGCAGTTCCAGGTCGACCTCGTGCACCTCGGCGTGGTCATGACGGCCAACCTCGCCATCGCGCTGTATACGCCGCCGGTGGGAGGCACGCTGTTCGTGGCGGCGAAGCTCGCCAATGCGGGGATCGGGGCGATATCGCGGGCACTCGTGCCGCTCATGGGAGCGACGCTCGTGGTGGTGATACTCGTCACATACTGGCCGGCGCTCACGCGCTGGCTGCCCAACCTGCTCCGGTAGCGGGCCGTACCGGAGCGTTGCGCATCCACGTACACTTCGGCCCATGAAACCTCTCACCCCCGCCGAGCGCCGCGACCTGCGCGCCAAGGCCCATCACCTCGAGCCCGTCGTCACCGTCGGCCAGCATGGCCTCACGCCGCAGGTGCTGCACGAGATCGACCTCGCGCTCCTCGCGCACGAGCTCATCAAGGTCAAGGTGCTGGGCGACGATCGCGAGATCCGCACGGCGATGCTCGAGCAGGCCGTGGCGGCGCTCGATTGCGCGCCCGTGCAGCACGTGGGCAAGATCCTCGTGCTCTGGCGCTCGAATCCCGAGATAGCCAAGGCCGCCAAGGCGAAGGCGGCGCGCGCGCGGGCCGCCGAGACCGCCGCGCAACTGAAGAAAGCACCGAGGAAGACGGGACCGCGCGCGCCCGTGGACAACGTGCGCGAGCGGCGGCGTGCCACGCCCGGCACGTGGGAGGCGGGCAAGGAAGCGGGACAGGGCAAGGGACGCCGCGGGGCGGCGCGCCACGGTCCGGTGGCCTCCGAGCTGCCGCCTGCGGCGTCGGACGCCACGGCACGCCGGCGCACGCGGCGCGGAGAGAATTCCTAGCGCTATTCAGGACGCGGAGTACGCGTCCAGCGCGATGCGGGCGACACCGCGATCGGCGAAGATCGCGTCGGCGTCCACGGCAACACCCTGCGCCGCAAGCTGCCCCATGGCGAGCAGCCACTGCACGAGGCCGTCCTCGCCCGGACGATCGCAGGCGATGGCCACGTGCGGCCGCTTGCCGAGGATGCGGCCCACGAGGCCGGTGAGCACGCGACCGGGCCCGGCCTCGACGAAGATGCGGCCGCCGGCCGCGTACATCGCCTCGATCTCGTCGACGAAGTGCACGGGCTCGCCGACGTGGCATGCGAGCAGCGCACGGATCGCCGGCGCATCGGCGGGATACACACCGGTGGTCGTATTCGAGTAGACGGTCATGGTGGGAGGCGCGATCGCCACCCCCGCCAGGTCGCGCGCGAAGAGCTCGCACGCGCCGCGCACGAGCGGACTGTGGAAGGCGCACGCCACGGGAATGCCGCGCGCAGCCACGCCGGCGCCGAGCAGCCGCTCCACGGCAGTGTTCACGGCAGCGGTGGGACCCGAGATCACCATCTGCTCGGGTGCGTTCTCGTTGGCGATGACCACGTCCGCAAGGCCCGCGAGGTGCGTGGCGACCGTGTCGCGGTCGGCGGCCACCGCGGCCATCGTCCCCGCATCGGGCGCATCGGCGCACGACTCGAGGATGCGCTTCCCGCGCAGCGCCGAAAGCGGCAGGAGCTCCGATTCCGGCAACGCACCTGCCACGGCGAGCGCCACGAGCTCGCCGTAGCTGTGGCCCGCCAGCATGTCCGGGCGCACGCCGTAGCGTTGCAGGAGCTGGGCCATGGCAAGGCCGGCGATGCCCAGCGCGGGCTGGGCCACGCGCGTGTCGGTCAGCGCCGCCTGCTGCGCGGCCTCGTCCTGCGGCGTTTCGGCGAGCGGAGGAAAGATGATGTCCTTCCATGCCGCGCCGCGCGCCAGATGCGGCTTAAGCATCGGGAATGCCGCGAAGAGCTCGCGCAGCATGCCCACGCGCTGCGAGCCCTGTCCCGGGAACAGGAACGCAAGCTTCGCGGCAGGATCGCGTGCCTCGGGTGCGAGGAAGATGCCCGCAGCTTTGCGCGCGCCCTGGCGGATCGCATCGAGCCTGGCAGAAAGATCGTCCGCATCGCCGGCCACGATCGCCGCCTGCACGGGAGCACTGCCCTGCGCGAAGGCGCGCGCGAGCTCGGCCAGGGACGCATCCGCCGCCCGGGCCGCCGGCACGAGCGCATCGGCTCGCGCCAGCGCCCCCGCGCGGTCCTCACCGCGCAGCAGGAAGAGCTCGGCCGGCCATGACGACACGTGTGCCTCGCTCAAGCGTAGCGAACCGCCAGGATCTCGTAGCTGCGCGCGCCGCCGGGGGCCGCCACATCCGCGGTGTCGCCCTCGGACTTGCCGATCAGCGCGCGCGCGATCGGCGAGCTCACCGAGATCTTGCCGTGCTTGATGTCGGCCTCGTCGTCGCCGACGATCTGGTAGGTCACCTGCTCGCCGCTGTCGCCGTCCTCGAGCTCGACCGTCGCACCGAACACCACGTGCTCCACGTCGAGCGAAGTGGGATCGATCACCTGCGCATTGGCGAGCTTGCCCTCGATCTCCTGGATGCGGCCCTCGATGAAGCCCTGGCGCTCCTTGGCGGCGTCGTAGTCGGCGTTCTCCGAAAGATCGCCATGTGAGCGTGCCTCGGCGATGGCCTGGATGACCGACGGGCGCTCGATCGACTTCAACCGCTGCAGCTCCGCCTTGAGGCGCTTCTCGCCTTCCACCGTCATCGGGATCTTGCTCATGTGCGTGCTTCCTGCATCTGTCAAATGGGAGGAGCCCGGCAATGCCGGGCTCCACTGGCACGGCCGGAGTTGAGTTACCCGAGGCGCTTGTGCAACGCCTGGATCGCGTAGGGCGTGAGCCCGCGCATCGCCTTGATGCCGATCGTGGCGGCACGCGCGCCGTCGAGCGTGGTGAACGTGGGTATCTGGTCCACGAGCGCCGCGCGCCGGATGTGATAGCTGTCCTGGATCGCCGCGCGCTTTTCCTCGACGGTGTTCACCACGAGCGCGATCTCGTCGTTCTTGAGCATGTCCACGATGTGCGGACGTCCCTCGGCCACCTTGTTCACCACCGCAACCTTGACCCCCGCAGCTTCGAGGGCAGTGGCGGTGCCGCGCGTAGCCACGAGCTCGAAACCCATTTCGGCGAGCATCCGCGCCGTCTCGATCACGCGCACCTTGTCGGCGTTGCGCACGCTGATGAACACGCGCCCGGACTCGGGGAGCTTCACGCCGGCGGCGAGCTGGCTCTTCACGAAGGCCTCGCCGAAGGATTCCCCCACGCCCATCACTTCGCCGGTGGACTTCATCTCGGGGCCGAGGATCGTGTCGACGCCCGGGAACTTGATGAACGGGAAGACCGCCTCCTTCACCGAGTAGTACGGCGGCACGATCTCGCCCGCCACCCCCTGCTCCGCGAGCGCCTGGCCCACCATGCAGCGCGCCGCGATCTTGGCGAGCGGCCGTCCGGTGGCCTTGGACACGTAGGGCACCGTGCGCGATGCGCGCGGATTGACCTCGAGCACGTACACCGTGCCCTTGCCGGCGGTGTCGAACTGGATGGCGAACTGCACGTTCATGAGGCCGACGACATTGAGCGCCCTGGCCATCGCGATCGTCTGCGTGCGCAGCTCGGCCACGATCGACGCCGGCAGCGAGAACGGCGGCAGCGAGCACGCCGAGTCGCCCGAGTGCACGCCGGCCTGCTCGATGTGCTCCATCACGCCGCCGATGAAGGTGCGTTGGCCGTCCGACAGGCAATCGACATCGACTTCGATCGCATCGTTCAGGAAACGATCCAGCAACACCGGCGAG
>CAZUGY010000168.1:0-7096 GCA_964620265.1 uncultured Alcaligenaceae bacterium
TCTGGTCCATGAACTGCGACAGCTGCGAGGAGCCGAAGAACTCCTTGATCGCGGCGCTGATCGGCTTGGCGTTGATGAGGTCGTGCGGGAGCAGGTTGTCGCTCTCGGCCTGGCCGAGACGCTCCTTGACCGCGCGCTCCACGCGCACGAGGCCGCTGCGGAACTGGTTCTCCGCGAGCTCGCCCACCGAGCGCACGCGACGGTTGCCGAGGTGGTCGATGTCGTCGATCTCGCCGCGGCCGTTGCGCAGGTCCACGAGGATCTTGATGACGGCGATGATGTCCTCGTTGGTCAGCGTGGAGGGTCCCTTGAGCTCCGGGCGGCCCATGCGACGGTTGAACTTCATCCGGCCCACGGCGGAGAGGTCGTAGCGCTCCTCGGAGAAGAAGAGGCCGTGGAAGAGCGCTTCCACCGCGTCCTCGGTCGGCGGCTCGCCGGGACGCATCATGCGGTAGATCGCGACCTTGGCGGCGTACTGGTCCGGCGTGTCATCCGTGCGCAACGTCTGCGCGATGAACGGGCCCTGGTCGAGGTCGTTGGTGAAGATCGTCTTGATCTCCTTGACGCCGGCTTCCTGCAGCTTGGCGAGCGTGTCCTCGGTGATCTCGTCGTTGGCCTTGGCGATCACTTCGCCGGTCGACGTGTCGACCACGTTGGTGGCGAGCGTGCGGCCCACGACGTATTCGTTGGGCACGGCGATGCGCTTCACCCCGCTGTCCACGAGCTCGCGCACGTGACGCGCGGTGATCCGCTTGTCCTTGGCGATGATGACCTTGCCTTCCTTGCCGGCGATGTCGAAGCGCGCCATCTCGCCGCGCATCCGCTCGGGCACGAAGTCGAGCTCGCTGGCGTCCTTGGACAGGAAGAACGTGTCGAACTGGAAGAACTGCTTGAGGATGTCCTCGTTGGAGAGGCCAATCGCCTTCAGGAGCGTGGTCACCGGCATCTTGCGGCGGCGATCGACGCGGAAGAAGAGGAAGTCCTTGGGATCGAACTCGAAGTCGAGCCACGAGCCGCGATACGGGATCACGCGCGCGGAGAAGAGGAGCTTGCCCGACGAATGCGTCTTGCCGCGGTCGTGCTCGAAGAACACGCCCGGCGAGCGGTGGAGCTGCGACACGATCACGCGCTCGGTGCCGTTGATGATGAACGAGCCGTTGTCCGTCATGAGCGGGATCTCGCCCATGTAGACCTCCTGCTCCTTCACTTCCTTGACCGTGTCCTTGGGCGCTTCCTTGTCCATGATGATGAGGCGGACCTTGGCGCGCAGGGCCGAGCAGTACGTCAAGCCGCGCTGCTGGCACTCGACCACGTCGAACGCGGGAGCGAGCAGCGAAAAGCTCACGAATTCCAGCCGGGCGTTGCCCGAGTGGCTGCTGATCGGGAAGATCGACGTGAACGCGGCCTGCAGGCCCTCGTTCTTGCGCGCTTCCATCGGCGTTCCTTCCTGCAGGAATGCACGATACGAGGCGAGCTGCGTCTCGAGAAGGAACGGGACCTCGAGGACGCGCGCGCGCTTGGCAAAGCTCTTGCGGATGCGCTTCTTCTCGGTAAAGGTGTAGGGCGTGGTGGTGGTCGCCATGGCGTGAGGTATGTCTCCGGTTCGTGCGGGACCGCGCGGCTGCGTCGCGCGGGTTTGCCTTGCCTTCGGTTGCTGGCGGCGCGATCGCGCCGCCCAATGCCTTGCGGTGCTGCATCGACGGTCCGGGAACGTTGCATTCCCAGGTTGGTGGCTGGCCACTACCAGCCGCTGGCGGACAACGTCGCCATTGCAGCGACGTCCGACCATACCTGCCTTCCGCAGTCGACTCGGAAAGCGAAGCGAAACGCGCTCGGCACATATCCCCGACTCACGCTTCGCTTCGATCTCCGCAGAGCCCGAAGCGGGACGGCACCATCTAATGCCGCCCCCAAACCACAAACAACAACAAAAACCAGAACGTCAGCAGGGCAAATCGCCACCCCGAAACCAGAAACGGCGACCCACCCCGAACAACCAACTTCCAGAAATCGTCCGGCTCCGCCGGCGATTTCTGCCTGATCAGCCTCTACGTCAGGCAGTCAGCGTCGTCGATTTTTCCATGGGGTCCCGGCGTTAGCCCTGGGACCCCATCTGACTAAAATTACTTGATTTCAACCTTAGCCCCAGCCTCTTCGAGCTTCTTTTTAGCGGCTTCGGCATCGGCCTTGTTCACGCCTTCCTTGACCGGCTTCGGCGCGCCGTCGACCAGGTCCTTCGCTTCCTTCAGGCCAAGGCCCGTGATTTCGCGAACGGCCTTGATGACGTTGACCTTGTTCTCGCCGAACGACGCGAGCATCACCGTGAATTCGGTTTGCTCTTCGGCGGCGGCGGCGGGGGCAGCACCGGCAGCGGGGCCGGCCACGGCGACCGCAGCGGCGGCGGAAACGCCGAACTTGTCTTCCATCGCCTTGATGAGCTCGGAAAGCTCGAGGACGGACATCGACGAGATCTTGTCGAGGATTTCAGTTTGCACAGCAGACATGTCTTGCTCCTGGGAACGAACGGATATTGGGTTTCAGATTGCGAAAATCAAGCGGCCTGCCGGGAATCGCGAACGGCGGCGAGCGTGCGCACGAACTTGCCGGGCACCTCGTTCATCGTCCGGACCAGCTTGGCGACCGGCGCCTGCATGGTGCCGAGCAGCTTGGCGATCAGCTCGTCACGCGACGGGAGGGACGCGAGCGCGGCGACATCCTTGGCGGACATCACCTGGCCCGGCATCGCACCGCCGGTGATCACGAACTTGTCGTTGCCCCTGGCAAAGTCGTTCAGGACCTTTGCCACGGCCACGGGGTCGCTGCCGATGCCGTACGCGAGCGGGCCGACCATCCTGTCGGCCAGCGTTGCGAACGGGGTATCGACCACGGCCCGGCGCACCAGGGTGTTCTTGACCACCCGGAAATACACGCCAGAAGCCCGAGCCTTCGCACGAAGCTGCGTCATCGCTGCGACGGGCATGCCGCGGTTCTCGACCATCACGATGGCCTGAGCACCGGCAACCTGCTTCGCCACTTCGGCGACAACCGCTTGCTTCTGTTGCAGATTGAGACTCATGTTCACCTCATCTCATTGCCACCCGACATGCGGTGGCTACCTCGGTGACCATTCGTCCAGGAGATCCTGGTCGAAGGGAGCACCATCTACGCTGGTCAGGAGTCAGGAATCAGAGGACAGAAGTCAGAAAAACCAACCCCGTCCCCGCCCTTTCGCCCGAATTAAGTCCTTGCGGACACCAGCGGTCTTTGACGGCACGCTGCGCTCCTGAACCCCGAAGCCTCGGATCGAGAAGCCGTTGCTGACTTCTGTCCTCTGACTTCTGACTCCTGAACCGCAGCGCCCTCCAAATTCGTTACTGCGCCGCCTGCGTGGTGGCGAGCGGCGCGTGATCGATGCGCACGCCCGCACCCATCGTCGACGACAGGCTGACCTTGCGCAGGTACACGCCCTTCACACCGGCCGGCTTGGCCTTGTTCAGGGCCTCGATCAGTGCGACCAGATTCGCCTTCAGTTGTTCCGGCGTGAACGACGCGCGGCCGATCGTGCACTGGATGATGCCCGCCTTGTCGGTACGGTATTGCACCTGGCCGGCCTTGGCATTCCTGACCGCCTGCGCGACGTCCGGCGAGACCGTGCCGACCTTGGGGTTCGGCATCAGGCCACGGGGACCCAGGACCTGGCCCAGCTGGCCCACGACGCGCATCGCATCCGGAGAGGCGATCACCACGTCGAAGTCCAGGAAGCCTTCCTTGATCCGGGCGGCGAGGTCCTCGAAGCCCACGATGTCGGCGCCGGCGTCGGTGGCCTGCTGGGCCTTGTCGCCCTGCGCGAACACGGCCACGCGCACGTCCTTGCCGGTGCCGGAGGGAAGCACGACCGAGCCGCGCACCGTCTGGTCCGACTTCTTGGCATCGACGCCCAGGTTCACCGCGACGTCGACCGACTCGTCGAACTTGGCGATCGCGTTTTCCTTGACGAGCTTCAGCGCGTCGTCGACGGGATAGGTCTTGCTGCGGTCCACCTTCGCACGGACCTTCTCCATGCGCTTGGTGAGGCCCGAGGTGTTCTTCTTCTCGGCCATGATCACTTCACTCCTTCGACCGTGATGCCCATGCTGCGGGCGCTGCCGGCGATGATGCGCACTGCGGCGTCCATGTCGGAGGCCGTGAGGTCGGGCATCTTCATGGCGGCGATTTCCTCGGCTTGCGCGCGCGTCAGCTTGCCCACCTTGTCGGTGTGCGGCTTGGGGCTGCCCTTGTCGACCTTGGCCGCCTTCTTGATCAGCACCGTGGCCGGCGGCGTCTTCATCACGAACGTGAAGCTCTTGTCCGCGAACGCCGTGATCACCACGGGAATGGGCAGGCCCGGCTCCACCTTCTGGGTCTGCGCGTTGAACGCCTTGCAGAACTCCATGATGTTGAGGCCGCGCTGGCCGAGCGCGGGGCCGATGGGCGGGCTGGGATTGGCCTTGCCTGCAGGAACCTGCAGCTTGATGAAACCGACGATTTTCTTCGCCATGATCTACTCCGTTGTGGGTGCTAGCGGCTGCTGAAACTGCAGCCTCCCCGTGGGCAACTACTGCCAGGACTCGTGTCAGCCCGATCGCCCCATCGGCGCTCGATGCGCCGGCTTACCCGGCGCACACCGCGCGATGAGACTGTCCTCTGACTTCTGACTCCTGACCTCTGATTACGCTTTCTCCACTTGCGCGAAATCGAGCTCGACCGGCGTGGACCGCCCGAAGATCGTGACCGACACGCGCAGCTTGCTCTTCTCGTAGTTCACATCCTCCACGTTGCCGTGGAAGTCGGTGAACGGACCATCCTTGACGCGCACCGCCTCGCCCATCTCGAAGAGCACCTTCGGGCGCGGCTTCTCCACACCTTCCTGCACCTGGCGCAGGATCGCGTCGACTTCCTTCTGCGAGATCGGCGTGGGACGGTTGGCCGTGCCCCCGACGAATCCCGTGACCTTGGGCGTGCTCTTCACGAGGTGCCAGGAGTCGTCGGTCATGTCCATCTCGACCAGCACGTAGCCCGGGAAGAACTTGCGCTCCGAGATGGCCTTGGCGCCGTTCTTCATCTCCACGACTTCCTCGACCGGCACCAGGATCTGGCCGAACTGCTCGGCGATCTCCGAGCGCTTGATCCGCTCGACGAGCGCACGCTGCACGCTCTTCTCGAAACCCGAGTAAGCGTGCACGACGAACCATTTCTTGTCGCTCATCCGTCGACCCTGCCCTGCGTCAGAAACTTGATAGCCCATGCGAGCGAGGTATCCACGGCGAACAGGAACAGCGCCATGATCACGACGAACACGAAGACGATTCCCGTGGTCTGCAGCGTTTCCTTGCGCGTGGGCCACGCCACGCGCCCGGCTTCCGCCCACGCCTCGTGCGCGAAGGCAAAGAATTCCTTCCCGGGCGCCGAGGTCCAGCCCACGCCGGCCGCCGCGAGCAGCCCTCCCAGCACCATCAGGATGCGCAGGACCATGGCGCTCTCGGAAAAGTGGTAGTAGCCGTAGACACCGGCGACCACGCACAGCGCCGCTACTGCGATTTTTGCTTTATCCATTTCAGGAGTCAGGAGTCAGGGGACAGAAGTCAGTTACGCCGGCGTTTCCGGTGGCGCGACGCGAGTCGCGTTGCTGCCACCTCTCGATCCGACGACCCACGCTATGCCGTGCCTTGCTCCAATCCTTTCACCAGAACTGCTTCACACCACACCGCGACTTCGATGTCGCGCCACCGAAACACCGCCACCCTCTGTCAACTGACTTCTGTCTTCTGACTGCTGAGAGTGGCAGGCCAGGAGGGCATCGAACCCCCAACCTCCGGTTTTGGAGACCGGCGCTCTGCCAATTGAGCTACTGGCCTACGTGAACCTTTACTGGATGACCTTCGCCACCACGCCGGCGCCGACGGTGCGGCCGCCTTCGCGGATCGCGAAGCGCAGCCCCTCTTCCATCGCGATCGGCTGGATCAGCGTCACCGTCATCCCGATGTTGTCCCCAGGCATCACCATCTCCGTCCCCGCCGGCAGCTCGCAGCTCCCCGTCACGTCCGTCGTCCGGAAATAGAACTGCGGCCGATACCCCGGGAAGAACGGCGTATGACGACCCCCCTCCTCCTTCGACAGGATGTACACCTCGCACGTGAACTTCGTGTGCGGCGTGATCGACCCCGGCTTCGCCAGCACCTGCCCCCGCTCCACTTCCTCCCGCTTGGTGCCACGCAGCAGCACGCCCACGTTGTCCCCCGCCTGCCCCTGGTCCAGCAGCTTGCGGAACATCTCCACCCCCGTGCACACCGTCGCCAGCGTCGGCTTCAGCCCCACGATCTCCAGGTTGTCGCCCACCTTCACGATCCCCCGCTCCACCCGCCCGGTCACCACCGTGCCCCGGCCCGAGATCGAGAACACGTCTTCCACCGGCATCAGGAACGGACCGTCCACCGCACGCTCCGGCGTCGGAATGTACGTGTCCAGCGCATCCGCCAGCTTGTAGATCGACTCCTCCCCCAGCTCCCCCTTGTCCCCTTCCAGCGCCATCTTCGCCGAACCAATCACGATCGGCGTCTTGTCGCCCGGAAACTGGTACTTGGAGAGCAGCTCCCGCACTTCCATCTCGACAAGCTCCAAAAGCTCCTTGTCGTCCACCATGTCCGCCTTGTTCATGTACACGATGATGTACGGAACCCCCACCTGCCGTGCCAGCAGAATGTGCTCCCGCGTCTGCGGCATCGGACCATCCGCCGCCGACACCACCAGGATCGCCCCGTCCATCTGCGCCGCGCCCGTGATCATGTTCTTCACGTAGTCCGCGTGCCCCGGACAGTCCACGTGCGCGTAGTGCCGCGCCTGCGTCTCGTACTCCACGTGCGACGTGTTGATCGTGATCCCCCGCGCCTTCTCCTCCGGCGCATTGTCGATCTGGTCGTACGCCTTCGCCTCTCCACCAAACTTCCGCGACAGCACCGCCGTGATCGCCGCCGTCAGCGTCGTCTTCCCATGATCAACGTGCCCAATCGTCCCCACGTTCACGTGCGGCTTGTTACGCTCGAATTTGCCCTTGGCCATG
>CAZUGY010000169.1:0-7071 GCA_964620265.1 uncultured Alcaligenaceae bacterium
CCATGAAAATCCTAGTCCCCCTCAAGCGCGTCATCGACTTCAACGTCAAAGTCCGCGTCAAGCCCGACGGCTCCGGCGTCGATACCGCCAACGTCAAGATGTCGATGAATCCCTTCGACGAGATTGCCGTCGAGGAAGCTGTCCGGCTCAAGGAAAAGGGGATTGCGACCGAGATTGTCGCAGTTTCCTGCGGGGTTGCGGCGTGCCAGGAGACTTTGCGCACGGCGCTGGCCCTGGGCGCCGACCGCGCCATCCTGGTGGACACCGACGTCGAGCTCCAGCCGCTGGCCGTGGCCAAGCTCCTGAAGGCCATCGTGGCCGAGGAGAAGCCCGACCTCGTGATCCTGGGCAAGCAGGCGATCGATGACGACGCCAACCAGACCGGCCAGATGCTGGCAGCGCTCCTCGATTGGCCGCAGGCGACCTTCGCCTCCAAGGTGGAGATCGCCAGCGGCATGGCCACGGTCAAGCGCGAGGTCGACGGCGGCCTGGAGACGGTCGAGGTCAAGCTGCCCGCCATCGTGACCACTGACCTGCGCCTCAACGAGCCCCGCTATGCCACCCTGCCGAACATCATGAAGGCGAAGAAGAAGCCGCTCGTCACGACCACGCCAGCGACGCTCGGCGTCGATGTCGCGCCGCGTCTGGTCACCCTCAAGGTCGTCGAGCCCGCCAAGCGCAAGGGCGGCGGCAGGGTGGCCGACGTGAAGGAGCTCGTGGCCAAGCTGCGCAACGAAGCCAAGATCATCGCGTAAGGCCCCGAGACCATGACCACACTCATCATCGCCGAGCACGACAACGCCGCGCTCAAGTCCGCCACTGCGCATGCCGTGGGCGCTGCCGCCAGGCTGGGCGGCGACATCCATGTGCTCGTCGCCGGCGCCGACGCGCAGGGCGCCGCCGCGGAAGCCGCCAAGCTCGCGGGAGTCACCAAGGTCCTCGTAGCCGACGCGCCGTACCTCGCCTCTCCCACCGCAGAAAACGTGGCGGCCACGGCCCTGTCGCTGCTGCCGGGAAGCTACTCGCACGTCGTCACCGCCGCCACCGGCTTCGGCAAGAACGTGTCACCCCGGGTCGCCGCCAAGCTCGACGTCGCGCAGGTGAGCGAAGTGACCGCGATCGAATCGCCCGATACGTTCGTGCGCCCGATCTACGCCGGCAATGCATTCGCCACCGTGCAGTCGAAGGACCCGGTCAAGGTCATCACGGTCCGCACCACGGGCTTCGATGCGGCGCCGGCAACGGGCAGCGCAGCGATCGAGAGCATCGCGGCCGCAGCCGACACAGGCCTGTCCAGGGTCACGGGCCAGGAGCTCACGAAGTCCGAGCGTCCCGAGCTCACCAGTGCACGCATCGTGATCTCGGGCGGTCGTGGCCTGGGCAGCGGCGAGAACTTCAAGATGCTCGAAGCGCTGGCCGACAAACTGAACGCCGCGATCGGTGCCTCGCGCGCGGCGGTCGATGCGGGCTACGTCCCCAACGACTACCAGGTGGGGCAGACGGGCAAGATCGTGGCGCCGGACCTCTACATCGCGATCGGCATCTCGGGTGCGATCCAGCATCTGGCCGGGATGAAGGACAGCAAGGTGATCGTGGCGATCAACAAGGATCCGGAAGCGCCGATCTTCCAGATCGCGGACTACGGGCTCGTGGGTGACCTGTTCGAGCTCGTGCCGCAATTCACCGCCGAGCTTGGATAGCCATCGCGGCTCCACGGCGACCGCAAGCCGGGACATGGCGAACGCGCTTTAGAATCCCGGCTCTACCCGCGTGGAATTACCCTACGCGGTCCAAAGAGAATCGCGGAGGATTAGCGGCATGAGCACGTATCGCGCGCCCCTGGACGAGATGCAGTTCGTCCTGAACGAACTGGCCGGCCTGGCGCAGGTCGCCACCCTTCCCGGATTCGAGGAAGCGGACCCCGACACGGTAGCGGCCATCCTCGAGGAAGCGGCCAAGTTCGCCACCGACGTCCTCGATCCGTTGAACGTCCCCGGCGACCGCCAGGGCTCGAAGTGGCTCGAGGGCGGCGAGGTCGTCACCCCTCCGGGTTTCAAGGAAGCCTACGCGCAGTTCTGCGCCAACGGCTGGAACGGCCTCACCAAGAGCCCGCACTACGGTGGCCAGGGCTTGCCGCAGGTCGTGTCCACGCCGGTCGAGGAGATGTGGCATTCGGCGAACCTCGCGTTCGACCTCTGCCCGCTGCTCACGCAAGGGGCGATCGAGGCGATCGAGCTGCGCGGCTCGCAGGCGCTCAAGGACACCTACCTGCCCAAGATGGTAGCGGGCACGTGGACGGGCACCATGAACCTCACCGAGCCGCAGGCCGGCTCCGATCTCGCGGCCGTGCGCACGCGCGCGGTGCCGCAGGGCGACGGCACCTACAAGCTCTCCGGACAGAAGATTTTCATCACCTTCGGCGAGCACGATTACACCGAGAACATCATCCACCTGGTGCTCGCGCGCACGCCGGATGCGCCGGAAGGGGTGAAGGGCATCTCGCTCTTCGTGGTGCCGAAGTTCCTGGTCAATGCCGACGGCTCGCTCGGTGCGCGCAACGACGTGCGCTGCGTGTCGCTCGAGCACAAGCTCGGCATCCACGCGAGCCCCACCTGCGTGCTCGCGTACGGCGACCACGGCGGCGCCACCGGGTACCTCGTGGGTGAGGAGAACCGCGGCCTCGAGTACATGTTCATCATGATGAACCTCGCGCGCTTCTCGGTCGGACTCGAAGGGGTGGGCATCGCGGAGCGGGCGTACCAGCGCGCGGTGGCCTATGCGCGGGAGCGCGTGCAGGGCCGCGCGGTGGGGCTCGACAAGTCCGCAAAGACCAATCCGATCATCGAGCATCCGGACATCCGGCGCATGCTGATGACGATGCGTGCGTTCACCGAAGCCACGCGCGCGGTGGCCTACGTCACCGCGGCCGCGCTCGACAATGCGCGCGCCAATCCCGATGCGGCGGCGCGCGCCAAGGCGCAGGCCTTCGCCGACTTCATGATCCCGATCGTGAAGGGATGGTCCACGGAGGTGGGACAGGACGTGGCCTCGCTCGGCATCCAGGTGCACGGGGGAATGGGCTTCATCGAGGAGACGGGCGCGGCGCAGCATCTTCGCGACGCACGCATCACCACGATCTACGAAGGCACGACGGGCATCCAGGCCAACGATCTCATCGGCCGCAAGACGGCCCGCGATGCGGGAGCGGTGGCCAAGGCGATCGCCGGGGAGATCGATCAGGTCGCGGCGCGGCTTGCGAGCCGGAAGGAACCCGACCTGCAGGCGATCGGCGTGCAACTGGCGGCGGTGGTCGCCGACGTGCAGGCGTCCGTCGACTGGATGGTGCCGGCGTACGGCCAGAATCCGCGGCAGGCGCATGCGGGGGCGGTGGCCTATCTCAAGATGTGGGGCCTTGCCGTCGGTGGCTGGCAGATGGGGCGTGCGGCACTGGTCGCGGCGGATCGCCTGGCCGACGGCGCGGGGGATGCCACGTTCCATCGCGCGAAGATCACGACCGCGCGCTTCTATGCGGACTCGCTGCTGCCGCAGGCGTCCGCCTTCGCGCACTCGATCCAGTACGGCGGCGACAGCGCGCTGGCGCTCCCGGAAGAGGCTTTCTAGCCGGCACGGGACGCGCACGCGGGACGTGGGCGAACGCGGGGCCAGGACGGCGGGCACGAGGCGAACAGGCAGGATCCTCGTCGATGCGGGGCGTCGCCACGGGAACCGGCACGCGGTCGTGCCTGTCCCAGTGAACGTGGCGCAGTCCGCTGTGCCGCTCCACCAGGGGCAACATCCTGGCGCTCAGGCGCCGTCAGGGAGATCGAGTGCTGCATCGAACGCCTCGGCGCCGGGGGCGCCTGTCGGTTCCGGCGATCGCGACAATGGTGATCGCGGCCGCGCTTTCACCTGCGGCTTTCGCGCAAACCGGCGAGACGGTCGCGCCGCTGCCGTCCTACGGCGGCCACGTCGTGGCCTGCAGCAACATCGAGCAGGACTTCTCGCGTGTGCAGGGCGGGCGCACCTACGACGACTACTGGACGGGCCGCGCCGGCTACGTGACGGACCTCCTGGTCGATCCGGCCCATGCGCTGGTCGTGCAGCAGTCGTTCCCCGACGATACCGAGCTCTTCGGCTCGAGCGCGGGCACGACGAAGCCGTATCTCGTGCTCGTGTGCTATCCCACGGACCCCGCCAATCCGCGCGCGGACTACACGCTGCCCACCGGCAACGTGGTGCCGCACATGCAGCGTGGGGCGGAGGCGCCGATCCTTCCGGCCGACGGCAAGCGCTATCCGCTCGTGCTCTATTCGCACGGCCTCGCCGGGAGCCCGATCTCGGGCGACTACATCGAGTCGGTGAAGCAGATCGCAAGCTATGGTTACGTGACCGTGGCCGTGTTCCATGGCGACCTGCGCTTTGCCGACATCGACATCGAGAAGCTCGAGGACGTGGTGTATGCGCTGCTCCACCTGCGCGATTTCGTGGGCATGCAGTCGGTGCGGCCGCTCTCGCTCGCCTCGGCGCTCGACCGCGTGCTCGCCGACCCGGCGTATCGCGATCGCATCGATACCGACAACATCGGCGGCTTTGGCGCCAGCCTCGGTGCGCATTCGCTGCTGCTGATGGCGGGCGCGAGGCACACCGTATCGCTGGGACTGTCGTCGCGTGCGGTCATGCCGCGCGACACGCGCCTGAAGGCTGCTGCCATGTTCGTGCCTTACTTCGGCATCCGGGTGTTTCCCGCATTCGGGCGCGACCAGCAGGGCCTCGACGGCCTCGACCTGCCCGTGCTCGCGATCAGCGGCACGGCCGATACCACGGCGCCGATCGCGCAAGCCGAGGAGGGGATGCGGCGTCTCGCGGGCACGCGGCAGTTCGTGGCCTTCACGGGACTCACGCACGGCTATGACGCGCGTTATGCGAGCGACCTCGACACGTGGCTCTTCACGTTCCTCGGCGGACAGCTTGCGACCGATCCGTTCGTGCGCGCCGCGAGCGCGCGGATGGGATCGGTGCAAGGTGGCATGGAGGATATCCAGCGGCTCGACTACATGGCGCCGCGGGTGCCGCTCGCGCCCAACGAGGCGGCGATCGTCGAGTTCTACAATCCGACGCTCGATCACTACTTCGTCACGGCCGACGCCGCGGAGGCCGCGATGCTCGACAGCGGCACGCCGGTGACGGGCTGGCAACGCACGCGGCTCGAGCTCAAGCTGCGTCCGGCAGGATCGCCGCTGGGATGGGCCGCGTGCCGCTTCTTCGGGACGCCGCCTGCGGGGCCGAGCTCGCACTTCTACACGATCGATACAGCGGAATGCGCCAAGGTGAAGGCCGATCCGTTGTGGACGTACGAAAGCATCGCCTTCCATGCGGATGCGCCCGCGGCGGAAGTCTGCGCCGCGGATCGCTTTCCGGTGATGCGCCTGTACAACGATGGCATGGGCGGACAGGCCAACCACCGCTTCACCACGAGCCGCAACGAGGCGCGGCAGATGCGCGCGAACGGCTGGATCGTGGAAGGGAACGTGTTCTGCGCGATCCCCTGACGGCGCCTTTCCGCACCGTGGGCCATGCCACCGCCAGGCGCTCGTCCCAGGGGTCAAACGACACCACACCCATGCAACGCTACCGGCTTGGAATCGATCTGGGCGGCACCAAGATCGAGATCACGGCACTCGCCGCCGATGGCCGCGAGGCGCTGCGCAGGCGCGTGCCCACGCCGCAGGGCGACTATCGCGAGACCCTGCGCGTCATCGCCGACCTCGTGCCCGCGGCGGAGCGCGCACTGGACGCGGTCCCGGGCTCGTGCAGCGTGGGCGTCGGGACCCCGGGGTCGCTCTCGACGCGCACGGGACGCCTGCGCAACTCGAACTCGGTGTGCCTCAATGGCGAGCCGCTGCACGCGGACCTCGAGGCCGTGCTCGGACGCGAGGTGCGCATCAGCAACGATGCCAACTGCTTCGCGATGTCGGAGGCGAGCGACGGCGCGGGCGCCGGGGCGCGGATCGTGTTCGGCGTGATCCTCGGCACGGGCGTGGGTGCGGGCGTGGTCGTCGACGGCAGGGTGCTCGACGGCTGCAACGGCATCGCCGGCGAGTGGGGCCACAACCCCTTGCCATGGCCGGCCGACGACGAGCGTCCGGGCGCCGCGTGCTACTGCGGCCGCGCGGGTTGCATCGAGACGTGGTTGTCGGGCCCGGGCATGGCGCGCGACCATGCGCGCCATGGCGACGCCACTGGCGCCGCGGCGGAAGCGATCGTGGCGCGCGCAGCCGCCGGCGAGGATACGGCCAGCGCGACGCTCGCCCGCTACGAGGCGCGCCTCGCGCGCTCGCTTGCGCATGTCATCAACATCCTCGATCCCGACGTGATCGTGCTCGGCGGGGGCATGTCGAACGTGGACTCGCTGTACGGGAACGTCCCGCGCGAGTGGGGCCGCTGGATCTTTTCCGAGAGCGTGGCGACGAGGCTCGTGCGCAACGTGCACGGAGATTCCAGCGGCGTGCGGGGCGCGGCGCGATTGTGGCCGGCCTGAGCGCCCGCCGGGGCGCCGGTCTCGCGCACTCGCCCGTGCCGCGCACCCGGCACGGCGTGATGCCCCCACCTACATCGACGTGTAGTTCGGGCCGCCGCCGCCCTCGGGCGTCACCCACTTGATGTTCTGCAGCGGATCCTTGATGTCGCAGGTCTTGCAGTGGACGCAGTTCTGCGCATTGATCTGCAGCCGCTGGCCGCCGC
The DNA here is from genome assembly GCA_964620265.1 of uncultured Alcaligenaceae bacterium. Taxonomy (GTDB): domain Bacteria; phylum Pseudomonadota; class Gammaproteobacteria; order Burkholderiales; family Casimicrobiaceae; genus VBCG01. The sequence goes on from CAZUGY010000169.1 coordinate 6,742, forward strand.
CTTCCGCTGCCACGAACTCGTACACGCCGGCCGGGCAGTAGCGCGCCTCGGGGCCGGCGTATTCGGCGAGGTTCACGGTCACGGGAATCGCCGGATCGCGCAGCGTGAGGTGGATGGGCTGGTCCTCCTCGTGATTGGTATTGGAGAGGAATACCGACGAGAGCTTGTCGAAGGTGACCACCCCGTCGTACTTGGGATAGGCGATGGGCGTGCAATCGCGCGCGGGACGAAGCGATGCGTTGTCGGGCTTGTCGTGGCGCAGCGTCCACGGCACCAGGGCGCCCAGGCCCAGGTCGTTCAGCCACATGTGCAGCCCGCCGTGCGCGGTGC
>CAZUGY010000170.1:0-6807 GCA_964620265.1 uncultured Alcaligenaceae bacterium
CGCCATGCGGTAGATGCGCGCGGCATTGGAGGCCGCCACCTGCGCGATGCGCTCGGGTGCGATACCGCGCCTGCGCACGCCTTCGTCGAGGAGGATGGGCAGCATCGTGGCCACCCCGGGAAAGCCGTTGCTCGATGCCCAGATGCCCTTGCCCGCCTTGGTGGCGCGCTTGCGCGGCACGTGGTCGGTACCCACGGTGTCGATCGAGCCGTCGGCGATGCCTTCCCACATCGCCTCCACGTCGGCGCGCGAGCGCACCGGCGGATTGACCTTGGCGAGCACGCCGGCGGGCGAATGGTCGTCGAGCAGCAGGTAGTGCGGACAGGTTTCCACGTAGATCGGCGCCTTGCTCGCGCGCCGGTGCCGGCGCACCTCGTCGAGCGCTTCCTTCGAGGAAAGGTGCACGATGTTGATCGCCGCCCCCACCTTGCTCGCGAAGTAGCACGCGCGATGCACGTTCTCGGCCTCGAGGAAGTCGGGGCTCTGCTCGTTCCAGGCGGCGAGGTCGTCGCGGCCCGCCGCGCGCAGCGGCTCGCGCAGGTAGGGGATGACTTCGACGTTCTCGCAATGGATGCCGAGCACCGCGCCCGGGATTGCCGCAGTCGCCTTGAGCGACGCGAAGAGCAACGCATCGTCGATCTCGGTGAAGCCCTGCGCCAATCCCGCCGCGCCCTTGTACATGAGATAGAGCTTGTAGGAGGTGACGCCGAAGCGGCGCGAGCACTCCGCGAGCGTGTCCACGTGCAGGTGGCTCGTGATCCCGAAGTGCAGGCCGAAGTCGATGCAGCTCTGCGCCGCGCCCTTGTCGCGATAGGCATCGAACGCCGTGCGGAAGTCGGCCGTGCGATAGAACGACAGCGTGGAGGTGACGCCGCCCAGCACGGCGGAGCGCGCCTCGGTCGTGAAATCCGTCTCCGGCGATCCGAAACCGAAGTGCACGTGCGGATCGATCACGCCGGGCAGAATCCACTTGCCTGCGCAATCGACCGTGTCAGCGGCTTGCGCATCGGTATCCGCGGGGAGGAGCGCGGCGATCCTGCCGTCCTTGACGCCGAGCGAGCCGGCCACGCTGCCGAGGCCCGGGTGCACGAGCGTGCCGTTGCGCAGGAGCAGGTCGAGTTGCATGGATGCGATCCGGATGAGGGCGCTACGCCGCGCCGGTTTCGGCAAGATGTTCGAGCACCGACGGCAGCATGCCACCAGCCTGGAGCAGGCGGCGCTCGAAGGCCGTTTGCACGTCGGCGCTGACGTCGAAAACGATACGCCGCTCCGGCGTCTCGGCGATGACCTCGATGCTCCGCGCCTCGAGCACGCCGTCGCGCAGGCCTTCCACCGTGAAGCGCTCGCGGCCCGTGAGCCCGAGCGAGCGCCACCCCTCGCCCGCGGCGAAGCGCAGGGGAATCACGCCCATGCTCACGAGGTTGGCGCGATGGATGCGCTCGAACGACTCGGCGATCACGGCGCGCACGCCGAGAAGCGCCGTCCCCTTGGCGGCCCAGTCGCGGCTGCTGCCCTGGCCATAGTCGCGGCCTCCGAGCACCACGAGCGGCGTGCCGCGCTCGCGGTATACGCGGCTCGCCTCGTGCACGGGCATGCGCTCGTCCTCGGGCAGCAGTACCGTCGTGCCACCCTCGACGCCGGGCACGAGCAGGTTGCGGATGCGCACGTTGGCGAAGGTACCGCGCAGCATCACCTCGTGATTGCCGCGGCGGCCCACGTAGGTATTGAAGTCGCGCGGCGCGATGCCGAGGCGCGCGAGGTAGCGGCCGGCGGCGCTGTCGACGGGAATCTCGCCCGACGGTGAGATGTGGTCGGTGGTGAGCGAATCGCCGAACACGGCGAGCGCGCGCGCGCCGTCGAGACGCGCCGGCAAGGCGTCACCCTGCGTCGTGCGTGACACGAATGGAGGGGCCACGAGATACGTCGAGTCCGTGTCCCACGCAAAGCGTGCGGAGGTGGGCGCCGCAAGGTCGCGCCACAGCGCGGGACCGCGCTCCGCATCGGCATATACGGCGCGATACAGGCCGGCGTCCTGCGCCACCGGCATGCATGCCGCAAGGTCACGGGCCGTGGGCCACAAGTCCGCGAGCATCACGGGCGCGCCGTCGCGATCGTGACCGAGCGGCTCGCGCGTGAGGTCGAGGTCGACGCGACCGGCGATGGCGTACGCCACGACGAGCGGCGGCGACGCGAGGTAGTTCGCGCGCACGAGGCGATGGATGCGTCCTTCGAAATTGCGATTGCCCGACAGCACCGCCGCTGCCACGAGGCCATCGCGCTCGATCGTCTCCGCCACCTCCGGCGCGAGCGGTCCCGACTTCCCCGCGCAGGTGGTGCAGCCGTAGCCGATCACGTCGAAGCCCAGGGCGGCCAGCGGTGCGGAGAGCCCGCTCCGCTCGAGGTAGCGCGTGACGACCTGCGAGCCGGGCGCGAGCGAGGTCTTCACCCACGGCGCGGCGCGCAACCCACGTGCGACCGCGTTGCGGGCGAGCAATCCGGCGGCGATCATCACCGACGGGTTCGAGGTGTTGGTGCAGGAGGTGATGGCGGCGATCACGATGGCGCCGTGGCCCGGAAGCGGCACGGACGTCTCCTCCGGCAGGCCCGCGTGGGCGGCTTGGGCGAGCCGTGGCGCGGACGCATCCGCCGACGCGCACCCGGCGATGCCGAAGCCCCCGTCCTGCGCGTCGCGTGCGAGCCGGATGCAGAAGTCCTCCGCCACGGCGCGCAACGGAAGTCGGTCCTGCGGTCGTCGCGGCCCGGCTACCGTGGGCACGACATCGGCGAGATCGATCGCTACCTCCGAGCTGTATCGCGGTGTGGTGTCGGTCGATGAACGCCAAAGCGCATTCGCCCGGCAATACGCCTCCACCCGTGCAACGTGCGTCTCGTCGCGCCCGCTCGTGCGCAAGTATTCGAGGGTGCGCTCGTCCACCGGAAAGAAGCCGACCGTCGCGCCGTACTCGGGCGCCATGTTGGCGAGCGTCGCCCGATCGGGAACACCGAGCGTTGGCACGGCCGGACCGAAGAACTCCACGAACTTGCCCGTGACGCCGTGCGCGCGCAGCCGCTGCGTGACGAGCAGCACGAGGTCCGTCGTGGTCGTGCCCGGCGGCAGCGCACCCGTGAGCCGCACGCCCACCACCTCGGGCAGCGCGAGGTCCGTGGGATAGCCCAGCAGCAAGGCCTCGGCATCGATGCCACCCACGCCCCAGCCCAGCACGCCGAGGCCGTTCACCATCGGCGTGTGCGAATCGCCACCGATCACGAAGTCGGGGAATAGCAGGCGCGTGCCCTCGATCATCTCCCCGGTGACCACGCTCGCGATGTACTCGAGGTTGACCTGGTGGATGATGCCGGTGCCGGGCGGAAACACGCGCACATTGCCGAGCGAGGACTGCGCCCACTTCACGAAGCGGTAGCGCTCGTCGTTGCGGGCGAATTCGCGCACGAGGTTCAGGCCGATCGCCTGCGGCGATCCCGCGTGATCGACCTGGAGCGAGTGATCGATCACGAGGTCCACCGGCACGAGCGGCCGCACGCGCGCAGGATCGCCGCCGCGTTGCGCGAGCGCGTCGCGCAGGGCTGCGAGATCGAGCAGCACCGGCAGGCCGCTCGAGTCGGGCAGGATCACGCGGCTCACGAAGAGCGGCAGCGACGCCTGGCCCTGCGGCCACCGCGCGAGCGCGGCCAGCGCAGCCTCGCCTTCGTCCCCTGTGCGGAAGAGGTTGCGCGCGACGTTCTCCGCCACCACCCGCAGGCAGAACGGCAGGTGCGCGACATCGCCGCCGCGGACGGCGAGCGCCGCCGCCACGTCGCAGAAGGCGGCGTCCGTCCCCGCCGACGGCAAGGGGCGCAGCGACCGGCGGGAGGCGATGCCGGAAAGCGGATTCACGCAGCGGGACACGGTCGTACGACGCTTCCGGTGGATTGGTATGATGTCTGATACATGATACCTTCAATCCATGTATCATATGCACTGCATTTACCTGCATCTACCGCGGCAGTGCGTGAGCGGTTCCGCCGCCCGAGGAGACTTCCCGCCGTGACCCCCCCGCCCTCCAAGGCGTCCCGCTACCGCGAGCTGCTGCGCTCGGGCGAGTTCATCGTATCGCCCGGCGTGTACGACGGCTACAGCGTGCGCCTCGTGCAGCACGCCGGGTTCAAGACCGCCGCCACCAGCGGCGCCGCGATTTCCAACGCACTGCTCGGCATCGACGACATCGGTGTGATGACACTGACACAGAATGTCGACCACTGCCGCCACCTCGCGCGCAGCGTGGACATTCCGATCACCGCCGACGCCGACAACGGCTACGGCAATCCGGTCAACACCTACCACACGGTGCAGCTCTTCGAGGAAGCGGGTGTGGCGGGTGTCAACATCGAGGACCAGGTCGCGCCCAAGCGCTGCGGCCACATGCCCGGCAAGGAAGTGATCCCCATTGACGAGATGGTGCGCAAGATCGAGGCGGCGTGCCTCGCGCGGCGCGACGACGACTTCGTGATCGTCGCGCGCACCGACGCGCTCGCCCTCGAAGGCATCGACGGCACGCTCGCACGCGTGAAAGCCTACGCGGAGGCCGGCGCCGACATGATCTTTCCCGATGCAGTGAAGCGCGAGGACGACATCGCGCGCATCGTCGAGGCCGCCGGCGTGCCTGTGACCGTGAACATGGGCTTCGGCATCCGCTCGCGGCCCACCACCCCACTCATTCCCATTCCCCGTCTGAAGGCGCTGGGCGTGCGCCGCATGAGCCTGCCGCGCATGCTCCCAGCGGCGGCGATCCAGGCGATGACCACCGCGCTCTCGCTCATGCGCGGCGTGATGGAAACGGGCGAGCCCATCGACCGGCCGGATCTGCTGGCCGGCATCGAGGACATCATGCAACTCATGGACTACGACGACATGCGCGCGCTCGAGGCGCGCCTCCTGGGGCACGATCACATCGAGCGCAAGTACGGGAGCGCGCCATGAGGAAGCGCGAGGTGATCGTGGCCGGTGCGGGTCCGGTGGGCCTCACCGCGGCGCTGGCGCTCGCCGATGCCGGCGTGGCGGTGACGGTGGCGGAAAAGCGGCCCGCACTGAGCACGGCGTCGAAGGCGTCCACCTTCCATCCGCCCACGCTCGCGATCCTCGACCGGCTCCGCGTCCTCGACGCAGTGAAGCACGAGGGCCAGCTCGTCGATCGCGTGCAATATCGGACCGCGAGCGACGGTGTGTTCGCCGAGTTCGGCCTGGACGCGCTCGCGCCCGACACGCCCTTCCCCTTCCGCCTGCACCTCGAGCAGGCGCAGTTGACGCCCATCATGCTCGAGCGGCTGCGCGCCCATCCGCAAGCACGCGTGCTCTTCGACGCCGAAGTGCGGCAGGTGGCGCAGGAGGGCGCGCGCGTGATCGCCCAGGTACGCCACGGCACGGGCCACGAAACGCTCGAGGGAGACTGGCTGATCGCCGCCGACGGCAGCCGCAGCGACGTGCGCGCGCTGCTCGGCATCCCGTTCGAAGGCGAGGAGTACCCGGACAAGATCCTGCGCATCATGACCGACGACGACCTGTCGGCGCTGTTGCCGGGCATCGCACCCGTCACCTACCTGTGGAACGGCGCGAAGTCGGTGAGCTTCCTGCGCATGCCCGACTGCTGGCGCATCATCCTGCGCGTGCCCAAGGACGTGACCGACGAAGATGCGTTGCGTCCGGAGTGGATCCTCGCCCGCCTGCGCGAAGTGATGCCGCATTGCGAGCGCGTGCCGCACGTCGTGATGCAGGATGTGTACGGCGTGGCGCGGCGCGTGGCCGCGCGCAACGCCCAGGGCCGCGTGCTGCTCGCGGGCGATGCCGTGCACATCACCAACACGCGCGGCGGCATGAACATGAACTGCGGCATCCACGATGCGTGGGCACTGGCCCGCGCCATCGCCGACGCGCCCGCGGGCGATGACGCCCTCTCCGTGGAGGCTGCCGCCGCCGAGCGCCTGCGCGTCGCGCGCGAGATGCTGATCCCGCGCACCGATCGCAACGTGGCCGGCGGTGTGGCGTGGCTCGACAAGATCCGCGCGACAGCCGCCAATCCCGACGATGCGGCGGCGTACCTGCGCACGGCGGCGATGCTCGACATGACGCCGGTGCTGGCATGAGCGCGAGCGTGAGAGGCAGGCCAGGACGCGAGTTGTCTCCGTCACGCGCGGCGCGGAAGGTCGCGCCATGACCGTACCGGTCCGCCCCGCCACCTGGGCAGGCGTGGTCGTGCCGCCCGCCAACCCCACGGTGGAACCCGAGCTCGCACGCTGCGTGGATGGCGCGCTGACACTCTTCACCGCGCGCTTCCCCGTGCAGCCCGACACCACGCTCGAAGAGCGCAACCGCCGCTATCTCGACTACTACCGCGACGCCGTCGGCGCCTTCGGCAGCCTCGACCTGCGCGCGATCGTGATGGCGCTCACCGGGCCGTCGTATCGCCTGCTCCCGCAGGGCGACCGCAAGCTCACGCGCGAATTGACCGAACGCGCCGGCAAGCCGGTGATCACCGCCAGCGCCGCCATCGCCGATGCGATCCGCGCCGTGGGTGCCAAGCGCCTGTGCCTCCTCTCGCCCTATCCGCAATGGCTCACCGACGAGGCCGCCGCCTACTGGCGCGCCGACGGCCACGAGGTGACGCAGGTCGTGAAGATCTCCGAGACCTTCCGTGCCTACGAACTCTCCGAGGACGAAGTGACGCAGGCGTTGCGCGAAGTCGATGCCGCGAAGGTCGATGCGGTCGTGATGAGCGGCACGGGCATGCTGACGCTGCCCTCGATCGTCGCGGC
>CAZUGY010000171.1:0-1510 GCA_964620265.1 uncultured Alcaligenaceae bacterium
CGGGCACGCTCCTCGTGCAGCTCGGCGGTCCGGGCATGCTCATCGGCATGGGCGGTGGCGCCGCATCATCGATGGCCACCGGCGCCAACACCGCGGACCTCGACTTCGATTCCGTGCAGCGTGGCAATGCCGAGATCGAGCGCCGCGCGCAGGAGGTGATCGACCGCTGCTGGCAGCGTGGCGAAGCCAATCCGATCCTGTCGATCCACGACGTGGGGGCGGGCGGACTGTCCAACGCATTGCCCGAGCTCGTGCACGGGGGTGGGGTGGGCGGGTCCTTCGAGTTGCGCGACGTGCCGTCGGAAGAGCCGGGCATGTCGCCGCGCGAGATCTGGTGCAACGAGGCGCAGGAGCGTTACGTGCTGGCCATCGCGGCGGAGTCGCTTGCCGAATTCACGGCGATCTGCGCGCGCGAGCGGTGTCCCTTCGCCGTGCTCGGCAGCGCGAATGCGGAAGGGCGGCTCGTGGTACGCGATCGTCACTTCGACAACGCGCCGGTCGACGTGCCCATCGATGTGATCCTCGGCAAGCCGCCGAAGATGACGCGTGACGTGCGTCACGCCTCGCGCGAGCTGCCGCCGCTCGCGCTCGACGGTGTCGAGCTACGCGACGCGCTCTACCGGGTGCTGCATTTGCCTGCCGTGGCCGACAAGACGTTCCTCGTCACGATCGGCGATCGCACGGTCGGCGGGCTCTGCGCCCGCGACCCGATGGTGGGCCCGTGGCAGGTCCCGGTCGCCGACGTCGCGGTGACACTGATGGACTTCGAAGGCTACGCCGGCGAGGCGATGGCCCTGGGCGAGCGCACGCCGCTCGCACTGATCGACGCGCCGGCCTCCGGCCGCATGGCGGTGGGCGAGGCGGTCACCAACATCGCCGCGGCCGATGTCGCGTCGATCGATGCGATCAAGCTCTCCGCCAACTGGATGGCCCCCGCGGGTCACCCGGGCGAAGATGCGGCGCTCTACGACACCGTGCGCGCGGTGGCGCTCGAGACCTGCATCGCGCTCGGCATCTCCATTCCGGTGGGCAAGGACTCGATGTCGATGCGCACGACATGGAGCGATGCGAGCGGCGACCATGCGGTCACGGCACCCGTGTCGCTCATCGTGTCGGCCTTCGCGCCGGTGCGCGACGCGCGCCGCACGGCCACACCGCTGCTGCCGCGCGATGCCGGCGAGCTCGCGCTCCTCCACCTCGATGTTGCGCACGGTCGCAAGCGCCTGGGGGGTTCCGCGCTCGCGCAGGTGCACGGCCAGCTCGGCAACGACGCACCCGATCTCGACGATCCGGCGGCGCTGGCGGCATTCTTCGCCTTCGTGCGCACGCTGCGCGAGGACGGCGACCTCGTCGCGTATCACGACATCGCCGACGGCGGGCTCGTGGTCGCCGTGCTCGAGATGGCGTTCGCTTCGCGCTGCGGGCTCGACATCGCGCTGCCCGCGCAACAGGTGCTGCTGCCGTCGCTCTTCGCCGAGGAGCTGGGCGCCGTGATCGCGGTACCCGCCGC
>CAZUGY010000171.1:1610-6761 GCA_964620265.1 uncultured Alcaligenaceae bacterium
CCTGCCGACGACATCGCAGCACCGTACGTCGCGCGCGGTGCGCGTCCCCGGGTGGCGATCCTGCGCGAGCAGGGCGTGAATGGCCAGGTCGAGATGGCGGCAGCGTTCGACCGCGCGGGCTTCGATGCCTACGACATCCACATGACGGACATCGCGCAGGGGCGGCACTCGCTGCGCGACTTCGCGGGCATCGTCGGTTGCGGTGGCTTTTCCTACGGCGACGTGCTCGGCGCAGGCGAGGGCTGGGCCAAGTCGATTCGCTTCAATCCGGCCCTGCGCGACGAGTTCGCGGCGTTCTTCCTTCGCGGCGACGTCTTCGGGCTGGGCGTGTGCAACGGCTGCCAGATGATGTCGAGCCTGCGCGACCTCATTCCCGGCGCCGGTCACTGGCCGCGCTTCGTGCGCAATCGCTCCGAGCAATTCGAGGCGCGCTTCGTGCAGGTCGAAGTGACGGCATCTCCATCGCTCTTCTTCGCCGGCATGGCGGGCAGCATCATTCCCGTGGCCACGGCGCACGGCGAAGGCTTTGCCGAGTTCCGCGACGCGGCTGCGCTCGCCGCGGCGCGCTCGCTCGTGGCGCTGCGCTACGTCGACACCCGCGGCGCGCCGACGCAGATGTATCCCCACAACGTGAACGGCTCGCCCGAGGGCATCACCGGCCTCACCACCGCCGACGGCCGCTACACGATCCTCATGCCGCATCCCGAGCGCGTGCATCGGTCGGTGCAGATGTCGTGGCATCCGAGGGGCTGGGCCGATGCCTCGCCGTGGATGCGCATGTTCCGCAACGCGCGCGCGTGGCTGGGTTAGGCGAGCGACACAGGAGAAAGCGAATGCAGCTCACCGTCTACGAGATCGACGGCATCGTGCCGGTGGTCGACCCCGAGGCCTTCGTCCATCCCTCCGCCGTGCTGATCGGCGATGTCTTCGTGGGGCCGGGCGTGTACATCGGTCCCTGCGCGGCATTGCGCGGCGACTTCGGCCGCCTCGAGGTGCGCGCCGGCGCCAACCTGCAGGACTGCTGCGTGATGCACGGCTTTCCCGGCACCGACACCATCGTCGAGGAAGACGGCCACATCGGTCATGGCGCGGTGCTGCACGGCTGCATCGTGCAGCGCAACGCCCTCGTGGGCATGAATGCGGTGATCAACGACAACGCCGTGGTGGGCGAGTCCGCGATCGTCGCGGCGATGGCCTTCGTGAAGGCGGGCTTCGTGGTGCCGCCGCGCACGCTGGTGGCGGGTGTGCCCGGCAAGATCGTGCGCACGCTCACCGACCAGGAGCTCGCGTGGAAAGTGGAGGGCACGCAAAGCTACCAGGAGCTCGCGCGGCGCAGCCGCGCCACGATGCGCGCGGTGGCGCCACTGGCGTCGGCACCCGCGGATCGCAAGCGCATCGAGGTGCCGGAGCTCCTGCCGCTGTCGACGCTCAAGGCCGCCGGGAAGTGATGGCAGCGATCGCCGTGGCACTCGAGGCCGGGCGCGATCGCGGAAACCGCAGCCGCATGGGCACATCGCATGGCGTGCGCATGGCGCATGGTGCGTCGATGTTGTGTGGCGCACGCGCGTCGTGTGGCGACGCGCCGGGCTTGTGATGCTTGCATGCTGGGTGATTTGGATCTTTTCTGCGGACGCGTTGGCGCAGCCCGCCACCGCCGTCGCACCGTCCCCGGTGCGCTTCACGCCGCCGCCCGAGTCGGCCATCCCCGACACGCCACTCGGCGACATCGTGCGCCTCGGGCGCGACATGTTCGTCGCGCCCGTGGGCGCGCATCTGGAAGGACGCGGCTCTCCCGCCATTGCGCCCGCGCCGCAACCCGCGAGCGTGGCGCGCGGCGCAACGGTCTTCGCAACGCACTGCGCCGAGTGTCACGGCGCGAACGGTACGGGCATGAAGGCGGGGACCGCCTATACGTTCCCGCCGCTATGGGGCAGCGCTTCCTACAACGCGGGTGCGGGCATGCACGGCGTGGAAACGGCCGCGGCCTTCATCAAGGCCAACATGCCGCTGGGACAACCCGACACGCTGACCGACCAGCAGGCGTGGGACGTGGCGGCGTTCATCAACAGCAAGCCACGCCCGCCCGATCCCCGGAAAGTGGCAAAACGCTGACCCAGAAGGCAAAGTCGAGACGCGGCGCGCAATGCGCGCTTCAGTCTCGACTTCGATCCGAAATTTCCGCATCAGACGTGTTCCGCACGGACGTTCTCCGCACGGACGTTCAAAATCCCGCTGCCTGCCCGTCTCGCCGCGAGTCCGACCCCGCGACATAGCCATCGCCATGGCGCACGATGAACTGGCCCGCGCCGAAGTCCATGTACGAGTCCTCCTGCGCATGGATCCTGTGGCCCAGCGCAGTGAGCCCCTGCGCGAGCGCGGGCGGCGCGGAGGATTCGAGGTCGACCGCGCCGTCGGGCGCCACCTTCCAGCGCGGTGCGTCGAGCACCGCCTGCGGATTCATGCGGTAGTCGAGCAGGCGCACCAGCGTCTGCACGTGCCCGGGCGGCTGGATCGGCCCGCCCATCACGCCGAACGCGGCGAGCGGCTCGCCACCGCGCGTGAGGAAGCCCGGGATGATCGTGTGATACGGCCGCTTGCCGCCGCCGACCTCGTTGGGATGGCCCGGCTTCAGGCTGAAACCGGCGCCGCGATTCTGCAGGCTGATGCCGGTGCCGGGCACCACGACGCCGGAGCCGAAGCCCATGTAGTTCGACTGGATGAGCGAGACCAGCATGCCCTGCTCGTCGCCGGCGCACAGGTACACCGTGCCGCCCTTGGGCGGTGCGCCCGGGCCGAAATCGCGGGCCTGCGCAGGATCGATGAGGCTCGCGCGGTGCGTGAGATAGGCGCGCTCGAGGAGCGCTGCCGCGGTGACCTCCATGCTGCGCGGATCGGCCACGTAGCGATACGCATCGGCGAAGCCCAGCTTCATCGCCTCGATCATCAGGTGCTGCGTAGCGGGATGGTCCGGGCCTTGCGCGGCCAGATCGAAGTTCTCGAGGATGCCGAGCGCCATGAGGGCCGAGATGCCCTGTCCGTTGGGCGGGATCTCGTGCACGGTCACGCCGCGATAGTCGAGCGCGATCGGCGTGACCCAGTCGGCGGTGTGCGTGGCGAAGTCGTCCATGGTATGCGCGCCGCCCGCGCCCTGCGAATGCTTCGCCATCGCTGCCGCGAGCTCGCCACGATAGAAGGCTTCGCCGTCGCTGCGCGCGATCTTCTCGAGCGTGCGTGCGAGGTCGGGGCTCGCGAAGCGCTCGCCGGGACGTGGCGCGCGTCCGTGCGGCATGAAATGCTCGAACCAGCCGAGGTCGCGCGGCATGTGCGGGACGGCGAGGTGCCACTTCTCCGCCACCACCGGCGATACCGCGAAGCCGTCGCGCGCATGGCGGATGGCGGGCTCGAAGAGATCGCCGAAGGGGAGGGCGCCGAAGCGCTTCGACAGCGCCTGCCAGCCCGCTACGGCGCCGGGGATGGTGACCGTGTCCCAGCCGCGCTCGGGCAACGCTGCGCGTCCGGCGAAGCGGTCCGCATGCCACCCGGCCGGTGCGCGTCCGGAAGCATTGAGCCCGACGAGCTCGCGGCCCGTCCACAGGATGGCGAACAGATCGGAGCCCACGCCGTTGCTGCAGGGCTCGACCACGGTCAGCGTGATCGCGGTGGCGATGGCCGCATCGACCGCATTGCCGCCGCGCGCGAGCATCGCTACACCCGCTTGCGTGGCGAGGGGCTGCGAGGTGGAAACGACGTTGCGGGCGAATAGCGGCTGCCGCCGCGAGGCGTAGGGCAGCGACCAGTCGAGGTCGAGCGGGGCGTGGCGCGGATCGTCGGGCATGGTGGCCCGAGTTTAGCGCACACGCCCCAGGCGGCTATTCCTGGAAAGCCTCTTCGCGCTTCTTGCGGATCGACGGCGCCACGATGATGAGCAGCATGATCAAGGCCATGCCGAGCATCACCGCCGAGATCGGCCGCGTGACGAACACGGTCGGATCACCGCGCGACAGCAGCAGCGCCCGTCGCAGGTTCTCCTCCATCATCGGCCCGAGGATGAAGCCCAGCAGCAACGGTGCCGGCTCGCACTCGAGCTTGACGAAGAGCCATCCCAGGATGCCGAAGACGACCGTCATGAACACGTCGAAGACGTTGTTGTTGATGCTGTACACCCCGATGCAGCAGAAGAGCAGGATCGCCGGGTACATCAGGCGATACGGCACCTGCAGCAGCTTCACCCAGATGCCGATGAGCGGGAGGTTCAGCACCACCAGCATCAGGTTGCCGATCCACATGCTGACGATGAGCCCCCAGAAGAGCTGGGGATTGCTCGTCATCACCTGCGGTCCGGGCTGGATCGAGTGGATCGTCATCGCGCCGACCATGAGCGCCATCACCGCATTGGACGGGATGCCGAGCGTCAGTAGCGGAATGAACGACGTCTGCGCACCGGCGTTGTTGGCGCTCTCGGGTCCCGCCACGCCCTGGATCGCGCCCTTGCCGAAGCGCGACGGGTCCTTGGCGATCTTCTTCTCGACCGTGTAGGACGCGAAGGCGGAGAGCAGCGCGCCGCCCCCGGGAAGGATGCCCAGGACCGTGCCGATGCCGGTGCCGCGCAGGATGGCGGGCAGGGCCTCCATGAACTCGCTCCACTTGAGCATGAGGTTACCCACGCTCTTCGTGAAGATCTCGCGCTTCTCCGACGACTGCTCGAGGTTGATGATGATTTCCGCGAAGCCGAACACGCCCATCGCGACCGTGACGAAGCCGATGCCGTCGGAAAGCTCGGCGATGCCGAACGAGTAGCGTTGCAGGCCGGAGTTGACGTCGGTACCCACGATGCCGAGCAGGAGGCCGAGCACGATCATGCCGATGGCTTTGATCAGCGAGCCGCTCGCGAGCACCACCGCGGCGATGAGGCCCAGGACCATGAGGGAGAAGTACTCGGCGGGGCCGAACTTCAGGGCGACTTCGGCCAGTGGCGGGGCAAACGCCGCGATGACCATCGTGGCGAAGGTGCCGGCGATGAACGACCCGATCGCAGCGATCGCGAGCGCCTTGCCCGCCTTGCCCTGGCGCGCCATCTGGTGGCCGTCGAGGCAGGTGACCACCGACGATGACTCTCCCGGCAGGTTGACGAGAATCGCCGTGGTGGAGCCG
>CAZUGY010000172.1:0-6658 GCA_964620265.1 uncultured Alcaligenaceae bacterium
TGGTGATGAAGGACGGCCGCATCGTGGAGCAGGGCGAGGCCGAGGCGCTGTTCACCTCGCCGCGCGAGGCGTATACGCAGGCGCTGCTGGCGGCCGCGGGGGCGTAGAGCGCGATCCGCGCGACGGCGGCGGCAATCCCACGCCCACCGTCCGCATCGATCCCGATCGCGAGGCCGACTTCGGCTCGCAGAACCGTCAGATGCTCACCTCTGGTGCCGGCCGAGTACGGCATGCGTTCCTCGAATCACTGGAGATCAGGCCATGAGCGTGATGACGTACAAGGGATATTCGGCGCGGGTGGATTTCGACCCTCGAGACGAGATATTCGTGGGGCACGTGCTCGGTCTGCGGGATTCGATCGGCTTTCACGGCGCCACCGTGGAGGAGCTCCGTGCGGACTTCGCCAACGCCATCGAGCACTACATCGTGGTGTGCAGGAAGCGGGGCGAGAAGCCCGAAAAGACCTACTCAGGCAAGCTGATGCTACGCATCCCACCTGACGTGCATGCGGCTGCCGCCGTTGCCGCAGAATCGGCGGGGGAGAGCATCAATCAGTGGGCGGCGGCCGCACTTCGGGATGCCGCAGCGGGAAGAGGTGTTCCGCGGTGAGTGTGCCGTGCGGCAGCGTGCTACCATCTTCCGCCCATGATCGGAGTCCTCATCGTCGCCCACGACACGCTGCCCGACAGCCTGGTCGGGGGCCTCACACACGTGCTCGGCGCGCGTCCCGCGCAGCTCGAGACGTTCTCCGTGAGCGCCGACGACGATCCCTTCGACCTCCTCCCCGCCGCCCGCGAGGTGATGCGCAGGCTCGACACCGGCGACGGGGTGATGATCTTCTCCGACATCTATGGCGCCACGCCCTGCAACCTGGCGAGCAAGCTGCAGCAGCCCGGTCGCGTGGAGCTCATCGCCGGCGTGAACCTGCCGATGCTGGTGCGGGCCTTCACGTACCGCGCGAAGGGCATGGATACGATGATCACGAAGGCCGTCTCCGGCGGCCGCGACGGCGTGTTGCACATCGAGCTCGATCCCGTCTATGCAGCAACGCGAGGTTGAGATCGTCAACAAGCTCGGCATGCATGCGCGAGCCTCGGCCAAGCTCACGCAGCTCGCGGGACGCTACCAGAGCGATGTGCAGATGTCGCGCAATGGCCGCAAGGTGAATGCGAAGAGCATCATGGGGGTCATGATGCTGGCGGCAGGCAAGGGATCGAAAGTGCTGATCGAGATCGAGGGGCCCGATGAGAGCGATGCGATGGATGCCATCGTCGCCCTCATCGGCGACTACTTCGGCGAGGGACAGTAAGCCCCGCTCGTTGCAAGGGGTTTTGCTGGGAGGCATCACGGGAGCGAAGCCATGCGGTCACGTACGCGCAATCCGCGTGCGGGATCCTGTGCCATGTTCTTCGCGCGCGTGCTGCATGGATGTGACGACGCGACGGACATCTTGCGGAACCAACGGGCGAAAATGGCGACCAACGGTAGATTGCGGTGCTCGGCCCGGCCCGCAAGCGTCGTTCATCATCCCGCGGTGCCCTATGCAAACTCGCCTCGTCTCGATCATCAATCCGCTCGGCCTCCACACTCGTGCATGTGCGCGCATCGTGCAGATCGCCTCGCGATTCCGCTCGAAGGTATTCCTGCACGTCCGGGGCAAGCGCGTGAGCGCCCGCAACATCATGGCCGTGATGCTGCTCACCGCATCGGTGGGTGCCACGGTGCGCATCGTGGTGGACGGGCCCGACGAGGCCGAGGCGATGAAGGCCATCACCGCGCTCTTCCACGACGGCCTGGGCGAGCGCGGCTAGTGCGGCTGGTGCGGGTTGCCCCGGGGGGCGGCTGAGTGGTCAGCTTCGCCCTCAATGGCGTAGGTGTGTCCGGTGGCATCGCCATCGGCCGCGCGCAGCTCGTGTCGCACGCCACGCTCGAGGTCGCGCACTACACGATCCCCGTTGCCAAGGTCGACGCCGAGATCGCGCGCTTCAGCAACGCGGTCAAGGAGGTCCAGCGCGAGCTCGAGAGCCTGCACGCCGCGATGACCGGTGGCGACGCCCCCGGCGAGTTCGGCGCGTTCCTCGACGTGCACTGGATGATCCTCAACGACGCCACGTTGTCGGAGACGCCGAAGAAGATCGTCGCGGAGCAACGCTGCAACGCGGAGTGGGCGCTTACCTTGCAGATGGGCGTGCTGGTCGACCAGTTCGCCCAGATCGAGGATCCGTACCTGCGCGAGCGCAGGCAGGACATCGTGCAGGTGGGCGAGCGGGTGTTGAAGCGCCTCATGGGCAAGCCGGGCGCGCTGCCCCCGCCGGTGGCGGAGGAGCAGACGATCCTCGTGGCCCACGACCTCTCGCCGGCCGACGTGATCCAGTTCAAGTCGCATCATTACGGCGCCTTCCTCACCGACGTGGGCGGCGTCACGTCGCACACGGCGATCGTCGCCCGCAGTCTCAACGTCCCGGCGGTGGTGGCCACGCACAATGCGCGGATGCTGATCCGTGACAGCGAGATGCTGATCGTCGACGGCGATGCCGGCGTGGTCATCATCAATCCCGACCGCGCGGTGCTGTCCGAATACCGCCTGAAGCAGAGCGCGCTCGACCTCGAGCGCCAGAAGCTGAAGCGCCTGCGCAGCAAGAAGGCGGAGACGATCGACGGCATCGCCGTGGAGCTCTTCGCCAACATCGAGCTGCCGGAGGACCTGGAGCAGACGCTCGAGAACGGCGCCACCGGCGTGGGCCTCTTCCGCTCGGAGTTCCTCTTCCTCAATCGCGAGGGGCTGCCCACCGAGGACGAGCAGTTCGCGGCGTATCGCGCCGTGGCCGAAGGCATGAACGGCAAGCCGGTCACGATCCGCACCTTCGACCTGGGCGCGGACAAGCAGGCCGAGGGGCTCGAGGGCCTGTCCCGCGTGGCGCCCAATCCCGCGCTGGGTCTGCGCGCGGTGCGCTTCTGCCTCGCCGAGCCGCGCCTGTTCCAGACGCAGCTGCGCGCGATCCTGCGCGCCTCGCACTACGGCAAGGTACGCATCCTGGTGCCGATGCTCGCTTCCGCGTCGGAGATCGACCAGTCGCTCGCGGCCATCGCGATCGCCAAGGAAACGCTGCGCGAGCTGGAGACGCCCTTCGACGATGCCATCGAGGTGGGCGGGATGATCGAGATCCCGGCGGCCATCATCGCGATGGACGCCTTCGTCGAGAAGCTCGATTTCCTGTCGATCGGCACCAACGACCTGATCCAGTACACGCTCGCCGTGGATCGCGCCGACGAGGCGGTGGCGCACCTGTACAACCCGTTGCATCCGGCCGTGGTGCGCCTGCTCGCGCAGGCGATCACCACCGCCACCAAGGCGGGCAAGCCCATTGCCGTGTGCGGCGAGATGGCGGGGGAGCTGAAGCTCACCCGGCTCCTGCTGGGCCTGGGCCTGCGCCACTTCTCGATGCATCCCGCCGAGCTCCTCGGCATCAAGCAGCGGGTCCTGACCACCGAGGTGGCGGCCGCCAAGCCGCTCATCGACCGCATCCGTCGTGCCGACAGCGCCGACCGGGTGGCGGCGCTGGTGGACAAGCTCAACGCCCTGTAGCAACGCGCCCCGACCCGGCATGGAATGACCGTGCGTCGGCTGATGTTGGCAGGATGCCCCATCCCTTCGGGCATAATGCCAATGTCATGAAACGACCCCCTGCCCGCATGCCCCGACCGTTCCTCGCCTGTCTCGCTTTCGCCGCTTGCGTGGCGAGCGCGTCCGCCTGGGCCGTCGACGCCGGACAGGCCGCGCCGGCGCTGAGCCTGCCCACCGCCATGGGCGAGGCGGTCGCGCTCGACAAGCTGCGCGGCAAGGTGGTCTACGTCGACTTCTGGGCCTCGTGGTGCGGCCCGTGCCGCCGCTCCTTCCCGTTCATGAACGAGATGCTGTCCAAGTACGGGGCGCGCGGCTTCACCGTGCTCGGCGTGAACGTCGACAAGAAGCGCGCCGACGCCGAGCGCTTCCTCGCGCAGGTCCCCGCCACGTTCACGATCGTGTTCGACGAGACCGGCGCCACGCCCTCGGCCTGGGCCGTGAAGGGCATGCCGAGCTCGTACCTCGTCGACGGCACGGGCAAGGTGGTGTTCGTGGAGCGCGGCTTCACCGACGAGCAGAAGGTGCAGCTCGAGCAGCGCATCGCGTCGCTCGTGGCGGGTGCCAGGAACTGATGCGTGCATTCGCGCCGCCGCCCGGCGAGCGACGCGTGATGCGCCGTGCGCTCGCTGTCGCGCTGGCCGCGGCCACCGTGGCGCTCGCCGGTTGCGCCATCAGCCCGCCCCAGCCGTGGGAGCGCGGCAACCTCGCCCAGCCCGGCATGCAGTTCGACTTCGATCGCCTGGATGCCAAGGCGCAGCAGCACATCTACACGAGCAAGGAAGCGGCCACCGGCGGCTACGGCGTGGGCGGAGGTGGCTGTGGCTGCAACTGAGCGTGCGCCCCGCGCGGATGGGGCGTGGCAGCGCGACGTCGGCGCGGCAGGATCGCTGCTGGCCGCGGCACTCGCCCTGCCCGGCGTGCTGCCCGCCACCGCGCATGCGCAGGCCGCACCCGACAAGGGCATCTTCCAGCTCCAGTACCTCAACTATCGCGACTGGCAGCCGGGCCGCGATCGCATGACGGTGGAGGCACCCGCGTTCTACGCGTTGCTGCCACTGTCGGATTCGTGGGTCGTCGAAGGCAGCGTGGTGTACGACGCGATGAGCGGTGCGTCGCCGCTCTTCTTCAACGCGCTGTCCGGCGCGTCGGTGGGGGACTATCGGACTGCGGGTGACGTCAAGGTCACCAAGTACTTCGGCGACTATTCGGTGAGCGCGGGCGCATTCGTGTCGTCGGAGCAGGATTTCCTGTCGCGGGGCGGCTCGCTCTCGGTACAGCTCTATAGCGAGGACCGCAACCGCACCTGGTCGCTGGGCGTGGCCGGAACCAACGACCGCATCAATGCGATCAATGGCGTCGCGCCGAATTCGTCGCGCAATTCGGTGGAGTTCCTGGTCGGTGTCACGCAGGCGCTGTCGCCCAACGACATCGTGCAATCGAACCTCACCTACTACACCGGCCACGGCTACTACGACGATCCGTACAAGTCGCTCGACCGGCGTCCCAGCGAGCGCGAGATCTGGGCGTGGCTCACGCGCTACAACCATTATTTCGAAGGCCCCGATGCCAAGCTGCGCGTGGGCTACCGCGCGCTCTTCGACTCGTTCGGCAGCAACATGAACACCTTCGAGATCGCGTGGGAGCAGGCCGTGCGCTGGGGCATCACCGTCACGCCGGGGCTGCGCTACAGCTCGCAGACCGCGGCCGATTTCTACAAGAATCCGCCCTGGCCGCGGGGATTCGTGGCCGGACAGCCCTATTCGGCGGATACGCGCCTCGCGTCCTGGGGCGCGATCACCGCGGGCGTGATCGTGAGTGCGGCGTTGTGGGACGGCTGGGATGTCGCGTTCCGCGCCGACTACTACCGCCAGGATCCCGACTGGCAGATCTTCGGCACGGGCAGCCCCGATATCCAGGTGTTTTCGGCGCGCTGGCTGCAGTTGAACCTCACCCGGCAGTTCTGACGGCCGGTTTCCTGTCCGCACTGCGAGCAGTGGCGGACAATGGCGGCGCCCCGAGCCTCACTGCCGATGCAGCGCTTCCGCCAGACCTTCCGCGCGATGGCCTCGCAGCACGCGATCGAGCTCCGCTGCGGCGATCCCGCGCGCGCCCGCGACGCGGCGCAAGCCGCCATCGACGACGTGTTGCGCATCGAGTCCAAATATTCGCGTTATCGCGACGACAGCGTCACCACCGCGATCAATCGCGGCGCGGGCGGACCGCCGGTGACGATCGATGCGGAAACCGCCGCCTTGCTTCGCTACGCCGACCAGTGCTTCGTCGCCAGCGGCGGCAAGTTCGATATCACCTCCGGTGTGCTGCGCCGTGCGTGGGACTTTCGCAGCGTCCCGGCGCGGTTGCCGGCGCCGGCCTCGCTCGCGGCGGCCGTCGCGCTCGTGGGCTGGGACGAGGTGGAGTGGTCGGACAGCTCGATCCGGCTGCCGCGCGCCGGCATGGAGATCGATTTCGGTGGCATCGGCAAGGAATACGCGGCCGATCGGGCGGCCACGATCTGCCGCGAGCGCGGCATCGCGCACGGCCTGGTCGATCTCGGCGGCGACGTGCGTGCGATCGGCACGCAACCCGGTGGCGCGCCGTGGCGAGTCGGCATCCGCCATCCGCGCGTGCCCGGCAGTGCCATCGCGGGAATCGACCTCGTGGATGCCGCGCTTGCCACCAGCGGCGACTACGAGCGCTACCTGGAGGTCGACGGCAAGCGCTACTGCCACATCCTCGATCCGCGCACGGGCATGCCGGTGTCGCACTGGCAATCGATGAGCGTCGTTGCGCCGCTGTGCGTGACGGCAGGCAGCTGCGCCACGATCGCGATGCTGCTGGAGGAAGAGGCTGCGGGCTTCCTCGAGCGGCAGGGCATGCGGTGGATCGGCGTGACAGCCGATGGCCGCCTGGCCGGCGACGCCACTGCGCCGACAGCGTGAAGCCGCACGGCCGGGTGTGCGGTCCTGGCGCTGCGGCACCCGCTACTGCGGCGCGCACATCGTGACGCCGATGCCGTAGCCCTCCGGCGTCCAT
>CAZUGY010000173.1:0-6654 GCA_964620265.1 uncultured Alcaligenaceae bacterium
ACGCCGATGAGCTTCACGTCACGCTGCGCGATGTACGGATAGAAGATGCCCATCGCATTGCTGCCGCCGCCCACTGCCGCGATCACCGCATCGGGCTGGCGGCCGGCATATTCGGGCATCTGCTCGACGCATTCGTCGCCGATCACGCGCTGGAAGTCGCGCACCATCATCGGATACGGATGCGGTCCCGCCACGGTGCCGATGATGTAGAAGGTCGACTCGACGTTCGTGACCCAGTCGCGCATCGCCTCGTTCAGCGCATCCTTCAGCGTCTTGCTGCCCGATTCCACCGGCACGACCCTGGCGCCGAGCAGGTTCATGCGATAGACGTTCTGCGCCTGGCGCTTCACGTCCTCGCTGCCCATGTAGACGATGCACTCCATGCCGTAGCGCGCGGCGATGGTCGCGGTGGCAACACCATGCTGCCCCGCGCCGGTCTCGGCGATCACGCGCTTCTTGCCCATGCGCCGGGCCAGCAGCGCCTGGCCGATCACGTTGTTGATCTTGTGCGCGCCGGTGTGATTCAGATCCTCGCGCTTCAGCCAGACCTGCGCGCCACCGAGCTCGCGCGACCAGCGCTGCGCGTGATAGACGGGCGACGGCCGTCCGACGTAGTGCTTCAGCTCGTGCGCGAACTCGGCCGTGAACTCGGGATCGTCGCGGTAGCGCGCGTATTGCGCCTTGAGGTCGTCGAGGGCCGCGACCAGCGTCTCGGCCACGAACACGCCGCCGTAGGGCCCGAAATGGCCCCGCGCGTCCGGAAGCTCCGTACCCAGGTGTTCAGGAAGATCGGTCATCCGCATTGCGCACTCCATCGATGAACGCCGCGATGCGCGCGGGGTCCTTCAAGCCACGGCGCGGGGCGCCGTCGGCATCACGCTCTTCCACGCCGCTCGACACGTCCACGGCCCACGGTTGCACAGCGCGGATGGCCGCCGCCACGTTGTCCGGCGTGAGCCCGCCGGACAGGATGACCGGCGCCGGCAGCCGCGATTGCAGCGCAGGCGTCAATCGCGACCAATCGAACGATTTGCCGGTGCCGCCAGGCAAATCGCCCGGCGCGTGCGTATCGAACACGAGGCCTGCCGCATCGGCATAAAGCGACGCGTATTCTACCAAATCGACCCCCTCCTTCATGTGCACCGCCTTGAGGTACGGCCGGCCGAAGGCGCGGCACAGCGCAGGGTCCTCGGCGCCGTGGAATTGCAGCGTGTCGAGCGGCACCGCTGCGAGGATCGCCTGCACCTGGGCGGAAGAGGGATCCACGAAGAGCCCCACCTTGGTCACGAAGGGCGGCAGCGCGTCGGCGATCTCCCGCGCCCGCCCGACGTCGACCATGCGGGGCGTGCCGCTCCAGAAGTTGAGGCCGATCGCATCCGCCCCGGCGTTGCACGCGGCGAGGCCATCGGCCACGCGCGTGATGCCGCAGACCTTCACGCGCGTGCGCGGAGAAGCCTTCATGCGAGCATGACCTCACGCACCGTCGGCGGCAAACCGAAGCGCGCGTCGTAATCCGCTCCCGCGAAGTAGAGGCCCTCGGCCGCGAACGTGGCAGGTGAGCGCGTGCGATCGCGCGACGCGAGCAGATCGCCCATCGCCGTCACCGGCAGCTTGCCTGCCCCGATCGCCACGAGCGCGCCCACGATGTTGCGCACCATGTGCTGGAGGAATGCGCTGGCGCAGAAATCCATGCGCAGGAGCGTGCCCTGCGCGCCGACGCTCGCGCGATGCAGCGTCTTCACCGGCGACCTCGCCTGGCACTCGGCGGCGCGGAACGCGCTGAAGTCGTGCGTGCCGAGGAGGGACTGCGCAGCGGTGTGCATCGCGACGGCATCGAGCGGGCGATGGTACCAGCCCACGCGCCCGGCGAGCAGTCCGGGCCGCTCCGGTCGATTCAGCAGGAGGTAGGTGTAGTGGCGCGCGGTGGCGGCAAAGCGGGCGTGGAAATCGTCGGGAACGGGATGCGCGAAGAGCACCGCCATGGCGGCGGGCAGGTGCGCATTGGTGCCGCGCACCCAGGCGGTCAGGGGACGGGACGCCGCGGTATCGAAGTGCACCACCTGCGCCACGGCATGCACACCGGCATCGGTGCGGCCCGCGGCCGCGACGCTGACACGATGCCCGGCGATCTCACCGAGCGCCGCCTCCAGCGCATCCTGCACGCCGCAGCCTGCAGGCTGCGACTGGAAGCCGCAGAACGCGCCTCCGGCGTACTCGAGGCCGAGCGCTACGCGCAATCAGCCGATCTTGGAGAGCAGCGACTTGGCTTCGGCCTTCTGCTGGTCGTCGCCTTCGTGCAGCACTTCCTGCAGGATCTCGCGCGCGCCTTCGACGTCGCCCATCTCGTGATACGCCTTGGCGAGGTCGAGCTTCGTGGCGGCATCGTGCCACTGACCGTCGAGCACCGACGGGGTCGGATCCTCGAACGTGGGACGCTCGGGATCGAACGACAGGTCGAGCTTGTCGAGCTCGAGCGCCGCGGCGGGTCGCGCGAGTTGCGCCGGCGTGGTGCCGACCGTCGGCGCGCCGGGCGCAGCGGCAGCGGTCTCGAGCGCCGGCTCGAGGCGCGCCGTGGACAGCGGGGCGGGCTTCTCGTGATCGTCGAGGCGGAAGTCGAGGTTGAACTTGTCCTCGACGGCCGCGACCTTGTCGTGGATCGATTGCCGGGCGCTGTCGACCTTCTCGTCGAGCGCGGACCTGGCGCCACTGGCCTCGGCCTCGGCTTCGGCCCGCGCCGCGATCCCGGCCGCCACTCCCGCTCCCGCCACCGGCAGCACCATCGTGCGATCGGGATCGAAGTCGGAGGTGGTGAGGCGGGCCGTCTTCTCGAGCTCGGATTCGGCGCCAGCGAGGATGTCGGCGGGAGACTTGGCGCGCGCACCCGAGGTCGGCGAGATGGAGATCTCCTCTTCCATCTTGAACTCGAGGCCGGCGTCGCGCGGCGCATCGATGGACACGCTCTCGATCGGCGCGGGGGCCACGGCCGCACGGGGCGGCGGCACGATGCCGTCGGCGAACATCGGATTGGCGGGATCGAGCTGGCGACCCAGGGTCACCGCCTTTTGCCAGACCTCGCCCTGGCCGCTGCTCACGGCATAGAGCTCGGAGGCCACGGTCTCGAAGGCCGACGGCTTGTTGTGCTGCGCATGGATCTCGAGGAGCTTGAGATAGATCTCCTGGCGCTGCGGATCCTTCTTGAGCGCGTCCTTCAGGATCTCCTCGGCCTGCGCATCGCGGCCATAGGCGAGATACACCTCGGCTTCGGCGATGGGATCGACCTCGTCGGTATCGATGTTGCCCAGGCCCTCGCGGCTGAAGTCGCTTGCGAGCGAGTTGTCACCCGTGTTGACCACGCCGCCGCCGGTCGAGCCGAAGACGGTATTGGTCTTGATGTCGGTGCCCGAGATGATGCTGTCCTCGAACTTGGTCGTCTTGCGACGGCGGGCGGCGAAGAGCGCGACGAGCCCCGCGATGAGCGCCAGCACGCCCGCCCCGATGGCCCAGCCCGGGGTGCTCGACATCAGGTCCTCGAAGAAGCCCGGCGGCTCCTTGGCCGGCGCCTTGGCCTTGGGCGTGACCGCCTTGGGCGGCTCCACGACCTTGGGCGGCTCGGTGACCTTGGGAGGTTCGGTCGCCGCCGGCGCCGGGGTTGCCACGACGGGCGGAGGCGTTGCAGGCTCGGCCGCGGGTGTGGCCGGTGCGGGGGTGCCCGCTGCGGGAGCTGCGGTGGACGGCGTGGCGGGCTCGACCTTGGCCGGTTCGGGTGCGGGGGCGGGTGGGGTGGTGGCGGGCGCTACCGCGGCCGCCGGCGCCTGGGCCGTGGTGATCGGGGTGGCCGGCGCGGGTGTGGCACCCTTGCCCTGCGCCTGCAGCTGCGCCATCGTCTGGTTGCGCAACTCGAGCGCGCGCTGCATATCCCGCAGCGACTTCTCGAGGTCGGCGATCCTGCCTTGTGCCTCGCGCAACTGCGCCGCTTGCGCAGCACCGTTCTCCGCCGCCGCGCGGGCGGAGCCGCCATCCTTGGAGACGCGCAACTGGTCGCTGCCCGCGCGCGCCGCCGGGGTGCGCTCCTGCACTGCAGTACCGATGCGGCCTCCCGCGGCACGATTGGCCGCCTCGTCGCCGACCGTGGGCGCGGCGCCCGCGACGCGGTCGCGATAGCTGCGCCAGTCGCTGGCCTGCACCTGCACCGTGCGCGTGGCTTCCTGCGGCGTCCCCGCGGAGGCGCTGACGTCGACTGCGCTCGGGATCGTGATGATCGCGCCCGAACGCAGGCGGTTCATGTTGTTGCCGTCGAAGGCGGCGGCATTGCTCTTGAAGAGCGCCACCAGCATCTGGTCGAGGGTGGCCGTTTCGGGCTTGTATTCCTTGGCGATCTTGGACAGCGAGTCGCCACGCTTCACTTCATAGGTGTCGCCGCCCTGGGCCGTGCCCGACGGTCCTGCCGACGAGCGCGGGGCGCCCTGCGCGGCCGGAGTGGCGGGCGCGCGCGCGACGGGCGCCGTGCCCTCGCGCGCCGGCGTGACCGGATCCACGCTCGCGAGCGGGGCGCCGGGGGGATCGAGCAGGAACGTGTAGTCGCGTACCACCCGTCCGGCCGCCCAGTTGGCCTCGACCAGCAGGTCGAGGTACGGCTCGGTGACGGGCGTGGGCGAGGTCACCCGCAGGTACACCGTGTCGCCGGGACCGCGCTCGAGCGAAACCCGCGCGCGCGACAGCGTGCCCTGGTACTGGAGATTGTTCTGCCGGTACAGGGCAGGATCCGCCACCTTGGCGGAGAGGGTGTCGAGGTCTTCCTTGGAGGCAGAAAGCAGTTCGATGCGCGCCGACAGCGGCTGGCCCACGTACGACTCGACCATGAGGCGGCCGAGCCCGAGCGGCCATGCCGTCACCGGAAGCGCGAGCGCGCCGGCAACGAGGCCGCATTGAATGATGGGTTTGACGCGCATACCGCCCCCTTCGGAACGCTTGTTTGGCTCAAGCTAACATAACATCATGGGTTTAGCGGTGCAAGCTAAACCCCGGTATTAGCTTGTGTTTTTCCCCGCCCGCCCGCTGCGGATACATGCAACTTCATGCCGATGTACTGGACCTCATCGCTACCGGATGGGGTGACCGATCGGCTTCCCACAATATCTGGTGCCGGGCGGGTGCGGCAAGCGTGTTGCGTTCCTGCCGCAGGGCCGCTGCACCCCCGCGAATCGAAGCGAAATCGACCGAACCGCGGAAGCGCGCGCAATGATGCCCGCTTCGAGCGGTTTGCATTGCACCAAGCAAACGTCGAGCCAGCGCCGCCTGTCGCGTGTCGCGGACTTCGCCGCGACCGGGTTCAGCGGCGCTCGAGGAGGATGCGCAGCATCCGCCGCAGCGGCTCGGCCGCGCCCCACAGGAGCTGGTCGCCGACGGTGAAGGCGCTGATGAACTGCGGCCCCATCGCGAGCTTGCGGATGCGCCCCACGGGGATGTGCAGCTTCCCGGTCACGGCCGCCGGCGTGAGCTCGCGCATGCTGTCCTCGCGCGTGTTGGGCACGAGCTTCACCCATTCGTTGGCCCCGGCGATCATCGCCTCGATCTCCGGCAGCGGCAGGTCGCGCCGCAGCTTGATGGTGAGTGCCTGGCTGTGGCAGCGCATCGCGCCGATGCGCACGCAGAGCGAATCGACGGGGATCGTGTCGTCGGCGCCACGGCCCAGGATCTTGTTGGTTTCGGCGCCGCCCTTCCACTCCTCGAGCGACATGCCGTTGCCCATGTCCTTGTCGATCCACGGGATGAGGGAGCCCGCGAGCGGCACGCCGAAGTGCTCGCGCGGGAAGCGGTCGTCGCGCAGGATGCCCGCGACCTCGCGGTCGATGTCGAGGATCGCCGACTTGGGATCGTCGAGCAGCGCCTTGGCGGCCAGGTGCGTCTCGCCCATCTGCTGCAGGAGCTCGCGCATGTTCTGCGCCCCGGCGCCGGAGGCGGCCTGGTAGGTCATGCACGTCATCCATTCAACGAGGTCGCGCTGGAAGAGGCCCGCGAGCGCGATCATCATGAGACTGACCGTGCAGTTGCCGCCGGCGTAGTCGCGCACGCCGCGCGCGAGTGCCGCATCGATCACCTGGCGGTTGACGGGGTCGAGGATGATGACCGCGTCGTCCTTCATGCGCAGCGTCTTGGCGGCGTCGATGAAGTAGCCCTGCCAGCCGGCCGCGCGCAGCTTGGGGTGCATCTCGGTGGTCCAGTCGCTGCCCTGGCAGGTGATGATCACGTCGTGGCGCGCGAGTGCCGCCACGTCGCCCGCGTCCTGCAGGAGGGTCGCGCCCTTGCCCACGTCGGGGCCCTTGCCGCCCGCCGCGGAGGTGGAGAAGAACGTCGGCTCGATATGGTCGAAGTCCCGCTCTTCCGTCATGCGCTGCATGAGGACCGACCCCACCATGCCGCGCCAGCCTACGATTGCCGTTCGCATTTGCCTTGCTCCAATGAAGTTCGTGTATTCGATATGTTCGGTGCGATGCTGCCGGTGCCGTGGGGCGTGCTAGCGTTTTCGCGACGCCCGGGTCGGCTTTCGATCGCCTTCGCGCGTGGCAGGCTGGACTACGGAGCCGCCGGCCGCGCGGCGCAGGCGCGCCATCGTGTAGACATCGACGAACGCGCCGTCGCGGAAGGCATACTCGC
>CAZUGY010000174.1:0-2023 GCA_964620265.1 uncultured Alcaligenaceae bacterium
GTCGACGAATCCGCGCGCATCGACCTCAACAACGCGCCCGAGGCGCTGCTGCGCGGCCTCCTCGAGAACGTGGGCGGCGTCGATCGCGAGACGGCCACGCGGATCGTCGCGGCGATCCAGGACTGGAAGGATGCCGACGACATGAGCCGCCCCAACGGCGCCGAAGCGGCCGACTACCGCGCGGCGGGACTGAACTACAAGCCCGCCAATGCGCCGTTCGAGACGGTGAGCGAGCTCTCGCGCGTGCTCGGCGTCACGCCGGCGCTCTACTCGCGCGTGGCTGACACGCTGACCGTGCAGTCGCGCCAGCCGGGCATCAACTCGCTCGTGGCCTCCCGCGACGTGCTGCTCGCCATCCCCAACGTCACGCCGGCGCAGGTCGACGCCTATCTCGCGCAGCGGGCCGATGCGCTCGCTGCCGGCGTGCGCGCCCCGGGCTTCCCGCCTGCGGCGGGCTATGTCGCCGGTGCCGTTCCGGTGTGGCGCATCCGCGCCGTGGCCACGGCCGCCGATGGTGTAACCTTCGCCCGCGAAGCGGTCGTGCGCCCCTCGGGCGACCCCCGCCGTCCGCTTCTCGTGCTCCTGTGGCAGGACGGCAGCACGGCCCCGATGCCGGTGCTCACCGATGCCGCTTCCGGCACCACCACCGCTGCCAGCACCGTCAAGCAATAGCGATACACCCATCATGGCCGAACGTGACCTCACCCTGCCTTCGCGTGCCGCGCGCCTGCGCGGCGCCGCGCGCGGACTCGGCCTGGCCGACTTCTGGCAGTGGTGGCGCGGCCAGCTCGATCCGCTGTTGCCGCAGGCGCTGCGCACGGCCGTCGCGCGCCGGCGGATGCGTCCGGTCGTGGCCTTCGCCGGCGACCACGCCACGCTGTGGCAGCCCGCCGTGGAGGCGGGCATTCCCGTCATGCGGCCCGTGGCCACGATCGCGCTCGGCGCCGATCCGGATGCGCATGCCGCCGAAGGGCGCGCCGCGCTCGCGCAGGGCCGCGACCGGGCGCAGGGCGCGCGCGTGGTGCTGAGCCTCGGCTCCGGCGACGTGCTGCGCCGGCGCCTGAGCCTGCCGGCGGCCGTCGAGGAGAACCTGCGCCAGGCGCTGGCCTACGACCTCGATCGGCACACGCCCTTCAAGCCCCAGGAGCTCCATTTCGATGCCGTGGTCGTCGACCGCGCGCCGGCCCGTGGAACGATCACCGTCGACCTCGCCACCGCCCGGCGCACGACCGTCGATCCGCTGCTGCGCCACCTCGCCGCATGGGGTGCGCAGGTGGTGGCGGTGGTTCCGGAGCCGCCTGCGCAGGCCGCCCGGTCGCGGCTCAACCTCCTGCCGATGGACGCGCGGACGTCGCGCGCGCTGTGGCGGCGCTGGCAGTTGTGGGTGCCGCTCGTGGCGATCGCCGCGGCGCTCCTGGCGGCCGTCGTGATACCGCTGTGGCAGGAGCGGGAAGAGGCCATCGCGCTCGGGCGCGCGGTCGACGAGGCGCGCGCGCGCGCCGCGATCTCGGAGACGCTGCGCGCGGAGGTCAATGCCAAGGTCAACGACTACAACTTCGCCCTCGAGCGCAAGTACGCCTTTCCGGGGGCGCTGGCGGTCGTGGACACCGTGAGCAAGGTCTTGCCCGACGACACCTGGCTCACCCAGTTCGAGATCAAGACGCTGCCCAAGGGCAAGGACACGCAGCGCGAGATCATGCTGCGCGGCGAGACGGCCAACGCCGGCAAGCTGGTGGGACTCCTCGAGGAGACGCAGATGTTCATGCAGGCCGCGCAGCGCGGCCCCACCACCAAGATCCAGCCGGGTCCGGGCGAGATCTTCGACCTGGGCGCGCAGTTGCAGCGGCGACCGGCCCCATCGCCCACGATCGTCGCGGTCGACGCAGCCGGAACCCCAGCGCCCCCCGGCAACGCGGCGCCGGCCGCGGCGGGCGCGGGGACGCCCACGACCCCTACCGCCGCTCCCACGGCCCCCGCCACCCCGGCGGCGGGCAACGCACCTGCCACGGCACCGGCCACCGGC
>CAZUGY010000174.1:2123-6643 GCA_964620265.1 uncultured Alcaligenaceae bacterium
GCCACGCCCGCAGCCACGCCCGGCCCCGGCGCCGCACCACCGGGCGGTACCATCCATCGCGAGGCCCGTCCATGACCCCCGCGTTCGCCGCGCGCCTGTCCCCCGACCGCCAGCGCATCCTCGCGGTGGCCCTGCTCGTGCTTGCGGTGGTGCTCGTGCTCGCCGTGATCCTCGGACCCATCATCCTGCTCCACCGCCACTACAGCGGTGCGATCGACGACCTGTCCGACCGGCTCCAGCGTTATCAGCGCGTGGCCGGCCAGGCTCCGGAACTTCGCCGGGCCCTCGAGGTTCTGAAGGAGAAGGACGGCCGCCGGTTCTATCTCAAGAACACGGCGCCCAACCTCGCGAGCGCCGAGCTGGCGGACCTGGTGCGCAACGCCATCGAGAGCAACGGCGGGCGCATCACGACGAGCCAGAATCCCGGCCCGCGTGACGAGGGCGCCTTCCGGCAGCTCACGGTCAATGTCCAGTTCTTCGCGACCACGCCCGCACTCGCGAAGATCCTGCAGGCGCTCGATACGCACATGCCTTACCTGATCGTCGATAATTTGTCCGTTCGTCCGCTCAACGCGTTTCGCGGCTTCAAGCCGGCCCCGGGACAGGAGCCGGAGAACAACGTCCAGATGGACGTCTCGGCGCTCGCCTATCCGGAGCCGGCGCGTCCCGCCCCGGCAGCGCCCGCGTCCGGCGCGGCCAAGTGAAGGAGATCGATCGCATGGGCACGTCCCCTTCCGCGCTGCGCAGCCCCGTCCTCTGGCTCGCGCTGCTCGCCGTGGTCGTCGCCGCAGGCGCGTGGCAGTGGTCCGCGCGAGCGCAGGCGGGCACGCCCGAGGCCACCCCGGCTCCCGCGGCGCAGCCCTATTCGCTTGCCCTGCTGCCCGAGTATCCCGCCGGCGCATCCGCTGCCGCGAAGACCGACGTCGTCGACCGCACCCTGTTCAATCCCACGCGCCGGCCGGCGCCCCCCGCCGCCGCGGTGGCAGAGACCGCCAAGCCTAAGATGCAGAAGGGGCAGTTCGCACTCTCGGGCACGATGATGATCGACAACGTCGTCATGGCCTTCCTGCGCGAATCCCCGGGCGGCAAGTCGCGCAAGGTGCGCCAGGGCGAGAACCTCAACGGGATGATCGTGGCCGAGATCAAGCCCGATCGCGTGCGCCTCACGCTGGGCGAGGAGAGCGAGGAGCTCATGCTCAAGGTTGCGGCCGGTCCCAAGACCACCATCCAGCCCGTGATGCCCGGCGCCAATCGTGGCCCGGTCACCGCCACCGCCAACAACCCCGCCAACGTCGCCGCCGCCAACGCCGCCGCGGGCGGCGCTGCCGCGCCCCGGGACGTGGCCGAGGTCCTGGCCGAGCGCCGGCGCCAGGCGCGCGCGGCCGAGCTGGCGGCGCAAGGCCAGGCGCCCGGCACCGCGCCGCCGCAACCCGGCGCGAGTGCGCCCATCCAGGCCCCCACGAGGCCGCCCGTCCCGCAGGGCGACATGGGCACCAACGACCCGCGCTGGCAGCAGCTGTACCAGCGCTACCAGCAGCCACGCCGCTGACCGGATCACCCACTTGCGATAATCTCCGGCCGGGGTGCACCCGGGCTGCGAGGGGATGCCGTTGTCCCTCGGCCTTAAGCGCGCCCCCACGACAACAACAATGACGTCATCCCTGCCCACCTTCTTCCGCCGTGCCACGGCGGGCGCGATCGCCCTGTCGCTCGTGGCCTGCCAGACACCGCCACCGCGCATGCCGGGCGACCCGTATCCGGTGACGCCGGTCGAGCGGACGATGGCACCGGGCTCGTCGCAAGTGTCGCCGGAAATACAGGAAGCCGCGAGCCGCGTGGGCTCGGCCCCCTCCTCGAGTGCCCACATCTACAAGGGCACCGGCGTGGTCGTGCGTGGCCAGCAGCCCGGAGGCGGGCTCCCGCCCGGCACCGTCACGGCCGTGACCGGCGGGTCGATGGTGCTCAATTTCGAGGCGGCGGAGCTGCGCGAGGTCGTGCGCACGATCCTGGGCGAGGTCCTGAACGAGACGTACACCATCGACCCCGCCGTGGGCGGCACCGTCACGCTGCGCACGTCGTCCGGCATTCCGCGCGAGTCGTTGCCCGCCACGCTGGAGACGCTGCTGCGCATGAACGGCGCGACCATGGTGAAAAGCGGCGGGATGTACCAGATCCTGCCGCAGGCCGCCGCGGTACGCGGCAACATCACGCCCCAGCTCGGCAACTCCTCGCGCGCGCTGCCGTCGGGTTTCTCGGTGCAGATCGTTCCGCTCAAGTACGTGGGCGTGCGCGAGATGATGCGCATCCTCGAGCCGTTCGCGCGCGATGCGCAGGCGGTGCGTCCCGACGAGCTGCGCAACATGCTCGTGCTCGCCGGCACCGAGCGCGAGCTGCGGCACCTGATGGACACGATCGACATGTTCGACATCGACTGGATGGCGGGCATGTCGGCGGGCGTGTTCACGCTCACCAACTCCGACGTCAAGGAAGTGATGAAGGAGCTGGAGAAGATCGTGGGCGACCGCAACACGAGCCCGCTGACCGGCATCCTCAAGATCGTGCCGATCGAGCGCATGAATGCGATCCTGGTGGTCACCCCGCAGCCGTCGTACCTCGACGAGGTGAAGAAGTGGATCGACCGCCTCGACCGCAGCAGCGACGTGGGGGGCGGGTTGCAGTTCTTCGTGTACAACCTGCAGAACTCCCGCGCCGAGCGACTCGGCCCGCTCCTGCAGCAGGCCTTCACCGGACGCGTCACGCAACCGGCGCCGGCGTCGGCACCGACGCTCGCGCCGGGGACGCCGGCCGGCACGATCGTCAATCCGCCGCAGTTCCAGGCGCAGCTCGGCACCACGCCGGCCACGCCTCCGCCCACGCCCGCGCAGGCCGTCGTGAACCAGGTCGCCGGGAGTACGCCGGGCTCGGGCATCGTGCGCAACCTGCAGGTGGTCGCCGACAAGGACGCCAACACACTGCTGTTCGTGGCCACCGCCGCCGAATATGCCGTGATCGAGCAGGCCCTGCGCAAGCTCGACGTGCCGCAGCGGCAGGTGGTGATCGACGTGACGATCGCGCAGATCGCGCTCCAGGACGAAGTCGATTTCGGCGTGGAGTGGCTCTTCAAGGGAGGCGCTCCGTCCGGCCGTGGCTCCGGCGGCCTGCTGAGCGGATCCGTGATCACCAGCAACCGCAATCCCGCCCTGCCCGCCGCGGGCGACACGCCGGCGGCCTCACTGGTGAAGGGATTCACCTACATCATCAACAACTCGAACTTCCCCGGCGGCGTCCAGGCGGCGCTCAACCTGCTGGACACCTACGGCAGCACCAAGATCGTGGCCAATCCCCAGGTCGCGGCGCTCGACAACCAGAAGGCCACCATCAAGTCGGGCGACCGCATTCCGATCAGCCAGCAGAGCAACCTGGGCGGCACCGACAACATCGTCGTCACGACCTCGCAATACATCGACACGGGTGTCCTGCTCCAGGTCATCCCGCACATCAATGCCGGAGGACTCGTCTCGCTCGAAGTCCAGGCAGAGGTGAGCGTGCCGGGCACCTGCGACGGGGACGGCTGCGCGCCGCCCATCAACACCCGTTCCATCCAGACCTATGTCGCCGTGCCGAGCGGCCAGACGATGGTGATGGGCGGGCTCATCAGCGAAGGCCGCCAGAACTCGTCCTCGGGCCTGCCCCTGCTGTCGCGCATCCCCATCATCGGTGGCCTCTTCGGCCAGCAGAACCTGAAGAACAACCGCACCGAGCTCGTCCTCTTCATCACGCCGCGGGTGGTCGAGAATCAGGTCGACATCGCCGGGGTGGTGCAGGAGATGCGCCGCCGGATGGAGAACATGGATGCGCTGGTCCCGATCATGCGGCCCTTGATCGGCCCGATCTTCCCGGACACCGCGATCAATCCCGCGTTTGCGCCGCTGACCTCGCAGCCCCTGCTGCCGCCGTCGCCGAACGCGCCTGCGCAGGTGATCATGCCGCGTGGCGTTGGCTCGCCCGACCAGTCGCCGCCTCCGGGCGCCGCGTCGCCTCCCTAGCGGTGTTGCGCGGCGGGTTCCGCCCTGCCTCGACGAGGGCAGGGGGCCCCCGCTTTTCATTGACACCCCCCTGGCGCTTCTATATAGTCCCGCCGGGCCATCGTCTGGCCCGGTCGTCCACATGCAGTTTCCCTGCTGGACAACCCCCATGGAAGGCATTTGCAGATTGATGGTTTTCAGCAGATTTTCGCGGTTTGCCTCGTTTTTCCCGATTCCCGTCGCTGTTACCCGACAGTCATGTCGGGTTGTGGCGACAGTTGCCTTGGCAGGATTGGCGGCGTGCGCAGGCGTACCCGCCGGAAACGCCCCGCAGGCGGTCCCCGCCGTGGCGGTCGCCCCCACCACGCCCGAGGGCAAGCAGGCCCTGGTGAGGCAGCGGGCGGTGGCCCGCTGGGACCTCCTGATCAAGGGGGACTTCGATGGTGCATACGCGTTCCTGAGCCCCGGCTCCAAGGAGACGGTCACCCCCCTGCG
>CAZUGY010000175.1:0-6384 GCA_964620265.1 uncultured Alcaligenaceae bacterium
CCTTGACCGCCTCTTCGACCTGGATCGCGAGCTCGCGGGTGGGGGCGAGGATCAGGGCGCGCACGGGATGACGCGCGGGGGAGGGGCTCGCGTTGGCGTGCGGCAGCAGGCGATGCAGGATCGGCAGGGCAAAGCCTGCCGTCTTGCCGGTGCCCGTCTGGGCGCCGCCCATGACGTCCTTGCCGTCGAGGATGACGGGAATGGCCTGGGCCTGGATGGGCGTGGGGCTGGTATAGCCGGATTCGGTCACCGCCCGCAAAAGCTCGGGACGGAGGCCGAGCTCGGAAAAGCTCGTGGCACTCATGTGAATCACTCCTGGCGCGGCCTACCGCGTTGCGCGGCTTCCGGTCCAGGCAGCGTAGACAAGACGTTGCTGGGGAGAGGCGCTGTTGTTTCGGGCCTTGCGGCCCTGAACCCGGCGCTCTTGGTGGGCGGTGACCGGAACGGCCGCCCGAGATCCCAAGTATAGCCTAAGTCTTGGATTTCTCAAAATATTGTGTAGCGTGGCCCGGCCTTTGCATTGTACAATCCCACGATTTTGCTGCATCGCGGCAAACCACCATTTCCGGACACACCATGAAGCCCACCCGCGGCGACCTTCGCAATATCGCCATCATCGCCCACGTCGACCACGGCAAGACCACGCTCGTCGACAAGCTGCTCGTGCAGGCCGGCACCTTCGCCAAGCACCAGCACGTGGCCGAACGGATGATGGACAGCAACGACATCGAGCGCGAGCGCGGCATCACGATCCTCGCCAAGAACTGCTCCATCGAGTATTCGGGCCACCACATCAACATCGTGGATACCCCGGGCCACGCCGATTTCGGCGGCGAGGTCGAGCGCGTGCTCGGCATGGTCGACGGCGTGTTGCTGCTCGTGGATGCGGTCGAAGGCCCCATGCCGCAGACGCGCTTCGTCACGATGAAGGCGCTGCAGCAGGGCCTCAAGCCCATCGTGGTGGTGAACAAGGTCGACCGTCCGGGCGCGCGTCCGGAATGGGTGGTCAACGCCACCTTCGATCTTTTCGACAAGCTGGGCGCCAACGACGACCAGCTCGACTTCCCGGTCGTCTACGCCTCGGCGCTGAACGGCTGGGCCTCGCTCGACGTGGCCGAAGCCAAGAACGGGCCGGGTGCCGATCCCTCGATGCGCCCGCTCTTCGAAACGATCCTGGCATCCGTCCCCGAGCCGGTCGGCGATCCCGACGGTCCCCTGCAGTTCCAGGTGAGCGCGCTCGACTATTCGAGCTACCTCGGACGCCTGGGCATCGGCCGCATCCGTCGCGGCAAGCTCGCCCCCGGCCAGGAAGTCGCCGTGATGAACGGCCCGCTCAAGGCCGGCGAGACCGTCAAGAAGGCCAAGGTCGTGCAGGTGCTGGGCTTCTCCGGCATGGAGCGCGCCCCGATCACCAATGCGCGCGCCGGCGACATCGTGCTCGTGACCGGCGTGGACGAACTTTCGATCGGCACCACGCTCGCCGCGGTGGACGCGCCCGAGGCGCTGCCGCCCATCCTCGTCGACGAGCCCACGCTGTCGATGTACTTCCAGGTGAACACGTCGCCGCTGGCCGGCCGCGAGGGCAAGTTCGTCACCTCGCGCAACCTGCGCGACCGCCTGAACAAGGAGCTCCTCGTCAACATGGCGCTGCGCGTCGAGGAGACGGGCGACACCGATGCCTTCCTCGTGTCCGGCCGCGGCGAGCTGCATCTGACCATCCTCATCGAGAACATGCGCCGCGAGGGCTTCGAACTCGCCGTGTCGCGTCCGCGCGTGGTGATGCGCGAAGTCGACGGCGAGATGTGCGAGCCCTACGAGAACCTGTCGGTCGACGTCGAGGAGCAGCACCAGGGCGCGGTGATGGAAGCGCTCGGCACGCGTCGCGCGGATCTCACCAACATGGAATCCGACAGCCAGGGCCGCACGCGCCTCGAGTACCGCGTTCCCGCCCGCGGCCTGATCGGCTTCCAGGGCGAGTTCATGAACCTGACGCGCGGCACGGGCTTGATGAGCCACGTGTTCGACAGCTACGCCACGGTGAAGGGCGACATCCCCGAGCGCCGCAACGGCGTGCTGGTCTCCGCCGAGGACGGCGCCGCGGTCGCCTACGCCCTCTGGAAGCTGCAGGAGCGCGGCCGCATGTTCGTGTCGCCGGGCGAGGCGCTGTACGAGGGCATGATCATCGGCATCCACAGCCGCGACAACGACCTCGTGGTCAATCCGATCAAGGGCAAGCAGCTCACCAACGTGCGCGCGTCGGGCACCGACGAGGCCGTGCGGCTGGTGCCGCCGATCGAGCTCACGCTCGAGTACGCGGTGGAGTTCATCGCCGACGACGAGCTGGTGGAAGTCACGCCCAAGTCGATCCGCATCCGCAAGCGCTTCCTCAAGGAGCACGAGCGGAAGAAGGCAAGCCGCGAAGCGGCGTAACGCAACCGAGCGGCAACTCATCCCGCGGTCGGGCCGGTATCATCGGCCCGTCATGATCAAGGCCGTCCTCTTCGATCTCGACGACACGCTCGTCGACCATCATCATGCGTCGCACGCCGCGATCACCGGCGTGCGCGAGCGCTTCGTCGTGCTCCAGTCGGTGGCGGCCGAGGCGCTCGTGGCGGAGCACCAGCGCCTGCTCGAGCTCCTGCATCACGAGGTCGCCATCGGCGCGCGCACCGCCGCCGACGCGCGGGTGGAGCGCTACCGGCGCCTGTTCGAATTCGCCGGCGCGGATCCGCGGCACGCGACGGCGGCCACCGAATTGCACCGGCGCCTCTACCAGTCGAACCGCAGGGCCGTGGACGGCGCGCTGGAGCTCGTCGCGCACCTGCGCCTGCGGTTGCGCGTGGCGGTGGTGACCAACAACACGGTGGCCGAGCAGACCGAGAAGCTCGCGAGCTTCGGCTTCGCGCCGCACGTCGATGCGCTCGTCACCTCCGAGGAGGTCGGCGCCGCCAAGCCGGACCCGCGCATCTTCCGCGCCGCGCTCGAGCGCCTGTCGTGCGAGCCCTACGAGGCAGTGATGATCGGCGACGCCTGGCATGCCGACGTGATCGGCGCCACGAGCGCGGGCATCCGCGCGCTCTGGCTCAATCGTCATGGCGTGCCGCATCCGGACCCCGCGATCGCGATGCAGATCCGCTCGCTCGCGCCCGCCGCGCACGTGGCCACGCTGGTGGCGCCGGACCACGCGCTGCTGAGCCGCGGGTAGGACGGTGCGTCCGCACGCGCAACACCCGGCCGACCTCCTGTCGGCCGAGCAGGCGGAGGCCTTCGCCCGCGTGGCGCTCGCCAACGTCGTGCGCGAATATCCCGCCAAGCAGGACCACGTGCTGGGCGACGCGTCCGACGTGCGCGGGCC
The DNA here is from genome assembly GCA_964620265.1 of uncultured Alcaligenaceae bacterium. GTDB lineage: Bacteria > Pseudomonadota > Gammaproteobacteria > Burkholderiales > Casimicrobiaceae > VBCG01. Next base: position 3,356 of record CAZUGY010000175.1, read on the forward strand.
GCGCGACCTGCACCCCGCGTTCTACGGCAGCTTCGACTGGCATTCGTGCGTGCACATGCACTGGCTGCTGGCGCGCGTGCGCCGGCTGTTTCCCGCGCTTTCGATCGGTCCCACGATCGACGCCGTGCTCGACCTCCACCTGACGCCGGCCAATATCGCCGCGGAGTGCGACTACTTCGCGCGGCCGCAGGCGCGTGCCTTCGAGCGCACCTATGGCTGGGCGTGGCTGCTCGCGCTCGACCAGGAGCTGGGCCGCGCCGGGGACGATGCCGGCGCGCGGTGGCGGCGCGCGCTCGCACCGCTGGCCGCCGTGATCGCCGAGCGCTATCTCGACCATCTCCCGCGCCAGCGCTACGCGCTGCGCCATGGCCTGCACACCAACAGCGCCTTCGGCCTCGCCTTCGCGCTCGATTGGGCACGCGCTGCCGGGCACGATGCGCTGGCCGGCACGTGCGTCGCGGCGGCCACGCGCTGGTTCGGCGAGGATCGCGACGCGCCCGTCCGATGGGAGCCCTCCGGCATCGACTTCCTCTCGCCTGCGCTCATGGAAGCCGATCTCATGCGGCGCGTGCTCGCGCTCGACGCCTACGATGCGTGGCTGCGCGCCTTCCTCCCCGCATTGGGCACGGCGGAGGCGGCGCCGCTCCTGGTGCCGGCCACGGTGGACGATCGCACCGACGGCTACATCGTGCACCTGGACGGCCTCAACCTCTCGCGCGCATGGAACCTGCGCGGCATCGTCGCGGCCTTGCCGTTCGGCGACGCACGCATCGGATCGCTGCGCCATCTCGCGGCGCTGCACCTGTCGGCAGGCCTCGACGGCCTGGCGAGCGGTGACTACGGCGGCGAGCACTGGCTCGCGACCTTCGCCACACTCGCGCTCACGGCGGAGGCCGATGCCGCGGGCGGCGCAACTGCTAGACTCGCCGCACCATGAACGAGACCTGGTTCGTCGTGATGCTCGCGCTGCTTGCGATCATCGTCGTCCTGGCCATCGTGCTGCTCGTGAAGATGGGCGGCCTCGCGCGCTCGCGCACGGAAGAGCTGCACGCCGGCATCCGCGAGTCGGCCGAGCTGCGCGCGCGCCTCGAGACGGTCACCGCGCAGCTCGGGCAGGCCGAGCGCGACATCCGCCAGGACCTCGCCAGCACGCGCGCGGAGCAGGGACAGGCCGCCGTGGGCCTGCGCACCGAGCTCGGCGCCGCGCTGGGACGCTTCGGCGAGCAGATCACCACGCTCACGCTCTCCAACGAGCAGCGCCTCGAAGCCGTGCGCGGCACGATCGAGCGCCGCCTCGACGTGCTGCGCGACGACAATGCGCACAAGCTCGAGCAGATGCGCGCCACGGTCGACGAGAAGCTCTCCGCCACGCTCGAGCAGCGTCTCGGCGAGTCCTTCCGCCTCGTATCCGATCGCCTCGAGCAGGTGCATCGCGGCCTGGGCGAGATGCAGTCGCTCGCCGTGGGCGTGGGGGATTTGAAGCGCGTGCTCGCCAACGTGAAGACGCGCGGCATGTGGGGCGAGGTGCAGCTCGCCGCCTTGCTCGCCGAAGCGCTCACCCCCCAGCAGTACGGCACCAACGTCGAGACCGTCCCCGGCAGCGGCGCGCGCGTGGAGTTCGCGATCCGCCTGCCCGGCCGCGGCAGCGATGCGCAGCCCTGCTGGCTGCCGGTCGACGCCAAGTTTCCGCTCGACGAATGGCAGCGCCTGCAGGACGCCCTCGATCGCGCCGACATGCCGGCGGCCGACGTCGCGCGCAAGACGCTCGCCGAGCGGCTCAAGGCCGAGGCGAAGGCGATCCGCGCGAAGTACGTGTCGCCCCCGTTCACCACCGATTTCGCGGTGCTCTTCGTGCCCACCGAGGGCCTGTATGCGGAGATGATGGCGCGTCCGGGGTTTGCGGAATCGCTGCAGCGCGAGCATCGCGTGACGCTCGTCGGCCCCACCAACTTCCTGGCGCTTCTCAACAGCCTGCAGCTCGGCTTCCGCACGCTCGCCATCGAGCAGCGATCCAACGAGGTGTGGCGCGTGCTCGGCGCGGTCAAGACCGAGTTCGCGAAGCTCGGCGACCACATCGCCCGCGCCAAGGACAAGGTGGACCAGGCGAGCCGCACGCTCGACGAGACCGGCGTGCGCAGCCGCGCGATCTCGCGCCAGTTGCGCGACGTGGAGACCGCGCCGGAGATCGAGGACACGCAGCGCAAGATCGCCACGCGCTCGCTCTTCGACGCCGACGACACCACGGCCCCCTCCGACACCAGGTAAGTCCCGCCCCGCATGTTCGATTCCCTTCGTCGCTGGCGCCGGCGGCGGACGCTGCGCTCGCTGGCGATCCCCGACGCGATGTGGCGCACGGCGCTCGCGTCGCTGCCCTTCCTCGCGATCTACCGCGACGACGAGCTCGCGCGCCTGCGCGAGAAGGTCGTGCTCTTCCTCGATGCCAAGAGCATCGTGGGCGCGGGCGGTCACGAGGTCACGCCGATCCAGCGCGTGGTCATCGCCTTGCAGGCCTGCGTGCTGGTGCTGAACCTCGACCTCGCCTACTACGACGGCTGGGAGAGCGTGGTGGTGTACCCCGACGAATTCGTGCCCGGCTGGGAGTGGGAGGACGAAGCCGGTGTCGTGCACGTCAACGACGGCCCGCTCGCGGGCGAGGCGATGGAGGGCGGGCCGGTGATCCTGTCGTGGGCCGACGTGGTGGCGAGCCAGGACTGGGACGCCGCCGGCATGAACCTCGCGATCCACGAGTTCGCGCACAAGGTCGACATGCGCAGCGGCACCGCCAACGGCTGTCCGCCGTTGCCGCGCGAGATGCCGCCCAACGTGTGGCGGCGCACGCTGCAGCGCGCCTTCGACGACTTCGCGGCGAAGGTGGCGCGCGACGCCCGCACCGCGATCGATCCGTATGCGGCGGAGAGCCCGGCGGAGTTCTTCGCGGTGCTCTCCGAGGTGTTCTTCGTGGACCCTGGCCTGCTGCGCCACGAGTACCCGGAGGTCTACGCCCAGTTCGCGCGCTTCTACCGGCAGGA
>CAZUGY010000176.1:0-6176 GCA_964620265.1 uncultured Alcaligenaceae bacterium
TCCTCGAGCTGCGCAAGAACACCGGCGACGACCGCCGCCGCACGCACGACATGAATACCGCGAACTGGATTCCGGATCTGTTCATGAAGCGCGTGATGGAAGGCGGCGACTGGACGCTCTTCTCGCCCTCCGACGTGCCCGACCTCCACGACAAGTGGGGCCACGACTTCGAGGAAGCCTACAAGCGCTACGAGGACAAGATCGCCCGTGGCGAGCTCAAGCTCTTCAAGAAGATCCCCGCCGTGCAGCTCTGGCGCAAGATGCTCTCGATGCTTTTCGAAACGGGGCATCCGTGGATCACGTTCAAGGATGCGTGCAACGTGCGCTCGCCACAGTCGCACGTGGGCACCGTGCACAGCAGCAACCTGTGCACCGAGATCACGCTCAATACGAGCGAGACCGAGATCGCCGTGTGCAACCTGGGCTCGGTGAACATGCTTGCGCACATGAAGCAGGTGGACAGTGGCTGGGTGCTCGATCACGACAAGCTGCAAGTCACCATCCGCACCGCGATGCGCATGCTCGACAACGTGATCGACATCAACTACTACGCCGTCAAGAAGGCGCGCGACAGCAACCTGAAGCACCGGCCGGTGGGGCTCGGCATCATGGGCTTCCAGGACTGCCTGCACCTCACGCGCACGCCCTATGCATCCAACGATGCCGTGGAGTTCGCCGACCGCTCGATGGAAGCGGTGTGCTACTACGCCTACCTCGCCTCCACCGAGCTCGCCGAGGAGCGCGGCCGCTATTCGTCGTACAAGGGGTCGCTGTGGGATCGCGGCATCCTCCCGCAGGACTCGCTGGCGTTGCTGAAGGAAGAACGCGGCGGCTACGTCGAAGTGGATACGTCCTCGGCCATGGACTGGACGTCACTGCGCGAGCGCATCAAGCAATACGGCATGCGCAATTCCAACTGCGTGGCCATAGCACCCACCGCCACGATCTCCAACATCATCGGCGTGGCCGCGTCGATCGAGCCCGAGTACCAGAACATCTACGTGAAGTCGAATCTCTCGGGCGAGTTCACGGTCGTGAACGAGCAGCTCGTGCGCGACCTGAAGGAGATCGGACAGTGGGACGAGGTCATGGTCTCCGACCTCAAGTACTTCGACGGCTCGCTCGCCAAGATCGATCGCGTGCCGGCCGAGATGCGCGCGCTCTATGGCACCGCGTTCGAGGTCGACACCAAGTGGATCATCGAGGCCGGTGCGCGGCGGCAAAAGTGGATCGACCAGGCACAGAGCCTCAACATCTACATGGCGGGGGCTTCGGGCAAGAAGCTCGACGAGACGTACAAGCTCGCGTGGGTACGGGGACTCAAGACCACGTATTACCTGCGCACGCTGGCGGCGACGTCCGCCGAGAAGTCCACCGGTCGTGGCGGCGAGCTCAATGCCGTCTCGGCCAACATGGGCAGTGGTGGCGGCATCGCCGCTGCCGGCAACGCTTCCGCGGCCGCTTCGGGCAAGGCGGCGGTGGTCGACGAGATCGCACCCAAGTTCTGCGCGATCGACGACCCCACGTGCGAGGCGTGTCAGTAGATAGAAAGGATTCGGTCACCTCGAGGCGCGACAGCGTGGCCTGAGCAAGGCAAAGGCCACGCGGCACCCGAAGGCGAAGAGCACGGCCCCGCGACACCCAGACAGGAACGCGAGAGCGACATTCTCGCGATGGACGCGAGGGAACGGCGGTACCGGAAAGCCGGCGGAGCATCGCCGGTTCGAAAGCCCGAGGCGGCAACGCCTCGACGCTTCCGAAGCATTGCGTTGATCCGGGAAGTGCGCGAAGCATCGTTTTTGCGCACTCCTCTTTCCCGGGCCGACTTCGGCATCGGTACGCGCAGCATCCCTTGCCCACAGCGCGAAAGGAAGGTCGCTTTGTCTCGCTACGAGTCGGTGCCCCGGCATGTCGTGGACGCATGCTATCTCGGGGATTACAAGGTGTGGCTCGAGTTCAACGATGGCCGCAAAGGTGTCGTGGATCTCGTGGACGAATTGCACGGCGAGCAACGCACGCCGTTGCGTGACCGCGAGCGCTTCGGCGCGTTCTATCTCGACTATGGACTCGCATCGATCGCCTGGCAGGACGGCGTCGATTTCGCGCCCGAGTTCCTGTACGAGCGTTTGAAGGAAATGCACTAGCAGCAGCAACACGGGGCCGCCGGAGGGTAACCACCACGCCCTCCGGCGCTTCCACATAAGAACAAGCTTTCGGAGATTTCAAAGCCATGCTGAATTTCGACGACGACGTTCCCGCCACCCTCCCCGGCTTGAAGCCCAGCACGCCGGAGACGATCCGCGCCCAGGTGCTCGGCAGCATCGGCGCCGGCGCGCTCTCGCACGAGCCCGTGCAGGACCTGGACGTCGAGAAGGAAGCCGAGCCCGAGAACTTCCATCGCGTGCGCCTCGAAGACAAGCGCGTGATCAACGGGTCGGCCGACGTCAACCAGCTCGTGCCGTTCAAGTACAAGTGGGCATGGGAGAAGTATCTCTCCGGCTGCGCCAATCACTGGATGCCGCAGGAGATCAACATGCAGCGCGACATCGAGCTGTGGAAGAACCCCAACGGCCTGACCGACGACGAGCGCCTCATCGTCAAGCGTAATCTCGGCTTCTTCGTAACGGCCGACTCGCTCGCCGCCAACAACATCGTGCTCGGCACCTATCGCCACATCACCGCACCCGAGTGCCGGCAGTATCTGCTGCGCCAAGCGTTCGAGGAAGCGATCCACACGCACGCCTACCAGTACATCACGGAGAGCCTGGGGCTCAACGAAGCCGAGATCTTCAACGCGTACCACGAGATCAAGTCCATCAAGGACAAGGACGACTTCCTGATCCCGTTCATCAACGTGCTGACCGATCCGAACTTCAAGACCGGCACGCCCGAGTCCGACCAGCAGCTCCTGAAGAGCCTGATCGTGTTCAGCTGCATCATGGAAGGCCTCTTCTTCTACGTGGGCTTCGTGCAGATCCTGGCCATGGGCCGGCAGAACAAGATGACCGGCGCGTCGGAGCAGTATCAGTACATCCTGCGCGACGAGTCGATGCATTGCTCGTTCGGGATCGATCTGGTCAATACGATCAAGCTCGAGAATCCGCATCTTTGGACGAATGAGTTCAAGGCGGAGATCGCGGAGCTGATGAAGCAAGGGGTGGAGCTCGAGTACAAGTACGCGGAGGACACGATGCCGCGGGGGGTGCTGGGCTTGAATGCGCCGATGTTCAAGGAGTATTTGCGGTTTATTGCGAATCGCAGGTGCCAGCAGATCGGGTTGGATGCGTTGTTCGAGAAGGCGGACAACCCGTTTCCGTGGATGGCGGAGATGATCGATCTCAAGAAGGAGAAGAACTTCTTCGAGACGCGGGTGATCGAGTATCAGACGGGGGGGGCGTTGAGTTGGGATTGAGGTTGATGGAAGGCGTCCGTCGTTTCGACGGTAGCTATAGGCCATTCGGCCGAGTTGACACCGCGCATTCGATATGAGATCGTCATCGAACGATCGTTCGATGAAATGACCAGGTTCATGAAGACGTACGGTGCTTTCGCTGGGATTGGCGGACTAGAGAGAGGGATGTCTCAGGCCGGACATCAGCCGGTCGGTCTATGCGAAATCCTGCCTACTGCCCGCGCGGTCCTGTCCCATCGATTCCCCGATGTGCCACTCGATGACGACATAAGAAACCTCGCGCGACTGCCTTCGGGAACCGAGGTGTTATGTGCTGGCTTCCCGTGCCAGGATTTGAGCCAGGCGGGCCAAACCAAAGGCCTGGCCGGTGAGCGATCCGGGCTCATCCACGAAGTATTCCGTCTCCTCGAAGCTGCGGACATCCCGTGGGTTGTCCTCGAGAACGTACCTTTCATGCTGCAGTTGAAAGGAGGCGCCGCGATCCGGGATGTCATCGCACACTTGGAGGCGCTCGGCTACAGGTGGGCATATCGCGTGGTCGACACTTTCTCGTTCGGGCTTCCACAACGTCGTCAGCGGGTGATCCTAGTCGCGTCGCTCGAGGGAAATCCGTCCGACGTCTTACTCGTCGATGACAATCCGGTGACGCGACCTAAAACACAAATCGGGCAGATTGCTCACGGGTTCTATTGGACCGAGGGACGTGGCGGCTTGGGATGGGCGCCCGACGCGGTCCCAACGCTCAAGAATGGCTCGACAATCGGCATCCCGTCTCCGCCGGCCATCCTGCTGCCGTCCGGCGAGATCGTGAAGCCGGATCTACGTGACGCAGAACGTCTGCAAGGATTCGAGCCAGATTGGACACGTCCGGCGGAGCAAGTTGGACGTTCCTCCAGCCGTTGGGGGCTTGTGGGTAGTGCCGTGTCTGTCCCAGTGGCCAAATGGATCGGACAACGGCTTGCGAAGCCTGGCACATACAACGCGGCCCGGGATCGAGAATATCCGCGGGCGGGAAAGATGCCACTTGCCGCCCGTTTCGACGGCACGCACCGCCGTGCTGTCGAGATATCGGTCGATCCGATCGGGGCACGCCCCGTGCATTTGCACGAGTTCCTCGAATTCCCGACCGCGCCCTTGTCCGCAAAGGCAACCGCGGGCTTCCGTGGACGAACGCGGGTGGCGACGCTGCGATTCGCCGAAGGCTTCATCGACGCGGTGGACCAACACCTGGCGGTTGTCGAAGCACGGTAGCGGACTATCTCACATCGTTTTCCCCGGACCATTACGATACGCCGAGCACAGACTGCGAATCATCCGCTCGTAGTGGTGATGATTCGTACTGGCCGGCGCCGGTGGTCCGTCGATCAAGACAACGGGTGAGTTGTCATTGGCGCAACTGATGACTGTCACGCCGATCGCGTCATAGCCGTACTGAAAAGCATTAGTCGTGGGGATCGCTTCCCGGATCATCTCGACCACTGACCAGGCATCCTGCGGTTGGCGATGTACGTTCACACGCCCATTGCTTGGCGTCTTGAATGTCGGCGCAGCGTTGACGAGATTGTAGGTAGCAGTGATGGGCACTTGTGCTCCGTACTTTGCAAGAAATCCGGTCGCCAGAATTTCTGCGAAAAGGCGCGGGAGTGATTTCCCGTGCTCCGTCATGCAGGCTTTGGCTTCGACGGCAATCAACGCTTCTGACATGTCGTCCCGCTGCTCCTCGTGCATCATCGGCAATGTCGCCAACAGTTGTGCTTCGTCGGCAGTCAGTTGAACCCCATACGCCTGCACCAGATCGGAGAAGGTTCGGCCGCTGCGCGTTGAAGGGTCACTGGAGGCACGACAGATGACGAGATCGAGCGTCTTCTGCGGCTTCCCGGCCAGTACATAATTGACCTTGAAGCCAATCTTGCCTTCGCCGCAGTGCCGCCTGAAGACATCGCACTCCCTCAGCAAGTCGAAGAGCATCGTCCAGCACGCGACCTTCGAGTGGCTGTCGCTCCGCGAGTGATATTGCCAAGCTTCGGACGACCGACCCTTCGTTGTAGGCATCGACATCGTCCGGCACAGAATTGATGGACCCAGCATCCTCGCCCTCTCCCCGACCGGCTGCCGCACGCAAGACGTTGATGCAGGCAGTTCGGCGCAAGGATACCGCGCCAGAGGTTGCGGTGCGAAAGCTGCTTCACGCGCGCGGATATCGGTTTCGGCTCCACGATGCGCGATTGCCGGGCACACCCGACATCGTTCTACCTCGATACCGAACCGTTATCTTCGTGCATGGCTGCTTCTGGCACTCGCACAGGTGCCGCCACGGGCGGATCAGATCCAAGACCAATATGGACTGGTGGGAACGGAAGCTCGAGCAGAACCGGGAGCGTGATCGACGCAAGAAGGTTGCGCTCAGAAAGATCGGCTGGACTGTCTTTGAGGTGTGGGAGTGCCAAGTTCGGCAGGGGACATGGATTGACCGTTTCGAGCGCGCGTTGCCTACCGCCCTATAGCTCCCTCCGGTAACGCCTCCTATCGGCCCGATTGCAGACGCTGAATGAGATGCTCGAGGAAGCCGTCAAACCGCAAGGAGAGAACGAGATGTCCGACGACGGCATGCAAGCCGTAAGCTGCGTCAGTGCGATCCGCAGAGCTATCGAGCCTCGAGCGGCTAATCGTGATCGTGTGCGCGGAACTCGTCAGCATGATCTCGCTCTGGCGTTTCCCCGCTCACGGCCGCCGCCGCCTCACGACATCCGCCGCCTTGCGTTGC
>CAZUGY010000177.1:0-6129 GCA_964620265.1 uncultured Alcaligenaceae bacterium
TCGAACACATCGACATACGACGCGTAGCCCGAGCCGAACATGATCGGCCCGATGATGAATCCCGCGAGCGCGCACAGGATGCCCAGCAGGATGAAACCGAACATCATCGCGCCGAGTCCCATGTCGCTGCCGGTGAACGCGGAGGCGAAGAAGGCGAATGCGCCGGCCACGATCACGAGCCCGAACACCGCCATCACCGCGAGCGCGATGAGGCCATAGACCAGGAACGGCAGCCAGTTGCGCAGGCATGCGAAGAGGGAGCGCTTCATCGCCTCCCACGCGCCCACCCCCCGCAAGGCGACCTGCGCCGGCGCGAACCAGTTGAGCATCGCGAACACGGCCACGAGCACGAGCATCAGGAGGGCGACGAGAAGGGCGGACGCGGGCATCGCCGTGAGCACGCCGGCGAACGCATCGGTGGGATCCACGCCGGGACTGGCCAGGGCCGCGAGGCCCACGGTGCCGAACACGCCGGCGGCGCCGAGCAGGAACAACGCGACGAAGAATCCGATGTTGACGGCCCCGATGATCATGAGCTGCACGAAGTGCGCGCTCTGGAATCCTTCGAAGAGGTGCGCCACCCGCAGCGTGCCGTCGCGCTCGATCGAGCGGCAGCCGAGCATGATGCCGCCCATGAACACCGGCGTGAGCAGCGCCTGCGCGACGCTGCCGATCACCGGAATGATGTTGAGCACGATCGAGATCACGTAGTAGACGACGATGATCCCGATCCAGGTGAACACGTTGGAGGCGAAGAGACGCCATCCGCCTGCCCACCACGCGGCACCACGCCCGGCGCCGGCGATACGCCCCTCACCGATCCTGTTGTCCATGCCTGCTTGTCCCCTTGTGGTTGGTCACGGCCGGTGGCTCGTCACGGCGCGGCGGCGTGCCGCTCGAGGTCGTCGAGGGTGACGACCGCGAGCGCTTCCTCGTGGGTGGACGCAAGCACCACGGGCGGCGCCACGCCCGCGTCGAGCGCCTCGCGCCAGCGTCCCACGCACAGGCACCAGCGGTCGCCCGCGCGCAGTCCCGCGAAGCCGTATTCCGGCCGTGGTGTGGACAGGTCGTTGCCCGACAGGCGCGAGTAGACGAGGAAGGCATCGGTCATCACCGCGCACACGGTGTGCATCCCCGTGTCGTCGGGGCCTGTATCGCAGCAGCCGTTGCGGAAGAATCCGGTGACGGGGTCGTTGCCGCAGGCCGCGAGCGGGCCACCGAGAACGTTCAACGCGTCGTCCCGCGAGACAGCCATGGCGATTGCGCCGCGACCTTGCAAGGCCGCGCGCGATGGAAGAGGTGCGGCTAGTTTAGCGTGCCGCGCGCGTCGACGGCGTCGCGTATGCGCGACACGAGGTCGGCCGGCGCGCTCTTGCGCAGGAACCAGCGCAGGCGCGCGGTATCGCCCACGAGGGAGAAGCCGAATTCCCCGAGGAGGTGGGCGAGTGCGGAGGCGTAGCGCGACTCGCGCTGCATGCGCACGATCCAGGTCTTCTGCCCCTGCGGCGTGGCGAAGAGCGCCGCGAGCAGCTCGCGGCCGTGGCCGCCGCCGCGCAGGCCGAGGTCGAGGCCGGCAAGCCACAGCTCGTAGCCTGCATCGATGGCGCGGAAGAGCCCGAAGCCCGCCGGCTGCGAGCCGACGTTGCGCCCGTCGGGCCAGAACACGTAGCCGGGCACGGCCACGGTGTCGATCCTGCCGGAGCGGCCTTCCTCCACGAAGTAGCCGGTGACGAGCGCGCGCTTCAGCTTGGCGAAGAACTCCTCGGCTTCGGGGCTCGCCGCCGCCAGCTCCCGCGCGAAGCTGCCGTCCTGCGCCCCCTGGCGGATGAGCGAGCGCAGCATGGCGAGATGACGGACGTTGGCGGGCTCGAGCATGGCGGTGACTTCCTTCGGCGCAAGGTACCGCGGCCGCGCCTGCCGGCGTGGCCGGGCTTACGAACGGCCGGTGTCACTCCATGAACGGTCGTGCCGGGCCCCGGGATTCAGGGGTTCACCGCGGCCCGCTACAGCGCGAGATACACCGCCAGCACCAGCCCCAGCAGCGCGAGGACGATCGACAGCGTCAGCGGGTACACCGGCGCGTGCGAGCGCGGGATATCCGCGGCGGGAAGGGTCGCGACGTAGCTCCTGTGCTGCAACGCGCCCACGACCATGCACCCGACGCCGATCAGCACGAGCGCGATGCCGATGGCATTGGACACATGGCTGTGCAGCTCCGCGGCGGGCAGGCCCTGGCCCTGCTGCGTGGCCACGAGGCGCAGGAAGAGGCCGAAGCGCGCCACCACGAAGCCGAACGCCATGATGGTGAGCCCCGTGCGCACCCAGGCCAGCAGCGTTCGCTCCGCGGCAAAGAAGACCCGCGGGTCACCCATCATCGAAGCCATCGTGGTTGCGTCCCTTGAAAGACGACAGATGCTAGCGCAACCTCCCGGCGACGTCGGCCGGAGCGGTACGCACGAAGGCCACGAGGCTCGCCGGCGCGCTCTCGTGCACGTACCAGTCGACTTCCGCACCGGTGCGCGCGCACGCGAAGCCGGCGCTGCCCAGCAGGCGCGCCATCGCATCCGCATGGACGCTGCCGTTATTGATCCTCGCCACGTACATGCGGCGGCCGGGAGGCGTGTCGAGGATCGCCCGGAGCATGGCCGAGCCCACGCCCGAATGGCGCGCCGCGGGCGCGACGGCCGTGAGCCAGAGCTCGCAGAAGTCGCCGGGAAGCTCTTTCAGGAGCGCGAACCCCAGCGGCGCCGCGGCGGGGTCGGGGGGCGCGTAGACATAGCCGTGGACGCAATCCCCGGCGTCCGGGTCTTGCGCGCCCTCGCGGGAGAAACGGCCGGACTCGAGTGCACGCGCGAGGCTCGCGAAGAAGCGCGCCGACTCCGGCGTGTCGAGCGCGAGCTCCGGATCGAACGCGCCGTCGCGTGCGCCCTCGCGCAGCAGCTCGCGGATCCATCCGTAGTGGTGGGGCGAGGCGGGCACGAGGACCGCCGCTGGCGGCGGCGTCTGCGGGGTGGCTTGCGGCATGGCGGCTCCGCAGTGGACAAGGGAAGCGAAGGACAGGCCATTGTGCACCGGAAGCGCCGGCCGGTGGGCCAACGGGACCGGAGGCTGCGTCCGGGCGCGGGGTAAGATCGCGCCTGGCGAGAATGGGCGCAGCGATGAAGCTACATATCCTGTCCGACCTGCATCTGGGCGTCCAGGGCATGGCCAGGCCGCGCACCGACGCCGACGTCGTGGTGCTGGCCGGCGACATTGCCCGTCCCAGGGAAGCCGTGGCATGGGCGCTCGGCTTCGAGCAGCCCGTGCTCTACGTGCCGGGCAACCACGAGTTCTATGGCGGCAGCATCGGGGAAACGACGCGGGAGCTATCGAGGCTGTGCGCCGGGACCCACGTCCGGGTGCTCGACAACGGCACCACGGTCCTTGGCGGCGTTCGCTTCCTGGGCACCACGCTGTGGACGGACTTCAGGCTCCGCGGAGACGGCGAGCGGCAGGCGGAAGCCATGGCCGAAGCGCAGCGCTTCATGCGCGACTTCAGCCGGATCCGCAGCGGACTTGCGCCCGGGGGGCCGCTCCTGACTCCGCAGGATACGGCGGAGCTCTTTGCGGCCAATGCCGCCTGGATCGCGGAGGAGCTGTCGAAGCCGCACGCCGGGCCGACCGTGCTCATCACCCACCACGCCCCTTCTCCACGGAGCATCCACCCCCGGTTTGCCGATTCTTCGCTCAACGCGTGCTTCGTCTCCGCTGGGGAGCACCTGGTGCGCGCGAGCCGCGCGCAGCTGTGGATCCACGGCCACACCCACGACAGCTTCGACTACCGGCTCGACGGCACGCGCGTCGTCTGCAATCCGCGCGGCTATGCCAAGGATGGCGTGAACGAGAATCCGTGCTTCGATCCCTGCCTGACCATCGAGGTCACGTAAGAGGGCTTCGAGCTGGTGTCGCCGGGGGCGGGAACGCCCGGCGATCAGGCTCCATCCAATGGGCGGAGGACACATGCACAGTGCACGCCACCACACTCCCGCGCTCGTCGCGCAGAACGTCCCGGATGCGCAGCTCGCGGTCCGTGCCGCCAATGGAGATCAAGCCGCATTCGAGGCCATCATGCGACGCCACAACCGCCTGCTGTTCCGCACCTGGGACGAGAAGACGCTCGATCGTTTCCTCGCACAACCCTTGAAGGCCGTGCCCGGCACGACCATGACCTACGACGGCGTCCCCGGCCGGAAGGATCGCGCCGATCTCATCGCCTATCTGCGGCATGCCGCAGATTCGCCCGAGTGCCGCCCTCGTTGACTCCCGGGAAATAACCGCTTTCGGCGCCCGGGACCTTGAAATATCCCCGGGGACGGCATACCATTAGCACTCGTAGCGATTGAGTGCTAACAGCGCTGGCTTATCCCTCGACGGGGTCCGCGGCGCCCAAGCGCTCCAGAACATCGATCCTTGCTGCGCGGTACGCCGGGATGGCAGGTGAAGGGCCCTTTCCCTGGGCCGCGAGCCGGCCGACCGGACGGGGGTTTCCACCTGGGTTCATCCCGGGCGTCGGACACCGCCGAACCGCGCGTCAATCAACCCAGCCACAAGGAGTGAGCACTAACATGAAACTGCGTCCACTGCACGACCGCGTCATCGTCAAGCGGCTCGAGGAAGAGCGTAAATCGGCCGGCGGGATCGTGATCCCCGACACTGCGGCCGAAAAGCCGTCGATGGGCGAAGTGATCGCCGTGGGCCCGGGCAAGACCGACGACAACGGCAAGCTCGTCGCCGTCGGCGTCAAGGCCGGCGACAAGATCCTCTTCGGCAAGTACTCGGGCCAGGAATTCAAGATGGAAGGCGCCGACTACCTCCACATGCGCGAAGACGACATCATCGGCATCGTCGGCTAACGCCGGACGGCCAGCCCATCCCAGATACGCATCAGGAGAAACGAAACCATGGCAGCTAAAGACGTCCGCTTCGGCGAGAGCGCTCGCAATCGTATGGTGAATGGCGTGAATGTTCTCGCCAACGCCGTGAAGGTCACCTTGGGCCCCAAGGGCCGCAATGTCGTGCTGGAGCGCAGCTTCGGCGCCCCCACGATCACCAAGGACGGCGTGTCCGTCGCGAAGGAAATCGAGCTCAAGGACAAGTTCGAGAACATGGGCGCGCAGATGGTGAAGGAAGTCGCGTCCAAGACGTCCGACGTGGCCGGTGACGGCACCACCACCGCGACCGTGCTCGCGCAATCGATCGTCGCCGAAGGCATGAAGTTCGTCGCCGCCGGCATGAACCCGATGGATCTCAAGCGCGGCATCGACAAGGCGGTCACCGCCATCGTCGACGAGCTCAAGAAGATCAGCAAGCCCTGCTCGACCAGCAAGGAAATCGCCCAGGTCGGTGCCATCTCGGCCAACGCCGACGAATCGATCGGCAAGACGATCGCCGAGGCGATGGACAAGGTCGGCAAGGAAGGCGTCATCACGGTCGAAGACGGCAAGGGCCTCGAGAACGAGCTCGACCTCGTCGAAGGCATGCAGTTCGACCGCGGCTACATCTCGCCGTACTTCATCAACAACCCGGACAAGCAGGCCGCCGGGCTCGAAGACCCGTACATCCTCCTGCACGACAAGAAGATCAGCAACATCCGTGATCTCCTGCCGCTGCTCGAGCAGGTCGCCAAGGCCGGCAAGCCGCTGCTCATCATCGCCGAGGACGTCGACGGCGAGGCGCTCGCCACGCTGGTCGTGAACAACATCCGCGGGATCCTCAAGACTACCGCCGTCAAGGCGCCGGGCTTCGGTGATCGTCGCAAGGCCATGCTCGAAGACATCGCCATCCTCACCGGCGGTACGGTCATCGCCGAAGAGCTGGGCTTGAAGCTCGAGAATGCCACGCTGAAGGATCTCGGCCGCGCGAAGAAGATCGAAGTGGGCAAGGAAGACACCACGATCATCGACGGCGCCGGCGAGAAGGCCGCCATCGAGGCGCGCGTGAAGAACATCCGCAAGCAGGTCGAGGAAGCCACGAGCGACTACGACAAGGAAAAGCTGCAGGAGCGCGTGGCCAAGCTCGCCGGCGGTGTCGCGGTGATCAAGGTCGGTGCCGCCACCGAAGTCGAGATGAAGGAAAAGAAGGCGCGTGTCG
>CAZUGY010000178.1:0-4086 GCA_964620265.1 uncultured Alcaligenaceae bacterium
GAAGTGCTTCGCGTTGCGCATCGCGTCGGTGATGGGGCGCGACCAGGGCTGGCTCGCCGAGCACATGCTGATCCTCGGCGCGACCTCACCCTCCGGCGAGAAGACCTACGTGGCGGCGGCCTTTCCCAGCGCCTGCGGCAAGACGAACTTCGCGATGCTGATTCCGCCGCCGGGCATGGAGGGATGGAAGGTCACCACGATCGGCGACGACATCGCATGGCTGAAGCCCGCGGCCGACGGCTATCTGCACGCGATCAATCCGGAAGCGGGCTACTTCGGCGTGGCGCCGGGTACGTCCTACGACTCCAATCCCAATGCGATGGAGACACTCAAGGCCAACGTGATCTTCACCAACGTCGCGCTCACCGACGACGGCGACGTGTGGTGGGAAGGCATGAGCAAGGAACCGCCGGCGCATCTCGTCGACTGGAGGGGGTTGGATTGGACCCCTGCCGACGGGAAGGCCGGCCGCAAGGCGGCGCATCCCAATGCGCGCTTCACCGTGGCCGCCACGCAGTGCCCGTCGCTCGACCCCGCCTGGGACGATCCCGCGGGGGTGCCGATCTCGGCGTTCGTCTTCGGCGCGCGCCGCAGCGATACCGTGCCGCTCGTATCCGAGGCGCGCACGTGGGAGGAAGGCGTCTACAAGGCCGCCACGATGGGCTCCGAGACGACTGCCGCGGCGGCCGGTGCGGTGGGCGAGGTGCGCCGCGATCCCTTCGCGATGCTGCCCTTCTGTGGCTATCACGTGGGTGATTACTTCCGTCATTGGCTTGCAATGGGGCGCAAGATCGCGCATCCACCGCGTATCTTCAGCGTGAACTGGTTCCGCAAGAACGACGACGGCACGTTCGCATGGCCGGGCTTCGGCGAGAACATGCGCGTGCTGCGCTGGATCGTGGAGCGTTGCCGCGGCAAGGCGCGCGCGCGGGCGGATGTGCTCGGCCTCGTGCCGGAATTCGGCGATCTCGACTGGTCGGCGAGCCGCTTCGATGCCGGATCGTTCTCCACCGTGATGGCGCACGATCGTGCGCAGTGGGAGCGCGAGTTGGCCGCGCACGACGAACTCTTTGCCAGGCTCGGGGACAAACGTCCCGCGGAGCTCGCGGCGGAACGGGAGCGTCTCGCGGCGCGGCTCGCCGCGTAGCGACGCCTTCGTTCATTTCCGCGGGTGCCGCGCCGTTCGCACTGCGTGGCGCCGTCAAGGCAGGGGCCGGTCCGCGCATCGCAGCCGGCCCTTTGTGTTTAGACTCTAGCCCCTTTGCACGGGACGAGGCATTCGATCATGCGGTGGCGACTTCCGTCGGGCGGGGTGGCGATGCTGGCGTGCGGTGTGGCGCTCATGCTCGCGCCGGCGATAGCGCATGCGGCACAGACGGTCACCATCGGCACTGCCGGTGTGATGGGCTCGTATTATCCGCTGGGGGGCGCGTTGTGCCGGATGGTCAACGTGACGCGCAAGGTGCATCACCTGCGCTGCTCGGTCGAGTCGTCGGAGGGGAGCGTCAGCAATATCAACGGCGTCCTCGGCGGCAATTTCGACATGGGGATCGCGCAGGGCGACACCCAGTTCTATGCACGTGAAGGACAGGGGCCGTTCGAGGGCAAGCCGCAACCGAAGTTGCGCGCACTCTTCAGCGTCTATCCGGAAGCGCTCACGGTGATCGCGCGCGAGGATGCCAACGTCCGCTCGCTCGAGGATCTGCGCGGCAAGCGGGTGGGCCTGGGCACGCCGGGGTCGGGCACGCGCGCCACGATGACCCTCGTGCTGGGTGCGGCGGGTGTGGCGCCCGAGGACCTGCGCGCGGCGCTCGATACCAAGATCGTGGAGCTGCCGCCGACATTGTGCGACGGCAAGATGGATGCCTTCGGCTTCGTGGACGGTCATCCCAATGCGGTCGTGCTCGATGCCGCGACGGGCTGCCGGACGCGGGTCGTGCCCGTCACGGGTCCTGCGGTCGATGCGCTCCTCGCCAAGTATCCGCACTACATGCGCACCGTGGTCCCGGCGGGCGTGTACAAGGGCACGCCCACCGAGCAGGCGACGATCGGGGTCATGACTTCCGTCGTGGTCAGCGCCGACATGCCGGATGACGTGGCCTATGCGATCACGCGCGCGGTGTTCGAGAACTTCGACGACTTCCGCAAGATGCATCCGGCGCTGGCGCCGTTGACGAAGGAGCAGGCGCTGCGGGGGATGGCGGTGCCGGTGCATCCGGGAGCGCTGCGGTATTTCCGCGAGGCGGGGCTGATGCCCTGACTGGAATGTAGTCGACAATTTCGGACAGCCATTCTCAAAATGATGCATCCTTAGAGAGATCGCCACAACGTTGGCGGTCGCCGGGATATTGCTGGGGCCCTGCCTCCCGCAGGCGCGTTCCTCTGGACCCTGCGGACTCCATACGAATCAGGTCATTACGCTCCGATGGCCGATGGCTGGTGGCTGGTGGCTGGTGTTTCACGTGGAACATCGATCGAGACCTGGATTGGGCATTCTTCCCGGTAGCTGATGTCTCGATCGGTCTCGCAGTGCCCACCCCGCCCGTTTCACGTGAAACAACGGCTCGCGAGACCTCCCTGCGGTAAACTCCTTCCTACGGGGCGCTGCGGCGCCCTTTACGCCTTTGAGTCCATGGATTTCCAGCACCGTTTCGACGTCATCGTGGTGGGCGGCGGTCACGCCGGCACCGAAGCCGCGCTCGCGAGCGCCCGCATGGGCCGCGACACGCTTCTGCTCACCCACAGTATCGAGACCCTCGGCCAGATGTCCTGCAATCCCTCGATCGGAGGGATCGGCAAGGGGCATCTCGTCAAGGAAGTGGACGCCTTGGGCGGCGCGATGGCCATCGCCACGGACGAGGCGGGCATCCAGTTCCGGATCCTCAACTCCAGCAAGGGACCGGCGGTCCGGGCCACCCGCGCCCAGGCCGATCGCGTGCTCTACCGCCGGGCGATCCGCGGCCGCCTCGAAAACCAGCCGAACCTGACGCTCTTCCAGCAAGCGGTCGACGACCTGGTCCTGGACGGCGACCGGGTCGCCGGCGTCGTGACCCAGATCGGCTTGGTCTTCCACGCCCGGGCCGTGGTGCTCACGACGGGTACCTTCCTGTCCGGCCTGATCCATGTGGGCTTGCAGAACTACGAAGCCGGCCGCGCCGGCGACCCGCCGGCCAAGCGCCTGGGCGCCCGGCTGCGCGAGCTGGCGCTGCCCGTCGGCCGCCTGAAGACGGGGACACCACCCCGCCTGGACGGCCGCAGCATCGATTTCTCGGTCCTCGACCTTCAGTCAGGGGACGATCCCGCGCCGGTCTTCTCCTTCATGGGCCGTCGCGAGATGCACCCGGAGCAGCGTCCCTGCTGGATCACCCACACCAACGCGCACACCCACGACATCATCCGCGCCGGGCTCGATCGCTCGCCGATGTACTCGGGCGTGATCACGAGTACCGGGCCGCGCTACTGCCCCTCCATCGAGGACAAGGTCGTGCGCTTCGCGGGCCGCGAGAGCCACCAGATCTATCTGGAGCCGGAGGGGCTCGATACGCACGAGATCTACCCCAACGGGATCTCGACGTCGCTCCCCTTCGACGTCCAGTGGGACCTCGTGCGCTCGATGCGGGGCTGCGAGCACGCGCACATCCTGCGACCGGGCTACGCCATCGAGTACGACTACTTCGATCCCCGTGCCCTGAAAGCCACGCTGGAGACGAAGGCCATCGGGGGTCTCTTCTTCGCCGGCCAGATCAACGGCACCACCGGCTACGAGGAGGCCGCGGCCCAAGGCCTCCTGGCCGGGCTCAATGCGGCGCGCCATGTGCGGGACGAGGCAGGCTGGTGGCCGCGTCGCGACGAGGCCTACCTCGGCGTGCTCGTCGACGACCTCATCACCCGCGGCGTGTCCGAGCCCTATCGCATGTTCACGTCGAGGGCGGAGTACCGACTGCAGCTGCGCGAGGACAATGCCGATCTGCGCCTGACCGAATCGGGACGCACCCTCGGCCTCGTGGACGATGCTCGCTGGGATGCGTTTTGCCGCAAGCGCGATGCCATCGAGGCCGAGCGCGCGCGGCTGGACCGCACCTTCCT
>CAZUGY010000178.1:4186-6028 GCA_964620265.1 uncultured Alcaligenaceae bacterium
CGCCTGCTCGCGCAGGAGACGCTGGCGATCCCGGACACGCTCGACTACGCGCAGGTGCGGGGCCTGTCCAACGAGGTCCGCCAGAAGCTCGCCGCGCAACGGCCGCAAACGCTCGGCCAGGCATCGCGCATCTCCGGCATGACGCCGGCGGCGGTGTCGCTGCTGCTCGTCCATCTGCGGCGGGCGACCGCGACACCTGCCACGGCTACGGCGTGAGCAGCGCGGTGCGCGCCTCCTGCGAACGCATGGCGCATCGCGCCGCCGCATCGCGTATCGAACCATGAGCCACCACGCATTGCGCCCCGACGACCTCCCCACGAGCGATGCCGACGTGCGCGAGCTCCTCGACCGCGGCATCGACACGCTGGGCATTGCGCTCGACGCCACGCAGCGCGATGCGCTGGCGCGCTACGTCGCGCTGCTCGCCAAGTGGAATCGCACGTACAACCTGACCGCGATCCGCGAGCCGCAGCGGATGGTCACGCATCACCTGCTCGACTCGCTCGCGATCCTGCCGCACCTGCCCGATGCGCCAACGCTACGCGTGCTCGACGTGGGCAGCGGTGGCGGCCTTCCCGGCATTCCGCTCGCGATCGCGCGTCCGGGCTGGCAGGTCGAGCTCGTGGATCCGATCCACAAGAAGGCTGCCTTCACCACGCAGGCCGCGCTCGAGTTGCGCCTGCCCAACGTGCGTGTCCATGCAACGCGCGCCGAGGACCTCGCACCCACGGCACCGTACGACCTCATCGTGTCGCGCGCCTTCGCCGACCTCGCTACCTTCGTCGATGCAGCCGCGCGCCATCTCGCGCCCGATGGCAGACTCGTCGCGATGAAGGGTGTCCATCCGGCCGAGGAGCTCGCGGACCTGGGCGAGGGTATCGTGGTGACGTCGACACCTTCGCTCATCGTGCCCGGCCTCGATGCCGCACGCCATCTCGTGTTCATGCAACGCCCATGACTCGCATCATCGCTGTCGCCAATCAGAAGGGGGGTGTGGGCAAGACGACCACGGCCGTCAACCTCGCCGCGAGCCTCAATGCGATGAAGCGGCGCGTGCTGCTCGTGGATCTCGATCCGCAAGGCAACGCGACCACTGGCGCGGGCCTCGACAAACGCGCGCAGCACGCGACCGTCTATCAGGTGCTCCTGGGCGAGCGCAGGATCGCCGACGTGCGCGTGCCCTCGCCCACAGGCGGCTTCGACGTCGTGCCCGCCAATCGCGATCTCGCAGGTGCCGAAGTCGAGCTCGTGGATATTCCCGAGCGCGAGACGCGTTTGAAGGATGCATTGAGCGAGGCGCTGTCGCAGATGAAGTCGGCGATCGACGAGGTCGCGGCCGAATACGATTTCGTGATCCTCGATTGCCCGCCGTCGCTGTCGCTGCTCACGCTGAACGGCCTGTGCGCCGCGCACTCGGTGCTGATCCCGATGCAGTGCGAGTACTACGCGCTCGAGGGACTCTCCGACCTCGTGCAGACCTTGAAGAAGGTGCGCGCGCACCTGAATCCCTCGCTCGAGATCGAGGGCCTGCTGCGCACGATGTACGACCCGCGCAACACGCTGGCGCTCAACGTGACCGCCGAGCTCGAGAAGCATTTCGGCGACAAGCTCTTCCGCACGATCATCCCGCGCAACGTGCGCCTCGCGGAAGCGCCGTCGCACGGCATTCCCGCGCTGCAGCTCGAGCCGCAATCCAAAGGCGCGCTCGCATACCTCGCACTCGCCGGCGAGATGCTGCGCCGGGACGAGGCCGCGGCTGCCGCCACCGCGACCCCGGTCGCGGCCTCCTAGAAGGAAACGGAAACATCATGGTGATCCGACCCAAGGGCCTGGGCCGCGGGC
>CAZUGY010000179.1:0-5922 GCA_964620265.1 uncultured Alcaligenaceae bacterium
AGGCGATGTCGAGCGGTGCCGGCGGCAACCCGGCATCGTGGCGCGCGATCATCGCCTCGTAGGCGGCTTCGAGATGACGCGCGAAGGCTGCGGCATCGAAGAGCGGGACGCGTCCACGCCCGCGCTCGAGGCTCGCCAGCACCGCGCGGCAGGCGTCGTAGGCCACGACGAACTCGCTCCGCTGGAAGGCGGCGAGCGCCTGCTGCATCGTCACGGCGCGCGGCGTGGTGCTCATCGCTCGCCCTTGCGATACGGCTTCATCAGCGCCTGCGGATACGTCGCGCGGCGCGCGACGAGCACGAGCGCCAGGATCGACAGCACGTACGGCAGCATGAGGTACACCTGGTAGGGCACGCCCTCGCCGCCCGAGTGCTGCAGGCGCAACTGCATCGCATCGAAGAAGGCGAAGAGGAGCGCACCGAGGAGCGCCTTCCCCGGACGCCAGCTCGCGAACACCACGAGCGCGACACAGATCCACCCGCGTCCGTTCACCATGTTGAAGAAGAAGGCGTTGAAGGCCGAAAGCGTGAGGAATGCGCCCGCGACACCCATGAGGGCGGACCCGGCGCAGATCGCCCCCGTCCGTACGGCGTTGACGCTCAGGCCCTGTCCCTCCGCCGCGGCGGGATTCTCCCCGACCATGCGCACCGCGAGCCCCACCGGCGTGCGGTAGAGCACCCACGCCAGCAACGGTACCGCCAGGAGCGCCAGGAGCGTCATCGGCGTTTGCTGCGCGAGGATCGGAAGCGGCAGGAAGCTCATCTCGGTGAAAGGCTGGATGGTGGGCGGCGTGGTGACCGCCGGGAAGCTCACGCGATACGCGTAGTACGACACCGACGTGGCGAAGAGCGTGATGGCAAGCCCCGCCACGTGCTGCGACAGCGCGAGCGGCACGGTGAGGAAGGCATGCAGCAGGCCGAAGGCGGCACCGGTGAGCGCTGCCACCAGCACGCCGGTCCACAATCCCGCACCCAGGTACACCACGAGCCAGCCGGAAAACGCACCCGCCGCCATGATGCCTTCGATGCCGAGGTTGAGCACGCCCGCGCGCTCGCACAGCAGCACCCCGAGCGTGCCGAGGATCAGCGGCGTCGCGATGCGCAGCACCGCCGCCCAGAAGTCGGCATTGCCGAGCATCGTGAAGATGTCGACGAGCATCAGCGCCACCTTAGCCGGTAGCGGGCGAAGGCCGTGGCCACCAGCATCGAGATGAGCGCGATCGACACGATCACGTCGGCGATGTAGGTCGGCACGGCCACGCCGCGGCTCATGCTGTCCGCACCCACGAGCACGCCCGCCACGAAGATCGCCGCCGCGATCACGCCGAGCGGATTCAGGGCGGCGAGCATCGCGATCACGATGCCGCTGTAGCCGTAGCCGGGTGACATGTCGAGCGTCACGTACGACGTGCGTCCCGCGACCTCGATGGCGCCGGCGAGCCCCGCGAGCGCCCCCGAGACGAGCGCCACCGCGATCATCGTGCGCAGCACCGGCACGCCCACGAATGCCGCACCGCGCGCATTCGCACCCACGGCGCGCACCGCGAAGCCGAACGTCGAGTACTTGAGCACGGCCCACAACACCACCGCGAGCGCGATGGCCCACAGCAAGCCCGTGTGCACGCGCGTGCGCTCGATGAGCTTGCCCAGCTGGAGCTCGTCGGCGAGCGCCGGGGTCTGCGGCCAGCCCATCGCCGCCGGATCCTTCATGGGACCGTCCAGCATCATCGACACGAACAGCAGCGCGATGAAGTTGAGCAGGAGCGTGGTGACGACCTCGTCCACGCCGAGCCGCGTGCGCAACAGCGCCGGCACAAGCAGCAGCAATGCGCCGGCGACCATCGCCGCGGCCATCATCGCGGGAAAGGCGAGGAAGGGCGCGACCTCGAGCTCGGTGAGATACGTGCCCATCGCCACCGCGGCGAGCGCGCCCACGTAGAGTTGCCCTTCCGCGCCGATGTTGTAGAACCGTGCGCGGAACGCCACCGCCGCGGCGAGCCCGGTGAGGATCAGCGGCGTGGCGCGGGTGAGCGTCTCGCTCCAGGCGAAGCGCGAACCGAAGCCGCCCTCGAAGATGAGCCCGTACGTGCGTCCGAGCGGCGCGCCCGCCCACGCCACGAAGAGCGAGGACACGAGGAGCGTGAAGGCGATGGCTGCGAACGGCGCGCCGATCGCCATCGTGCGTGACATCTCGCGCCGCGCTTCAAGCCGCATGCGCGTGGTCCGCGTGCGCACCCGCCATCGCCATGCCGATGGTGGCGAGGTTCCACTGCGCGGCGGGACGGGCCTCGGAGAGCCGGCCGGCATGCATCACGGCCACGCGATCGGCGAGGGCGAAGATCTCGTCCAGATCGTCGGAGATGAGGAGCACCGCCGCACCACGCGCGCAGGCATCGAGGAGCTGCTGGTGCACGAAGGCCACCGCGCCGATGTCGAGGCCCCACGTAGGCTGGCTCGCGACGATGAACACGGGAGCGTTCTCCGCTGCGCTGCCGGTGGTGGCTGTGCTGCCTGGTGACGGTGTGCGGGCGGCGCCACCGGCGCCTGCTGTGCTCCCCTTCGCATCGCCCGCCAGCGCGCGGCCGAGGATCAGCTTCTGCATGTTGCCGCCGGACAGCGACCGCGCCTGCGTCTCGATGCCGCCGCCCGCGCGCACGTCGAAGCGCTCCACGATCTCGCGCGCGAAGGCGCGTGCCGCACTCCGGCGGATCACGCCACCGCGCGAGAAGCGCGTGCGATAGTGCTCGGCGAGCGCGTTCTCCCACAGCGGCAGGTCGCCGATCACGCCGACCGCGTGGCGATCCTCGGGAATGCGCGCCACGCGCGCCGCGATCCAGTCGCGCGGATTCGCCGGCAAGGCGCGGCCGGCGACGGTGACGAGCCCCGAGTCCACCGCGCGCAGGCCGCAGAGCACGTCGGCCAGCACCTGCTGCCCGTTGCCCGACACGCCGGCGATGGCCGCGATCTCGCCCGCATGCACGGTGAGCGACACGTCGTGCAGCACGCCTTCGACGCTCGCGTTGCGCACGACGCACACGGCACCACCCGTGGTGTGGGGCCTCGCCACGGGCCGCGACACCTCGCGCCCCACCATGAGGAGCGCCAGCTCCTCGCGGTCGGACTCATGTGCGCGCACCGTGGCCACGAGCTTGCCGCCGCGCAGCACGGCGATGCGGTCGGACACGCGCAGCACCTCCGGCAGCTTGTGGCTGATGAAGATGATGGAAAGCCCTTCCCCGACGAGCTCCTTCAGCGTGGCGAAGAGCGACTCGGATTCCTGGGGTGTCAGCACTGCGGTGGGCTCGTCCAGGATCAGCACGCGCGCGTCGCGGTACAGCGCCTTCAGGATCTCGACGCGCTGGCGTTGCCCGACCGAGAGCGTCCCCACGCGTGCCGAGGGATCCACCTCGAGGCCGAAACGCTTCGCCGTGGCGAGCAAGCGCTCGCGGGCCTCGCGACGATGCGAGCGCAGGCGCCACAGCGGCTCGGTGCCGAGCATCACGTTGTCGAGGACGGAGAGGTTGTCCGCCAGCGTGAAGTGCTGGTGGACCATGCCGATGCCCGCGAAAAGTGCGGCGGCCGGATCGCCCGGCGGCAACGGCGCGCCGAAGGCCTCCACGGTGCCTTCATCGGGAACGTAGTGCCCGAAGAGGATCGACACGAGCGTGGACTTGCCCGCGCCGTTCTCGCCCAGCAACGCCAGCACCTCGCCGCGGTCGAGCGAGAGCGAGATGCCGTCGTTGGCGGTGAGCGCGCCGAAGCGCTTGGTGATGCCGGTGAGGCGGAGCACGGGGCCGCCCGTGGCGGCCTCCGGAGCGCGCGACGTCGCCTGCAACGTCACTTCACCGTGGACTTGGGCTCCGTCTCCACCACGGCGACCTTGTACTTGCCGTCGCGGATGTCCTTTTCCTTCGCGGCGACCTTGGCCTTGATGTCGGCGGGGACCTTGCCGTCGAACGTGCCGTACTTCGACATCTCGTTGCCCTTGGCCTTCATGAGCGAGTACGAGCCGTAGTCCTCGGCCTTGAACTTGCCGGCCTTGACGTTGGCGAGCGCCGCATCGATCGTGGGCTCCATCGCCCACAGCGCGGAGACGACCACCGTGTCCGGATACTGCGCCTGCGTGTCGATCACGTTGCCGATGGCGAGCTTGCCCTTTTCCTTGGCGGCATCCGACACGCCGAAGCGCTCGGCGTACATCACGTCGGCGCCCTTCTCGATCATCGCGAACGCCGCTTCCTTGGCCTTGGGCGGATCGAACCACGAGCCGATGAAGTTGACGTAGAAGCCGACCTTGGGATTGGTTTCCTTCGCTCCCGCCATGAACGCGTGCATCAGGCGATTCACCTCGGGGATGGGATAGCCGCCGACCATGCCGATCTTGCCGGTCTTGGTCATGCCGCCTGCGACCATGCCCGTGAGGTACGCCGACTCCTGGATGTAGTTGTCGAACACGGAGAAGTTGGGCGCCTGCGGCTTGCCCGACGAGCCCATCAGGAACGACACCTTGGGATAGTCCTTGGCGACCTTGCGCGCCGCCGCTTCTACCGCGAACGACTCGCCCACGATGAACGTGTTGCCCTTCTCCGCGTACTCGCGCATGACGCGCTCGTAGTCGGCATTGGCGACCTTCTCGGAAAAGACGTACTCGATCTCGCCGCGATCCTTGGCCGCATTGAGCGCCTTGTGGATGCGGCTCACCCATTGCTGCTCGATGGGCACCGTGTAGACCGCGGCCACCTTGGTCTTCGCTTGCGCATGGACGGCCGGGGCTGCGAAAGCCAGGACCGCGAGCGCGGCGCAGGTGGAAAGGAAAGCGCGTCGAATCGACATCGAGTGATCCCCTGAAGGAAAAGGTGAGGTCCGCTGCGTCGCCGGACGTCCGTAGCTGTTGCCGCAGTGCAGCAGAGGGAATCCTACAACAGGGTGACCGGCTTGTGTCCGTGGAAAACCGCGACTGGACCGAAGCATCACGACGGCTTACGACGCATCGGCGGGGCATCCCAAGCGATGCGCGCGCTTCGGGACGGGGTTTCAGAAACTCCGCCAGATAGCCGATAGGCGTTCCTCCCGCCAAGGCGTTTCAACGCCCTTCTTCACCCGCGGACCGACGTCGCTCCGGCGCGGCCATTACCCGCCGTTCCGTTGTGCCGACGCCAGACGGCAATACGACCCTCGCAACTACAATTGTAGCTACAATGCACGCCATATGGGACGAGGCGAAACGAGACGCCAACCTCCGCAAGCACGGAATCGACTTCGCGGACTGGACACAGATCTTCGGCGGCATCACCTGGACGATGGCCGACGATCGCACTCACCATGGCGAGGAGCGGTTCCTCACCTTCGGACTTCTCGGAGCGCACGTAGTCTGTGTAGTACATACCGAGAGCCGGGAAACGCTACGCATCATCTCCATCAGGAAAGCAACCAGACGTGAGCAAACCCTCTACTTCCAGAGCCTCGAAGACTGACTGGGCGCGGCTCGCCGCGATGCGCGACGAAGACGTCGATCTTTCCGACGGTCCCGAAGCCACGCCGGAGATGTTCGCGAAGGCCGTCTTGCGGCGGGGATTGGTCACCGTGGCCCCTAAAGCGCAGATAACACTACGCCTGGACGCCGACGTTCTCGAATGGTTTCGTGCCAGCGGCACGGGGTACCAGACCCGCATCAACGCACTTCTGCGCGCCTTCATGGATGAAGCACGCCGCCACAAGTAGGCAAACGAGGCGCGAGGAGCTCGACGCCGTGGTAAGTCCTGGTCGAACGTAGCTGACGTCTTCGCCAGTGCCCTAAGCCCTCAGCTCGCCCGCAGCAGCGCCGCGCCCGTCACCCCGGGCGCCCCATGCAGCCGGCTCGTCCTCGGCACCCCCGCCAGCAGATACTCCATCTGGTCGGCGAGGATCCTCCGGTTGCGCAGGA
>CAZUGY010000180.1:0-5904 GCA_964620265.1 uncultured Alcaligenaceae bacterium
TGCGTCCACAGCGCCTGGCACGGCCCGTTGTCGTTGTAGCCGGGCGGTGGCAGCGCCTCTGCACCCCCGCCGGTGGCAAAGCGCATGTAGCCAACGTGCTTCGCGATCGGCGAGTTCGAGTAGCTGAATTCCTGGATCGCCGCGGAGATGAACGACGTCCACGCCGCTTCGAATGCCGGGCTGAAATAGACAGGCATTACCGGCTGGCCGCTGCATGCCACCGTCGGCGCGCCGGCGCCACCCTGCGTCGTGGGGGCCGTGACCCAGGCCGGCGTCACGGTGTTGACCGCGCCTTCGGTGGCTTCGGAGAAGAGGAGGTTCACCGTGAGACCGGCATTGGTATACGGCGCGGCGGCCGCGAGCACCGCGCTCCAGTCGTAGACGCCCTTCTGCGGCTCGACGTCGGACCAGTAGATCACGAGGCTCGCGCCGCACAGCGCCGTGTTCCTGCCGATCACGTCCTGCGCGAGCGCGTTCTGGTACGCCGCCGCCCGATGGTTCGGGTTCCACACGTACATCCCGCGTGGCGCATTGGCCGCGGCCACGCGCGGATTGTTGCCCGTGCACGGCGGCGGGATCGACGAGACCGGGACGGAGGAGGGCGCGCACATGATCACGTTGTCGGGGCCGTAGCCCTCGGCCACCCAGCCTTGCGCGACCATGGCGTCGCGCAGGTTGCGGTCGATCGTGTAGCGGTGGTTCGAGTCGACGCGGTTGTCCCACACGCGATAGACGGGGATATCGGCAGTGGGACAGATTCCCGTGGCGCTGTCGGGCAGGTCCAGGTACATCACCGCGGTCGACTCCTCCACGAAGGTGGGGAACCTGGCCTGCGTTTGCGCGCACTCGGTGGGGGAGGCGGAGTAGAAGTGCGAGTCGCCGAGGTCCGGCGGAATGTAGAAGCGGCACACGGGACTGGCCATCCCCGTGGGCTCCGGATACGCCTCGAAGGTGCGCCCGGTGCGCGCCCAGCCCTCGAGCGTGCCGTTGTCGAGCGCCTGGATGTCGGCCGGCAGCGAGCTGATGAAGTAGTGGTCCTGGCTCGCGTTGTAATATTCGATGACCTGCACCGTCGTGGTGGCGCATGCCGATACAGCGATGGATGCCGCGCCCACGGCGGCGAGCCATGTCACTACGCCACGCGTGAATGCCCGACGATTGCCGCGCATGTTCGAATCCCCTTTTGATCGTGTGACGAACGAGCCGGCCACGGTAGGCCGTCGTGCGCCGAAAGGCAAGCCGTCGCCGCCGGGCAGGCTCTCGCCGCGGGCGAGCGTGCGACGCGGCGTGATCGGCGCGCTGGCCGCCGGCGCCTTTGCCGGTCCCGCGCTGGTCCGAGGTGTCGTCGCTGCCGGCGCGTTCCCGAGCCAACCCGTGCGGATCGTGATGCCCTTTGCCGCGGGTGGTGGCCCCGATCTTCTGGCCCGCAGCCAGGCACGGGAGATGGCGCGCGCGCTCGGCGTGCGCGTGCTCGTCGACAATCGTCCCGGGGCCGGTGGAACGCTGGCGGCGCAGGTCACGGCAAAGGCGCCTCCCGACGGTCACACCATCACGCTCGGCAGCAGCACGCATCTCGTGAACATGTTCCTGCTGAAGGCGCCGGGCTACGATCCGCTGGCGGACTTCGCCCCGATCTCGCTGTGCTGGTCGAGTGCATCGGTGCTGGTGGTGCCCGCGGCGTCGGCGTGGCAGGGCGTCGACGATCTCGTGATGCATCTGCGGCGCAACCCGGGGCGACTCAACTACGCGTCCGGCGGGCTGGGAACGATCGCGCACCTGTCCGGTGGCGCCTTCGTGCGGGTGCTGGGGCTCGACGCCGTGCACGTTCCCTATCGCGGCTCGGTGGAGATCGTACCGGCGCTCAAGGCGGGCGACGTGCAGTTCGCCTTTCCGATCGCCTCCACGGCGCTGCCCGCCATCGGTCAGGGTACCGTGCGGCCCCTGGCCGTGACGAGCGCGACGCGTCTCGCGCAACTTCCGGACGTCCCCACGCTCATCGAGCGTTTTGGCGACGATCGCCTGCAGCAGGAGGCATGGGGTGGGTGGTGGGCGCCGCGCGGAACGCCCGAGCCCGTGGTGCAGGCGCTCTTCGCGGCCAACCGCGATTCGCTCGCGGCCGCGGACGTCACGCAGTTTTTTGCGAAGAATGCCACCGATGTGCGTGTCTCGCCGTCGCCCGCGGCCTTTGGCGCATACATGGGCGAGGACCTTGCGCGATGGCGACGAATTGCCGCGTTGCTGGAGCTCGCGCCGGGTTAGCGTGCTCACCGGCCCACGTCGCGCAGGATTTCCAGGAATCGAATGATCACCGGCGTGCTCGCGCGGCGCTTGCACGTCAGCGCGACCACGCTCCGGTCCCACTGCAACTCGACCAACGGAACGATCGCCAATCCGGCCCATGCCATCCGCTTGCAGAGCGAGCTCCCGGCCACCGACAGCAGGTCCGACTGCAATATCAGCGGGATCAGGCCGTCGTGGGCGGCGCCGAATTCGACGGTAGGCAGCGGCAACGCAATGCCTGCGGCCGCAAACGCATTGTCCAGCCAGTCGCGCGCGAGCACGCCGCGCCGCGGCAGCATCCAGTGCCCCGCTGCGACATCGGCGAGCCGCAGGCGCTTGCGCGCGAGCAGCGGATGCTGGGCGCGCGCGACGACGTAGAGGGTGTCGCGGCCGAGGGGGTGGACGGCGAAGTCCTCCGGTACGGGGTGGGGCTCGCCGGACAGCACGAGATCCACTTCGCCGCGGCGCAAGGCGGGGTAGAGCTCGTCGGTCAGTTCCACCTGCACGCGAAAGCGCGTGGTGGGCCGTTGCCGCATCATGATCCGGGTCGCGGGTACGAAGAGTCGCTCGACGAGGGCGGGTGTCGTGCCCACGCGCACCATGCCTGGGGGCGCTGCGCGCAAGTCTTCGGCGTCGCGCATCGCCGCCGCGGCATCGGCACACAAGCGGCGGGCCCGATCGATGAACGAGCGGCCGGCGTCGGTGAGGCTCGCGCCCGACGGTGATCGACTGACCAGCGTGAGTTGGAGCTCGTTCTCGAGACGGCGCAAGGCCTTGGTCACCGCGGGCTGGGTGACTCCGCACAGTTGTGCGGCGCGGCGCAAGCTGCCCGTTTCGGCGATGCACAGGAAGTATTCGAGGTCGTGTAGTTGCATGTGATAACACTTGGTTATCGGAGGTCGAGGCGGAAGTCATTGTGCCCAAGTCGTTCACGCCTAGAATCCGCCGTAACATCGAAGGCTGGGGTCGGGGGTCGCGAGCGCCCCCTCGAGAGACGGAGCAGGGATGTACGTTCGGTACGTGTCATGGATGGCTGGTGCGGTCCTCGTGGCCGCTCCATCCATCGTATGCGCCCAGAGCGCGGAGGACGTCAACGCGGCCAACAACCCGCTCACGCCCAAGATCACGCTCAACCTGCACGACCAATGGGCGCCGCGCCTGTACGACCTGCCCGACGATTACACCAACGCGGTGCTGTTCCGCGGCGTGCTGCCGCACAAGCTCGGCGGGTCGCCGCAGATCCTGCGCTTCACCATGCCGGTGTCTACCGTGCCGGCCGCCGATGGCACGACGACGGGCGCCGGAGACCTCAACCTCTTCAACCTGTGGCTCTTCAAGGCGGGGGCGCTCGAGGTGGGCGTGGGGCCGCAACTGACGGCGCCCACCGCCAGCAAGGACGAAACCGGCACGGGCAAGTGGCAGGCGGGACTGGCGGGCGTGCTCATCGCACCGCAGACATGGGGCCTCCTCGGCGCGCTCGTCACCTGGCAGCACTCCTTCGCGGGGGACAGCGATCGCCCGACCCAGAACAACCTGTCCGCGCAGCCGCTCGCGATGTACAACCTTCCCGAAGGCTTCTACCTGCGTTCCACCGCCACCTGGAACTTCGATCTCGAGCGGCATCACTATGCGATCCCGATCGGTGCGGGTGTGGGCAAGGTCTGGATCCTCGGGGACGGGCAGTCGATCAACGCTTTCATCGAACCGCAATGGACGGTGGCCCACGATGGGGTCGGGCAACCGCAGTTCCAGGTCTTTGCCGGCGTCAACTATCAATTCACGATCGGGCATTGACATGCGATCGAAACGGATTGCCGCCATTGCGGCAATCGGCGCATCCGCTCTCGTTGCGGGACCGTTGGCGCACGCCACGGAAGGGGCCCTGGGCCGTCCGGTGGCGGGAACGGGCGTGACCGCCAACGCTGGCGTCGTCCCGCCGGCCCCGATCTGGGCGGCCAACCTGGGCCAGATCTATCTCGACGGCAGCATCGAGGGTGGGCGTGAGGTGCCGATCGGCGGGCAGATCTCGCTCGGCATCGAGGCCGAGGTTTCCTTCACGCTCCTTACGCTGCTCAAGGTCTGGGACACGGGGCCAGGTCGCTGGAATTTTTCCTCGAGCATCACCGTTCCCTACGTCTGGACCCGGGCGACGGCCTCGTTGGCGCTGGCCGACAGGGGCGCCGAGACGCAGCAGAGCGCGTCGAATCTCTTCGACCTCTACTTCACGCCGATCAATGCGGGGTATCACATCAGCGAGACCGAGCACGTCGCGCTGTCCTTCAACGTGTGGGCCCCCACCGGCAAGTACGATCCGGCCAGCATCGCCAATACCAGCCTCAACAACTGGACCTTCATTCCGCAGGTGGCGTATACCAGATTGTGGCCGCAGGAGGGATGGGAATTCGACGCCGTCGCGGGCGTGCAGTTCTACACTCGCAACGACGCCACCGATTACCAGAATGCGCCCCTCTTCACGCTCGACGTGATGGCGCTGAAGCGTTTCGGCAACGGCGTGGCGGCCGGCCTCATCGTGGGGACGGTGCAGCAGCTCGGCAACGACACCGGCCCCACCGCCGACAGGCTCAACGGGTTCGTGGGCCACGACCTCGCGGTGGGCCCCATCGTCACCTACGACACCAAGATCGACGGCAAGCTGCCGCTTTCCATGTCGCTGCGCTGGGTGCCCACCGTCACCAGCAAGAACCGGCTCGACAGCGACAGCACCGTGATGGGCACCATCGCGGTGGTGTTCTAGTCGTGGGGCGCTTGCAAGAAATGCGAATTGCATCGACCATGCGCGACTTCTGAAGATTGCGGGAGACCCCATGGCCGATACCGATGTCGCCGAACCCGTCCCCGCGCCGGCGCCTGCCATCGATCTTGCGCCGCTGCACAGCTCGGCGCGTGCGCTCGCACTCGTGCTCACGGTGGTGTGCGCGCTGTCGTTCCTCGCGGGCTACGTGATCGTGGCAGGGCAGCAGGGCGCGATGCAGGTGGTGGGCGTCGGCCTGGTCGGGATGTCCGGGAGCGGACTGGGCGCGCTGACATCGCTGCTTTCGCGTTACGCCGCCGGCTTCCAGCTCGACGACGGGACGCGCATCCCGGCCGATGCCGAAGGCGAGCTCTATGGCAAGCGCATCGCCTTCTGCATGCTGATGCGTCCCGTGCTGGGTCTGCTCGTGGCACCCCTTCTCGTGGCCGGCATCGCGCTGTTCTTCAAGGAGCACGAGGAGTTCAAGGGCAAGGTCGATGCGGTGATGGTCGTGGCCTTCATCGGCGGCCTCTATGCGAAGTCGGCCGTGGAGGCCGCCAAGAATGCGTTCAAGATCGTGTTCCGTGCGTAGCGGGAACCGTTCGCGCGGTCGAGCCCTCACACGAGCGTACATGGAGACCTGATGGACAAGCCTCAATCCCCGAAGTCGCGGCGCATCGACTGGGTGAGCTCGGAGTGGGATGCCGACCACATCTCGGTGGAGCTCTCGGCGCGCCGCACGGGCATGTCGTTCCAGCGCACGCGCATGAGCGCCGACCGGACCTTGATGTCGGTGATCCGCACCGCGTTGTCGCTCATCGGCTTCGGCTTCACGATCTTCCAGGTATTCCAGAAAGCGCGGCAGGCGCAAC
>CAZUGY010000181.1:0-5891 GCA_964620265.1 uncultured Alcaligenaceae bacterium
GTGTGGCCGAATTTGCTGGGGGAGATCGCGGTTTATCGGTTCAGGAGGGGGTAGGCGGATTGTCATTGGGTCATGAGCGGGCTAGACTTAGCCCATCCTTCCCATGCGCATCCCTCTCATGACCCTCTCCAGGCAGGTCAACATGCACGACGCCAAGAGCAATCTCTCCCGTCTCGTGGAAGAGGTCGAGGCGGGCGGCGAAATCGTCATCGCCCGCGCAGGCAAGCCCGTGGCACGCCTCGTTCCCCTCGCGCAGGCGACGCGTCCTCGAAAGCCCGGGCTTCTCAAGGGCCGCATCCGGATCGCCGCCGATTTCGATGCTCCGTTGCCCGACGACATACTCGATACCTTCGAGGGCCGCGAGTGAGGCTCATTCTCGATACGCAGGTCTACCTCTGGTTTCTTGCCGACTCGCGCAGGTTGTCCGCCAAGGCGAGGGATTTCATCGCGCAGGCGGAGACTGTGTCGGTGAGCGCCGCCTCGATCTGGGAAGCGACCATCAAGAGCGCGCTCGGCAAGCTCGACGTCGTCCCGGTCGAGCTCGCCACCGCCGTGAAAGCGTGCGGATTCGATGACCTGGCCGTGACGGCCCTACACGCCGCAGGCGTTGCCGCGCTGCCGGACCATCACCGGGATCCGTTCGACCGTCTCCTGGTCGCGCAAGCCGTGCACGAGTCCATGCATCTGCTCACCGTGGATCGAATCCTGCGGCAGTACTCGGAGCTTGCGTTGGTGGTATAGAGCGCGGGGCGAGCCGGTGTGGCGCCGCATGATGGCGCGCCCCGCCTCAGGTCATGAAGCCCATGTTCGTCGAGGCGAACGCGCCGAGATTGGGAAACACGTAAGGCAGGTCGCCTTCCGCAATACCGAACCATCGGGCGAGGGTGGCGCCGTATTGCTCCAGCGAAGTGGTCGGGATCCAACGGCCGTCCTTGCCGAGGTCGTCCGGGCCGTTGAGTGCAGGCGTGGGAACGGTGCCGTAAATGTCGCCGCCCTGCACCGCACCGCCCATCACGAAGGCGTAGTTACCCCATCCATGGTCGGTACCGGCATTGCTGGCAGGCTTGAAGGTGCGACCGAACTCGGAAAGGGAGAACGTCGTCACGCTGCTGCCGAGGCCGAGCGCCTCCATCGCGTCCTGGAATGCCTTGAGGGTGAGGGAGAAATCGTCCAGCAACCGGGCGTGGAGGCTCAACTGTCCGCCGTGTGTGTCGTATCCGCCCTGGTCGACATAGAACACCTGTCGACGCATCTGCGTCTGCGCGCGTCCCTCGATCAGCTGCGCGACCGTGCGCAACTGGTTCGACAGGTGCGTGTCCCGATTCGCAAAGAAAGGCGCGACGATCGAGTTGCTGTTCTGCAGCACCGGAAACACGACCGAGGAAGCAGCCAGTCCCTCTTGCGCATAGAGCTGCGCCACCTCGTCATAGACATTGGCGCGTCCCTGCGCAAGCATTTCCCGAAGCGCGGCATCGCGCAACACATCGTATTGATAGCGGTTGTCGCCGCTGCTGAACAGCGTGAAGTACGGATTGGTCGGAACGGTCAACGGCACCGACGTCCTGCCGGATACGAACGTCCGCAGTCCCATGGTCGAGATCATCGGCGGAAAGAGCGTTCCGGGATTGGCCCCATCCAGGCGGTCCGCGATCCGGCCACCCCACCCGATACGATCGAAGCCCGTGTGGACCCCGCTCTGGATGGCGAGTTCCTGGTCGCTGTGCGAAAAGAGGTTGGCAGGTCGCGGTGCACCCCCTGTCTCGAGCCCGGGCTTCGTGGAGGGGCGCACGAGCATGCCCATGTTGGCGATCACCGCAAGCTTCTTCTCCGCGAAGAGCGCTTGCAACGGCGCACACGAGGGATGGAAGCCGTACGGCACGGCGCTTCGCGTTGGCTGGACCGGAAGAAGCTGGCCCTGCGCGATGTTGATCCCGGAATTCACCGGGCGGGTGGCAGCATACGTCGCGTATCCGGCCGTGTCATGGCGGATGAGCGTGTTCTCGCCGTCGTTGCCTCCCTGCTGACAGATGCAGACGAGCGCCTTGTAGTCGGCTGCGCCTTGCGCGAGGGCGACATTGCGTTCGATCGCTCCGAGCAGTCCGGTGGCGGCCGCGAATTTCAGCCATCGGCGACGCTGCTCGGAACTCGGCGCTCTGGACGTCGTCATTTTTGCACCTGGTAGTCGATCGACACGAGAATCAGGTTCAGCGCCATCTTCACGCGCCGCAGGGGATCCGAGCTCTCCAGCTTGTTCAGGACATTGACGATCGTCTTGCGCGCCGCAGGGGTCATGGTGCCGTGCAGGAACAGTCGGTCGAGGCGCTCGACTAGCACCTCCGGCTGGGCCGCGTCCGCGATGAATGCGGTGAGCGGCGGACTTCTCGTCCCCACCGCATCGGGCACGTATTCGATCGGCCCCCATCCCCACAGCGGATGCGAGCTCCAGGACTGATCGACGTTGTAGAGCAGCTCATTGACCTGGTTGGCGCGATTGAGGTACTCGGCCGAGGTGTAGATACCGAACTCGGGTGCGGGGATGCCGCCTCCGGCCAACGTGTAGTCTGCCGGGTAGTAGTTGAATACGGTTTGCGCGCTGAACAGGGTCTGACCGCTCTGCCACCCCTGGTCGTAGGGACGCAGGCCGTCGGTGTCGACGTCGAGCGCACGGATCATCGCCGTCCAGAAGAGCGCCGGCTCGCGCATGCGTCCGTACTCGCGCTCGATCTTGCGCGCGCCACGGGCCTCGGGATCGAGGAACACGGCACGAGTGACCGCGGCCAGGTCGCCGCGCACGCCCTTGCCGTTGTTCTTGAAGACGCTGGCGACCCGCGCGACGTAACCGGGCGATGGCGAGCTCGTCACCGTCTTCTGGATCAATTGCCGGGCGATGAACGGGGGAACGTTCGGGTGTTCGACGAGCGCGTGCAGGGCAGCGTGGAATTCACTGGCCGCGCCGCCGCCTGCGGCAAATTTGATTTGCCCGCCCAGCGCATTCTTCGCGCCCTTGTCGTGCCACTGATCGAAGGGAATCATGTCCCCGATGTGGTAGTCGCGGTTGTTCCAGAAATCGCCGGTGCGCCCAGGCATCGTGGGATAGGTATAGCCCGTCAATATGCGGGCGACGGTCTCGATGTCGGCTTGCGAGTATGCCGGCATGAGCTGCCCGGCGGCATCCAGACGGGGTGTTCCATCCTCGTTGAGCTCGTTCACCCCGATGGTGAAAAGCTGCATGAGCTCGCGCGCGAAATTCTCGTTGGGACGGATACCGTCGTGTTCCGGAATGTTCTTGACCCAGTTCTGGAAGAAACCCAGCTGCGGAGCCAACGCGTAGCGCGTCAGGAGGTTCTCGAATGTACCGAGCGCATGGTCACGCAACCGCTGGTGAAATTCGGCGTTGGCGTAAGTATCACCCACGCCACCGTTCCCCGAGTGCACGAAGATCTGGTGCCACACGTGCGCCATCCGCAGGCGAAGCTGGTCGGGCGCGCTTCGCGACTGGCGGAAGAACTCCCATCCCACGCGCTGCGGGCTGAAATTCAACGTTATGCAGAACTTGTCCGGCGTGTAGGGAGGCGACGCCTTGTCGTCCTGGCATAACGAGCTGTCGGACGGCGCTTGCCAGAACGGGTACTGCGTGTAACGCGTGACGTTGAGCGGAATCTGCTCGTCGAGATAGTTGGCGATGCCCTTGGCCTTCACCTCCTGCACCAGCGCCTCGGTGGGCCCCAGCGTGGCCTGCTCGAGGAAGCGGACGACGTCCGCCTCACGTTCTTCGCTCGTGACCGGCGCGCACATCACCACGCCTTCCAGCACGTCTCCGCGCCGCTGCGGCATGCGCACGTACGCCGTCATGTCTACCAGGAAGCGGTGATTGGCGTCTGACACGTTGTCCGAATAGAACGAGCGGTAGACCGGCCAGTTGCCTCCGCATTCGCCGTCGACGGGCAGCGGGATGTAGAAGGCGATGGACTCGTAGGTCCAGGCAGGCAGCGTCTTGACCTTGGCGCACTCGTCGGGATCGGCCGTGTAGAAGTGCGAGTTGAGCCCGAGTCCCGGAGTGCCGAAGAAGCGGCACACCGCACGCAGGCCGTCGGCGGGCTCGGTGAACACGGTGAACTGCCCGCCGGTGCGCGTCCAACC
The DNA here is from genome assembly GCA_964620265.1 of uncultured Alcaligenaceae bacterium. GTDB lineage: Bacteria > Pseudomonadota > Gammaproteobacteria > Burkholderiales > Casimicrobiaceae > VBCG01. The sequence goes on from CAZUGY010000181.1 coordinate 4,141, forward strand.
CTTGACGGTGGTGCCGGAGTCGAGCGCCGCGGCTTCTTCCGGATATGCCGTGACGAAGTAGTGGCGCAGGCTCGGGTTGTAGAACTCGACCGCCGTGGCGAGGCCCGCGTGTGCAGGCCATGGCAACAAGATCGCTGCAAGCAGGGCGACGCGCTGGCACAACGACACGCGAAGCGTGGAAAGCGTCACGCGGGACGAAACCATCGCCGACCCCCCTGGACGTGCCGTGGAACCGCAGTAGGCGCCTGATGGGAGCGGCAAGGCGCAGTCAGCCATGCGAACACAACCGCATGCCGACGTCAATGTTCGCACGCAGGAAGTCTGGTGTGTATACTTCTACACAAGGAGGCACACATGGCGACCAACCTCGCGCTGGATCCCGACTTGCTGGAGCGGGCGCTGCAAGTGAGCGGTGAGCGCACCAAGAAAGCGGCGGTCACCAAGGCTCTCGAGGAGTTCATCGCGCGCCGCGAGCAGCGCGCGATAGCCGATCTCCTGGGCAAGCTCGAGTGGAACGGCGACTTCGACTACAAGGCCGAGCGGTCGCGGCGCAAGTGATCCTGCTGGTCGATACCAGTGTCTGGTCTTTGGCGCTGCGCCGCGATACTCGAGGCACCGAGCCCGAAGTCCGGGCTCTCAGCCAAGCCCTCCTCGGCGGTGCGGCGATTGTCACGACCGGCATCGTTTTGCAGGAACTGCTCCAGGGATTCTCGGGAGCCAAGGATCATGCGGCCATCGTCGAACGATTCGCCGCGCTGCCACTGGTCCAGCCGGACGGCGACGATCATGTGCGGGCGGCGGAGTTGCGCAACGCGTGCCGGCGCGCGGGGGTACAACTGGGGACCATCGACGCCCTGATCGCGCAACTGTGCATCCGGCACGACCTCGTGCTGCTCACGACGGATCGCGACTTCACGCTTGCGGCTAAGCACTGTGCGCTGCGGATATGGCGAGCTGGCCGAGGTGGCGTGGCGCCGTAATCTTGCCCACGATTGAGGTACAATCAGCTAGCCAACAGGCTGGTTGGAGGAAACATGAAAGAAATTGGAGCTTTCGAGGCAAAGAACCGGTTCGGCTCACTTCTCGACCTGGTCGAGCAGGGTGAGGAGGTGGTCATCACGCGTCGCGGCAAGGTCGTGGCACGCCTGGTGCCTGGGAGGGCCGGTCGCGATCGAAACGCCGTCATGGAGGCCGCGAGGAGAATCGAGTCGAGGCGAGCAGGGGCGACGTTGGGCGGACTCCGAGCCAAGGATTTGGTGAGCGAAGGGCGCCGTTGAGCCTCGTCATCGACAGTTCGTTGACGCTGGCGTGGCTGTTCGCCGACGAGCGCACCAAGGCAACGGACCTCCTGTTCCACGCGGTGTTGAACGACGGGGCGATCGTTCCCTCGCTATGGCGACTGGAAATTGCCAACGCGCTCGAGATGGCCGTGCGGCGCAAACGAGTTGATGCCGACTTTCGCGACGCGTCGCTGCGGGACCTGGCACTGCTGCCAATAGCAGTCGATCCCGAAACCGATTCCCAAGCCTGGGGTGCAACGCTCGGCATTGCAGCGCGGTATGGCCTCACACTGTACGACGCTGCATATCTGGAGCTGGCGCAGCGGCAACGACTGCCGCTTGGAAGCCTGGACCGCGATCTTCGCAAGGCCTGTCGGGCGATGAGCGTTCCCGTGAAGCCGGCGTGATCTGCGCCCACTACTCCAGCATCACCGGCCCGAACCCCATCAGCGCCGTCACGATCGCCCCGGT
>CAZUGY010000182.1:0-4371 GCA_964620265.1 uncultured Alcaligenaceae bacterium
CGGTGCCGCGCATCGTGCGCGTGGCGATCCTCGGCAACCTGTCGCCGGAGAAGGGCCTGCACGTGGTCGCGGCCTGCGCCCGCGATGCATCGGAGCGGCACCTGCCGCTCGTCTTCCGCGTGCTGGGGTCGACCACCGAGCCCATCCCGCAGGCGCCGGATGCGCCGCTCACGATCTACGGGCAGTACCTCGAAGGCGAGCTGCCGCTGCTCATCGCGGCGGAGCAACCCGATGTCCTGCTGTTCGCGGCGCAGGTGCCGGAGACCTACGCCTACACGATGTCGGTGGCGCTCGATTCGGGCCTGCCGATCGTGGCCTCGGAGCTGGGCGCGTTCCCCGAGCGGCTCGAGGGCGTGCCGCGCTCCACCACGGTGCCCTGGGACGCGCCCGCCGCACGCTGGAACGACGCCCTGCTGGCCGCCGTGGCCGGGACCCCGCGACCCGTGGCCACGGCCACCCTGCGCAAGCGCGCCGCGGTGTAGAGGGACGCATGGAACCCGCCCGCTACCGCACGCTCTATCTCGCCCCGCTCCCCCCGGGCGCGCGCGAGCGACACGCGGACGACGCGCTGCCTTCGCTCACCGACGACAACCTCTACCTCAAGGAGGGCGAGGTCGAGATCGTGCCGCTGCCGCTCACGCAGCTCTTCACCGCGGGCGTGGAGTGCGGACACACGGCGGCGCGCGCGGAGTTGAAGCACCAGATCGGCACGGTGCATGCGCAGCTCGAGCAGTTGCGCGAGCTGCGCGATCGCGCTACCGACGATCGCGAACACCTCGCCCGCGAAGTGGTGGCCACGCAGCGCGCCTACCACCAGGCGCAGCTCCAGGTCGCCGAGATGCAGATGCAGATCGGCCAGCAGCAGATGCAGGTGGGCCAGATGCAGATGCAGGTCCACCAGATGCAGATGTACGTCGAGCACACGGAGACGCAGGCGAAGAGGATCAGCGAGCATTCCGCGCATCTCGACGGCGAGCTCGTCAACGCGCGCGAGCGCATCGGCCAGCTCGAGACCTCCACGAGCTGGCGGCTGACGCGGCCGCTGCGCTCGGCGTCGCACCGCCTCAAGGTGCTCAAGGCACGCCTGCGCGCACAGCTGGCCGGTGCGCGGCGCCTTCCGCAGGTCTCCGCCACGGCATGGTCGATCCTCCGCCACGAGGGCCCGCAGGCGCTTGCCCATCGCGTGCGCAACAAGGTGGTGCCGGAGGAGACGTTCAAGCCCACGGTCCCGGTGCCGATCGACATCGACGACGCGATCGCACCGCTGGCGTTCGCGCCCGCCACCGCGCCGGTGGCCACGGTGGTCATTCCCGTCTACGGCAAGGCGCTCCTCACGTACAACTGCCTGAAGAGCCTGCACGAGCATACGCCGCCGGGCCTCGCCGAGATCGTGATCGTCGACGATGCTTCGCCGGAAGCCATCGGGCGAGCGCTGGCCGAGGTCACCGGCATCCGCATCGAGCGCAATCCGAAGAACCTGGGCTTCATCGGCAGCTGCAACCGCGGCGCCGCGCTCGCGCGTGGCGAATATGTCGTGTTCCTCAACAACGACACCGTCGTCACGCCGGGGTGGCTCGAGTCGTTGCTGCGCGTGTTCCAGATGCAGCCCGATGCCGGCCTCGTGGGCAGCAAGCTCGTCTATCCCGACGGCCGGCTGCAGGAAGCGGGCGGCATCGTGTGGCGCGACGGCTCGGCCTGGAACTGGGGCCGCAACGACGACCCGGACCGCCCCGAGTACAACTACCTGCGCGAGGTGGACTATTGCTCGGGCGCGTGCATCGCGCTGCCGCGCCAGCTCTTCGCCGAGCTGGGTGGCTTCGACACCCGCTATGCGCCCGCGTACTACGAGGATGCCGACCTCGCCTTCGCGGTGCGTGCCGCAGGCCGCAAGGTCTACTACCAGCCGTTGTCGACGATCGTGCACTTCGAGGGACAGACCTCCGGGACCGAGACGACCTCCGGCGTGAAGCGCTACCAGGTCGTGAACCAGGAGAAGTTCGCCGAGAAGTGGGCGTCCGTATTGACCTCGCATCGCGCGAACGGCGTGGATGCCGCGATCGAGCGCGACCGCTGGGCGAAGCAGCGCGTGCTGGTGATCGAGGCCTGCATGCTGACCCCCGACCAGGACGCGGGCTCGGTGCGCATGATGGCGATCCTCGAGCTGTTGACGTCGTTGCGCTGCAAGGTCACCTTCGTGGCCGACAACCTCGAGCATCGCCAGCCCTACGTCGCCGATCTGCAGCAGAAGGGCATCGAGGTGCTCTTCCATCCCTACGTGCGCTCGATCACGGATCTGCTCTCGCGGCGCGGGCCCGAGTTCGACATCATCATGGTCGCGCGGCACTACATCGCGGTGAAGCACGTCGACGCGATGCGCGCGTTCGCGCCCAGGGCGCTCGTGGTGTTCGATACCGTGGACCTCCACTTCCTGCGCACCGAGCGCCAGGCGGAGCTCGAGGGCAACGCGCTCGCGCGCGTGGCGGCACGGGCCAAGCGCGACGAGGAGCTCTCCCTCATCCGCAAGTCCGACGTCACGGTCGTGGTCTCCACCTTCGAGCAGAAGCTCCTGGAGGAGATCGTGCCGGAGGCGCGCGTCCAGGTCCTCTCCACGATCCAGGAGCTGCAGCCTCCCGGCAAGCCGTTCGCCGAGCGCGAGGGGCTCGTCTTCATCGGCGGCTTCCAGCATCCGCCCAATACGGATGCCGTGCTGTGGTACGCCAACGAGGTGCTGCCGCTGGTGCGCGAGGCGTTGCCGGGGGTGAAGACATTCATCGTGGGCAGCAAGGTGCCGTCGACGATCCGGGCGCTTGCCGCAGACGACTTCGTCGTGACGGGCTACGTCCCCGACGTCACCTCCTATTTCACGGGGTGCCGGGTGTCCATCGCGCCGTTGCGCTATGGCGCGGGGGTGAAGGGCAAGATCAATCTCGCGATGAGCTACGGCCTGCCCGTGGTGGCGACCACGCCGTCGGTGGAGGGCATGTTCCTCTCACCCGAGGAAGACGTGCTCGTGGCCGACGATCCGAAGGCCTTCGCCCAGGCCATCGTGCGCCTGTATCACGACGAGGCGCTGTGGCATCGCCTCGCCGCGGGCGGCCGGCAGAACATCGAATCGTATTTCTCGCGCGAGGTCGCGCGGCGCGCGATCACGCGGCTCATCGCGTTCTCGCGGGGGAACAGCGCGGGAAGTCGCAGTGTGGCGTAGGCGGGCGCAGGCCCGGCCCGGGCCCGCGCAGCAGGCGCGTGCTAGCGGCGCCGGAACACCAGGTCCCATGTCCCGTGCCCGAGCTTCGTCCCGCGCGCCTCGAACTTGGTAAGGGGACGCGTCGCTGGCCGCGGTGCGAAACCCTCCACCGAGTTGACGAGCAGCGCTTCCGCCGCGAACGTCGCGAGCATCTCCTGCGCGTAATCCTCCCAATCGGTGGCCGCATGCAGGTAGCCGCCGGGGGCCAGGCGCGTGGCCAGCAGATGCACGAACGCCGGCTGCAGCAGTCGCCGCTTGTGATGCCGTTTCTTGGGCCACGGATCGGGAAAGAACACGTGCACGCCCGCGAGCGCACCGGGCGTGATCATGTGCGTGACGACCTCCACGGCGTCGTGCCGGATCACGCGCACGTTGGCGAGCGAGAGCGCGGCCACCCGTGCGAGGAGCGCGCCCACCCCCGGGCGGTGCACCTCGATGCCGAGGAAGTTCGTGCCGGGAAGTGCGGCGGCGATCGCCGCGGTGGTCTCGCCCATGCCGAAGCCGATCTCGAGCACGACGGGTGCCGCGCGGCCGAAGGCGGCCTCCAGATCGAGCGCTGCCTCGGCGTAGTCGATGCCGTACACCGGCAACAGGTCGCGGCACGCGCGCTCCTGGGCGGGGGACATGCGCCCCTGCCGCAGGACGAAGCTGCGGATCGGGCGGTGCGCGGCATCCGCCGCGGCCGCGTCCTGCTCGTCCGCGATCACGGCCCCGCCTTCACGGCGGGGTGGTACGCGCGGGCGCGCCTCACGGCCGCTGCCAGTCGGAAGCCGCGAGCTTGCGCTCGACCGTGCGCGACCCGGTGGCGCCCGCCGCGGTGTATTCGAGCACGAGCGTGTCCGCGTCCTTCCACCTGGCGGTGGCGTCGCCCCATGCCGGCTCGGGACGCCACACGAGCTCCTTCCTGATGCCGTCGCGCGCCACGCGCCACACCGAGAGCTCGTTGCGGCAGCGCTCGCAGAAGTCGGCGACGACGGCGCGTTGCCGGTCGGGCGAGAGCACGGGCTCGGCCGGCACTTCCGTCACCTGGCCGGTGGCGCGCTGCAGGATCGCGAAGCTCGAATCGTCATCCACCGTCACCAGCAGCACCACGGCGTTGACGGGGCTCCAGTAGTCGAAGAGCGTGT
>CAZUGY010000182.1:4471-5864 GCA_964620265.1 uncultured Alcaligenaceae bacterium
GAGCGTGTCGCCCTCGCGCTTCGCAAGGTTGGGCAGCGCCTTCATCTGCGCGTCCTCGATGAGACGGCCGCAGTGCGCGGGACCTTCGGCGCTGGCGCAGATCTGCGCCACCTGCTCTGGCGTGGGCGCGGCGGCGTGCGCGCTCGCGGCAAGCGCCAGGGCAGATGCCACGGCAAGCCGCAGCGCAACACGCGACCGCATGGGGACCGCCGTCAGGAGATGAGGCCGGACGTGGGCGAGCTCGGGCTCGCCGCATACAGCTTGCGCGGCATGCGGCCGGCAAGGAATGCCTCGCGTCCGCTTTCGACCGCGAGCTTCATCGCGCGCCCCATGCGCACCGGATCCTGCGCCAGCGCGATCGCCGTATTCATGAGCACGCCGGCGCAGCCGAGCTCCATCGCGATGGCGGCGTCGGAGGCCGTCCCCACGCCCGCATCCACCAGCACCGGGACCTTCGCCTGCTCGATGATGAGCCGGAGGTTCCACGGATTGAGGATGCCCATGCCGGAGCCGATGAGCGAGGCGAGCGGCATGATGGCCACACAGCCGATCGCCTCGAGCTCGCGCGCGATGATGGGGTCGTCGGAGGTGTAGACCATCACCTGGAAGCCGTCGGCCACGAGCCGCTCGGCGGCCTTGAGCGTCTCACGCACGTTGGGAAAGAGCGTGTTGGCGTCGCCCAGCACTTCGAGCTTGGTGAGCGCATGCCCGTCGAGGAGCTCGCGCGCGAGCTTCAGGGTGCGCACGGCGTCGTCGGCGTTGTAGCAGCCGGCGCTGTTGGGGAGGTAGGTGAATTCGGAGGGCGGCAGCGTGTCGAGCAGCGACGGCGCATTGGCATCCTGGCCGAGGTTCGTGCGGCGGATCGCCACCGTGACGATCTGGGCGCCGGAGGCAACGATCGCCTCGCGGGTCTGCGCGAAGTCGCGATACTTGCCGGTGCCCACGAGCAGGCGCGAGCGATAGGCGGTGCCGCCGATGACGAGCGGATCGGCGACGGCGGTGGGTTCGAGCGGCGCGTTCATGCGCCGTATTTTACGCCGCTGCCCATGCCACTGCGATGATGGCTCGCCCTTGCAGCGGGCGCGTGGCGGGGGGCCTATCCCCCGCCGACTGCCGCGACGATCTCGATGCGGTCACCCGGATTGACGGCCGTTTCCCCATAGCGGCTCTTCGGCACGATCTCCCCGTTGCGCTCCACGGCGATGCGCTTGCCCGCCAGCGCGAGCGCCGCGACGAGCTCGGCGACCGTCACGGGAGCAGGATCCAGCTGGCGGAGGGCGCCATTGACGACGAGTTCCATGCGGAAATCTTACCGCGTCGTCGCCGTGCGCCGCGACCTGCCCGCTCGCGCCATCCCCTGCGACGGCGCGCGGGACCGCCGCCGCCGTCGAGT
>CAZUGY010000183.1:0-5862 GCA_964620265.1 uncultured Alcaligenaceae bacterium
CTCCCGCGCCGAGCGCGGATTCGCGGATCGCGCGCCGCTCGACCTGCGTCGAGCCGCAGGGCACGCAGATGATGATGCGCGGGCTGGGGCTGAACAGGCGCGAGTCGAGCACCTTCTTGATGAACTGCTTCAACATCTGCTCGGTGACCGTGAAGTCGGCAATCACGCCGTCCTTCATGGGCCGTATCGCGGTGATGTTGCCGGGCGTGCGGCCGAGCATCTGCTTGGCCGCGAGGCCCACCTCCTGGATCACCTTCTTGCCGTTGGGACCGCCTTCCTGGCGAATCGCGACCACCGAGGGCTCGTTCAGCACGATGCCCTTGCCGCGGACGTAGATCAGGGTGTTGGCGGTGCCGAGGTCAATCGCGAGATCGCTGCCGAAGTAACCTTTGAAAAACTCGAACATGCGTGAATCCGCAGAAAAATGGTGCGTCGAGGCAAGGGCGCGGGTTGCGCGCTCAGTGGCCGACGTGCTTCGTGGTGGGGCTTGCCTGGTGGTCGGGCGCGCCTGCTGGATGGCTTTTGCGGAGCGAGGCCGGATCGCGGCCCATCCCCCGGGGCGGCCCGCCGAAAGTTTATCGATTATGATAACATTTCAGGCTCGTTCCCCGCACTTTTCGCACTGATTCGACGCGGTTTTGGCCTCTTCCGGGGGCTTTCGGGGCCGCCGCCCACGTCCATGGCCCTGACCCTCGCCGACGTCGCCCGCATCGCCCACCTCGCCCGCCTCGAGATCGACCCGGCGGAGGCTGCGGCGGTCCATCGCAAGCTCGAGTCGATCTTCGGCCTCCTCGGGGAGCTCGATGCCGTGGATACGACCGGTGTCGAGCCGATGGCGCATGCCCAGGACGTCGCGATGCCCCTGCGGGAGGACGTGGTGACCGAAGCCGACCAGCATGCGCTCTTCCAGAAGGGGGCACCGGCCGTGGAGGACGGGCTCTACCTCGTGCCGCGGGTGATCGAGTGAGACATCCTGTGTCAACCCCCGGTCGCGCCGGCGAGGTGTTGAGCGACGCGCAGGGCCACCCCGAGCGCGAACAAGCCCCGGAGCGCGCCGGCGCGGAGGGAGGCCTCATGCGGAACGTCACTCCAGGGTGGCGCGCCTGCATGCCCCTGCCGCGGGACCGCGCTTAAGCCATGCTCGACGCGACCGTTGCCGAGCTCGCTGCCGCCCTGCGCGCGAAGAAGGCTTCGAGCGTGGAGATCACACGTGCGCTGCTGGCGCGCATCGACGCCGCCCAGGCCACGCTCAACGCCTTCATCACGGTCGACGCCGAAGGCGCGCTCGTGCAAGCCGCCGCCGCCGATGCGGCGCTCGCGCGCGGCGATGCGCCGCCGCTCGCCGGCGTGCCCGTCGCGCACAAGGACGTGCTCATGACCGCGGGCCTGCGCACCACCTGCGGCTCGCGCATGCTCGCGAACTTCACGGCGCCCTACGACGCGCACGTGGTCACCGGCTGGCGCAACGCCGGTACGGTCCTCGTGGGCAAGACGAACATGGACGAGTTCGCGATGGGCTCGTCGAATGAGAATTCGTACTTCGGCCCGGTGCGCAATCCGTGGAACACGGGCTACGTGCCGGGCGGAAGCTCCGGCGGATCGGCGGCGGCGGTGGCGGCGCGGCTCGTGCCGGCGGCGTCGGGCACCGACACGGGCGGATCGATCCGCCAGCCGGCGTCGTTCACCGGCATCTGCGGATTGAAGCCCACCTATGGCGTGTGCTCGCGCTACGGCCTCGTGGCGTTCGCCTCGAGCCTCGACACGCCCGGGGTCTTCGCGCGCACCGCCGAGGACTGCGGACTGCTGCTCAACGCGATGGCCGGCCACGACGCGCGCGACGCCACCTCCCTCGACCGCCCGCGCGAGGATTACACGCGCGACCTTGCGCAGCCGCTCGCCGGGCTGCGCATCGGCCTGCCTCGTGAGTATTTCGGCGACGGTGTCGATGCCGACGTCGCCGCTGCGGTGGAAGGCGCGCTCGCCGAATTCCGCAAGCTGGGTGCCACCACGGTGGACATCGACCTGCCCAACGTGAAGCTCTCGGTGCCGGTGTATTACGTGCTCGCTCCCGCTGAAGCCTCGTCGAACCTCTCGCGCTTCGACGGCGTGCGCTACGGCCATCGCGCCGCGCAGTACGGCGACCTCCACGACATGTACAAGAAATCGCGCGCCGAGGGCTTCGGCGCCGAGGTCAAGCGCCGCATCCTCACCGGCACCTACGTCCTCTCGCACGGCTACTACGACGCGTACTACCTCAAGGCGCAGAAAGTGCGGCGCCTGATCGCCGACGACTTCGTGCGCGCCTATACGCAGTGCGACGTGATCATGGGCCCGGTCACGCCCACGGCCGCCTTCCGCCTCGGCGAGAAGAACGACGATCCCTTGCAGATGTATCTCGGCGACATCTTCACCATCGCCGGCAACCTGACCGGCACGCCGGGCATGTCGATCCCCTGCGGCTTCGATCGCCACGGCCTGCCGATCGGCCTCCTCGTGCAGGGGCCGTGGTTCGCAGAAGCGAAGCTACTCAACGTCGCGCACCGCTTCCAGCAGGCTACCGACTGGCATCGGAAGTCGCCGCCCGCGAGCGGGGGTGCCGCATGAAGTGGGAAGTGGTGATCGGCCTCGAGACGCACGCGCAGCTCTCCACGGCTGCGAAGATCTTCTCGGGCGCCTCCACCGCGTTCGGCGCCGCGCCCAATTCGCAGGCGGCGGCGGTGGATATCGCGCTGCCGGGCGTGCTGCCGGTATTGAACAAGGGCGCGGTGGAGCGCGCGATCCGCTTCGGGCTCGCGGTGGGCGCCACGATCAATCGCAAAAGTGTGTTCGCGCGCAAGAATTACTTCTACCCGGACCTCCCCAAGGGCTACCAGATCTCGCAGTACGAGATACCCGTGGTGGCCGGCGGGAGCGTGGGCATCGTCTCGCCCACGCGGGGCCCTCTGCGCGTGAGCCTCACGCGGGCGCACCTGGAAGAGGACGCCGGCAAGTCGCTGCACGAAGATTTTCATGGCATGAGCGGCATCGATCTCAATCGCGCCGGCACGCCCTTGCTCGAGATCGTGACCGAGCCCGAGATGCGCAGCTCGGACGAGGCGGTGGCCTATGCGCGCGCGCTGCACACGCTCGTGCGCTGGATCGGCATCTGCGACGGCAACATGCAGGAGGGGAGCTTCCGCTGCGATGCCAACGTCTCCGTGCGCCCCGAAGGGCAAGCCGAATTCGGCACGCGCTGCGAGATCAAGAACCTGAACAGCTTCCGCTTCATGCAGGAAGCGATCGACCACGAGGTGCGTCGCCAGATCGAGCTCATCGAGGACGGCGGCACCGTGGTGCAGGAAACGCGACTCTACGATCCGGATCGGCGCGAGACGCGCTCGATGCGCAGCAAGGAAGACGCGCAGGACTACCGCTACTTCCCCGATCCCGACCTGCCGCCGCTCGTGGTGAGCGACGCCTGGATCGAGCGCGTGAAGGGCGAGATGCCCGAGCTCCCCGAAGCGATGCAGTCGCGCTTCGCCGCCAGCTACGCACTGCCCGCCGCGGACGCGCACGCCCTGACCGCGAGCCGCGAGCTCGCCGGCTACTTCGAGACCGCCGCCCGCGCAGCCGGCGGCGAGGCGAAGATCGTCGCCAACTGGATCCTGGGCGAGGTCTCCGGCGCGCTCAACCGCAGCGACACCGACATCGCACGCGCGCCGGTCTCCGCCACAGCGCTCGCTGGACTGCTCCGGCGCATCGCCGACGGCACGATTTCCGGCAAGATCGCCAAGGACGTGTTCGACGCCATGTGGCAGGGCGAGGCGGAAGGCGATGGCGCCGCCGACGCGATCATCGGAAAGAAGGGCCTCACCCAGATCTCCGACGCGGGCGCCATCGAGAAGATCGTCGACGACGCGCTCGCCGCCAATGCGGCCATCGTGGCAGAGTATCGCGCCGGCAAGGACAAGGCTTTCAACTCGCTCGTGGGCAAGGTCATGGCCGCGAGCCGGGGCAAGGCCAATCCGGCGCAGGTGAATGCGATCCTGAAGCGCAAGCTCGGATAGCGCAATGCCGCCGCGCGGCGGCGGCAAGTATGACGCGGCGTACCGGCTGCCGCTCGTCAAAGACCCGAAAAGACCAGCGCGACGATCACCGCGCCGATCATGGCGAAGGCGATCGCGAGCTTCAACGCCGTCCCGAGCACAATCCCCACCCACGTGGCAAAGCCCACGTGCCCGGCGCGCACGATGTCGCGGCGCGCGATGAACTCGCCGATCGCGGCCCCCGCGAAGGGCATGAAGAGCAAGCCCCACAAGCCGGTGAAGATGCCGGCGAACGTCCCGACGAAGGCGCCGATCACCGCGAACCGGCTCGCCCCCAGCCGCCTGGCGCCACTTGCCGCCGACGTGTAGTCGATGACCCAGGTGGCCGCGGTCAGCACGCCGCACACCATCAGGAGCCACACCGGGATGCGCGTGAAGTCATCGATCCAGGCGGCGAGCACCACGCCGCCGAAGATCAGCGTGACGCCGGGGACGGCAGGCAGGATCGTGCCGAGGATGCCCACGATCATGAGGAACACCACGAGGATCCACAGCAGGACGGTCACGGCGAGAGGTTCCCTTCAAGGCACGCGCAAGCGTGGCGCAGGCGAGACGTTACCAGCAAGGGAGGCGGGCGATCAGGCAGCAATCACCGCGAGCAGCGCGTCCCCGTAGCGCTCGAGCTTGCGCGCGCCGATGCCTGGGACATCGGCGAGATCCGCCACGCGGACCGGACGCCGGCGCGCCACCTCGGCGAGCGTGGCGTCGTGCAGGATCACATACGCCGGCACGGCCTGCGCGCGCGCTTCGGTGAGCCGCCACGCCTTGAGACGATCGAGCACCGCCATGTCAGCCGGCGCCAATCCCTCGCTCGCGCGCGAACGCTCGCGCCGCAGCTTCGGCGACGGCGGCGCGATGTGCCGCATCTCCACCTGCTGCTCGCCCTTCAGCACGGGTCGCGCCGCTTCCGCGAGCTTCAATGCGCCATAGGCCGCGTGATCGACTTCCACGAGGCCGAGTGCCACGAGCTGGCGGAAGATACCGCGCCACGCCGGCTCGTCGAGATCCGCCCCGATGCCGAACACGGAGAGGCGATCGTGCTCCCACTTGCGTACCCGCTCGCTCGCATTGCCGCGCAGGACGTCGACCAGATGCACGGCGCCGAAGCGCTGGCCCGTGCGGTAGATGGCGGACAGCGCGCGCCGCGCAGCATCGGTGGCGTCGAAGGTCTGCGGGGGTGCCACGCACGTGTCGCAGTTGCCGCAGGGTTGCGAGGCCTCGCCGAAATACGCGAGCAGGCGCACGCGCCGGCAGCCCGCCGTTTCGCATAGCCCCAGGAGCGCATCGAGCTTGGCGGTGGACACGCGCTTGAAGGCATCGTCGGCCTCGGAGGATTCGATGAGACGGCGCTGCTGCACGACGTCGGCCAGGCCGTAGGTCATCCACGCATCGGCGGGTTGCCCGTCGCGGCCCGCGCGGCCCGTCTCCTGGTAGTAGCCTTCCACGCTCTTGGGGAGGTCCAGGTGCGCCACGAAGCGCACGTCGGGCTTGTCGATGCCCATGCCGAAGGCGATGGTGGCCACCACGACGATCCCGTCCTCGCGCTGGAAGCGGTCCTGGTTCGCGCGGCGCGAATCGTTGTCCATCCCGGCGTGGTACGGGATCGCCTCGATGCCGTGCTCCGCCAGCCACTGCGCCGTCTCGTCGACCTTGCGTCGCGACAGGCAGTAGACGATGCCGGCTTCGCCGGCGTGCTCGTCGCGGATGAAGCGCAGGAGCTGGTCGCGCGGCTGCGCCTTGTCGACGATCGTGTAGCGGATGTTGGGACGATCGAAGC
>CAZUGY010000184.1:0-5803 GCA_964620265.1 uncultured Alcaligenaceae bacterium
TGAGCTTGAAGACCTTGAGCTTGCCCGTCGACGGCACGTGCGGGCCGCGGCAGAGGTCGATGAAATCGCCTTCGCGGTAGAGCGAGATGGGTTCATTGCTCGGAATGGAGGCGATGATCTCCGCCTTGTAGTGCTCGCCCATGCCTTCGAAGAACTTGACCGCATCGTCGCGGGGCATTTCCGTGCGCTCGACCGGCTCGTCCTTGCGCGCGAGCTCGGCCATGCGTTGCTCGATGGCGGCCAGGTCCTCGGGCGTGAAGGGGCGCTTGTAGCTGAAGTCGTAATAGAAGCCGTCTTCGATGACGGGGCCGATCGTGACCTGGGCGTCGGGGAAGAGCTCCTTCACCGCGTAGGCGAGGAGATGCGCCGTCGAATGGCGGATGACGTCGAGGCCGTCGGCGTCCTTGTCGGTGACGATCGCGAGCGTCGCGTCGCGATCCATGACGTAGGACGTGTCGACGACCTTGCCGTCGACCTTGCCGGCGAGCGCGGCCTTGGCGAGGCCGGGACCGATGGACGCGGCGACGTCCTTGACGGAGACGGGGGCGGGGTACTGGCGTACGGCGCCGTCGGGAAGCGTGATCGAAACCATTTTGGTGAGGCTCCAGAAACGAAAAAAGTGCGGTCGCGGCCGCACTTTTGTCTTGGGATCCGGAAGGGATATCCGGGAAATGACGGACGTGCGGGCGCGGGCTCGCTAGCGAGTGGTCTCCGGGCGCGTCAGCGGTGTCATAACCATGGCAGTCGGGAGGTGCGTGATTGAAGCAACGGGTCACAAGTTTACCACGCGGGGCGGGGGAGCGGAGGGTCGGTTGCGGGCCCGCGATCACGGCTCTCCCGGGGCCGTCATTGCGTCGCGCAGAGGGCGATCGGCGGAGGTTCTATACACTGCGCCGGTGCTCGCGCCTCCCCCTGCCCCCATCGCGACGCCTGTCGCGACCCGTAGCAGGCCCCGCGGTGCGTTCCCTATCCGGTCACGTTTCCCTGCGCGGCATGGCCGCCAAGTGCTGTCGCCATGATCTGGATTCCCATCACCGTCTTCGCGGCGCTCGCGCAGACGATCCGCAACGCGGCGCAGCGTCATCTCGTGGCCGACCTGGGAACGCTGGGCGCGACGCTCGTACGCTTCCTCTATGGCCTCCCGTTTGCGGCCGTCTGGCTCGCGGTGGTGCTGGTGGCGACCGGGGTCGCGATTCCCGCGTTTGGCGCCCCGTTCGTCGCGTGGGCTCTCGTGGGAGGCGTGAGCCAGATCGGGGGCACGGCGCTCCTGCTGCGCACGATGGAGGAGCGGAACTTCGCGGTGGGCGTGGCGTATTCGAAGACCGACGTCGTGCAGATCGCGGTGTTCTCCGCGGTCCTGCTCGGCGAGATGCTGAACCTGCGGGCGATGCTCGCCGTCGTCTGCGGGACGCTCGGCGTGCTCCTGCTGTCGCCGGCCAGCAAGGAACGGCCGTTGCGCTCGCTGGTGGAGGGTCTGGGCTCGCGCTCTGCGTTGCTGGGCATTGGCTCGGGGGCGTGCATGGCGCTTGCGAGTGTCGCCTTCCGCGCGGCCACGCACGCGCTCGGGTCGTCGTCGTTCCTGCTCGACGCGGCGGTGACGCTCGTGGTGGCGCAGGCCTTGCAAACGTTGATCCTCGGCGGCTGGCTCTGGATGCGCGACCGGCAGGTGGTCCTGCGCACGCTCTCGGCGTGGCGGCCGTCGCTCTTCGCCGGCCTGATGGGTGCGGCGGCCTCGGCCGGATGGTTCACGGCGTTCGCGATCAAACCCGTCACCTATGTGCGCACGCTGGGCCTGATCGAGATCGTGTTCAGCTACGGGGTGTCGCGGCGATTCTTCCGCGAGCAGCTCACGCCGCGGGAGATCGTGGCCGTCGCGTTGCTGGCGCTCGGCGTGGCGCTGATCTCCACCGCCGGATAGCGCGGCGAGGCAGGGACATGGGCGCGGGGGACGCTACGCCGCGATCGCCCCCAGATGCGCCTGGTGCACGTCATCCTCCCACGTCTCCACCCGCACCGGAAATCCCCACAGTCGCCGCAGGTGCACCACCACTTCGGATGCCGCCGCATCGAGTGACCGCCCGCGACGCTGCGTGTAGCGCAACGCGAGCGAGCGGTCGCCGTCGCGGTCGTAGCGCAGCACCTGCACGTCGGGAATGCGCTCCTCGTTGGCGTGCTGCCGGGCCAGGAGCTTGCGTACGCGACGGTAGCCGTGGTCGTCGTGGATGGAGTCGATCGTGAGCGTGTCCTCGTCGCGGTGATCGGCGATGGCGAAGAGGCGCAGGTCGCGGATGAGGCGCGGCGAGAGGTATTGCGCGATGAAGGACTCGTCCTTGAAGTTGCGCATGGCGAAGTCGAGCACTTTCTGCCAGTCGCCGCCCGCGACGTCGGGGAACCAGGTGCGATCCTCGGCGGTGGGGGACTCGCACATGCGGCGCAGGTCGGAGAACACGGCAAAGCCCAGCGCATACGGGTTCATGCCGCTGTAGTACGGCGAATCGTACGGTGGCTGGTACACGACGTTGGTGTGGCTCTTCAGGAACTCGAACATGAAGCCGTCGTCGACCTGGCCGGTCTCGTGCATCCTGTTGAGTATCGTGTAGTGCCAGAACGTGGCCCAGCCCTCGTTCATCACCTTGGTCTGCGCCTGCGGATAGAAGTACTGCGCGAGCTTGCGCACGATGCGCACGAGCTCGCGCTCCCACGGCTCGAGCCGTGGCGAATACTTCTCCACGAAATAGAGGATGTTCTCCTGCGGCTCGTGCGGGAACGTGAGGGGACCCTTCACCCGCTCGGTGCCGGATGCCGTGGGCAGGGTGCGCCACAGGTCGTTGAACTGCCGCTCGCGGTGCGCCTCGCGCTCGGCCAGGCGCGCGGCCTCGGCCTTGAGCGAGAGCGGAGCGGGGCGGCGGTAGCGATCCACGCCGTGATGCATGAGCGCATGGCAGGCATCGAGGATCTCCTCCACCGCCGGGCTGCCGTGGCGCTCCTCGCATTGCATCACGTAGCGCCGCGCGAAGACGAGGTAGTCGATGATCGCGTCGGCCGCGGTCCACTGCCGGAACAGTGCATTGCCCTTGAAGAACGAATTGTGGCCGTAGCACGCGTGCGCGATCACGAGCGCCTGCGTGGTGATCGTGTTCTCCTCCATGAGGTAGGCGATGCACGGATCGGAGTTGATCACGATCTCATAGGCCAGGCCCTGCATGCCGCGACGATAGGCCTGCTCGTTGCGGATGAATTCCTTGCCGTAGGACCAGTGCGGATAGCCCACCGGCAAGCCGCTCGACGCATAGGCATCGAGCATCTGCTCGGAGGTGATCACCTCGATCTGGTTGGCGTAGGTGTCGAGCTTGAACTCGCCGTGGGCGACCTTCGCGATGGCGGCGTCGTAGCGCTCGAGGAGCTCGAAGTCCCAGTCGGCGCCGGTGGAGATGGCGGTCATCGAATCCTCCGTGCGATCGCGCTCCGGGGAGATATGTGCCTGGGGCGGCCCGGCGCGCGCATCATGCCGTGGTCTCCTTGCGGAAGAGGTCGCGGAACACGGGATAGATCTCCTCGCGCGAGCCGGCGCGGCGCATGGCGAAGCGGCCGTTTTCCTCCTCGACCAGCCGCTCGTACTCGGCCCATAGCGACGAGGGACGCGAGTCGGTGCTGCCCGGAACGAGCTCGAGGTAGGTGTAGTAGCGCAGCGACGGCAACAGGTGCTCGCGCAGGAAGCGCGCGCTGCGGGCCGGGTCGGCGCCGAAGGCATCGCCGTCGGAGGCCTGTGCCGCGTACACGTTCCAGCCGCTCGCATAGCGTGCGGTGCGGACCTTGTCGGCGAGCTCGAGCGCCGAGTAGACCACCGTGCCGCCGGAGCGCGGATCGTGGAAGAACGTGTCCTCGTCGACCTCCTCGGCGTCGTCGGTGTGGCGGATGAACACGAGCTCGACCGTGCCGTACTTGCGTGTGAGGAAAAGATAGAGGAGCGAGAAGAAGCGCTTGGCGAGGTCCTTCTTCTCCTCGTCCATGGACGCCGACACGTCCATGAGGCAGAACATCACGGCGCGCGCGATGGGCTCGGGGCGCGTCACGCGATTGCGGAAGCGCATGTCGGGATCGTCGAGGAAGGCGATGCCGTGACGGCGGCGCTCCACGCGCGCCATCTTCTCGTGCAGGTCGGCCGCGACTTCCGCATGGCCGACCGCGGTGGCGACCGCGAAGGCTTCCTGCAGTCCGAGGAGCTCGCGCGCGAGGGCGCCGGTCAGCGCGATGCGGCGCGCCAACGCCTGCCGCATGGTCCGCACGACCGCGAGGTTGGCGGGCACGCCCGTGCGCGCGAAGCCGGAGCGGATGGTCTTGGTGCTCTGGGCCTGGCCGAACTCGGTGCGCGCGAGGCGGGGCAGCGCCAGGTCGTCGAAGAAGATCTGCATGAACTCTTCACGCGAGAGCGAGAAGACGAAGTCGTCCTGGGTGTCGCCTTCACCACCCTGGCTGCCATTGCCGCCGCTGCCGCCGGACTCGTCGTTGCGCGGGATGCGGTCTCCGGTGACGTATTCGCGATTGCCCGGCAGCACGCGCTCGCGATCGCCGCCACGGCCGAAGCCGAACGACGGCTCGGAGATGTCCTTGCGCGGCACGCGCACCTCGCCGCCCTGCTCGATGTCGGAGAGCTTGCGCTCGCCGATCATCTTCTTGACCGCTTCCTGCACGTGCTTCTTGTAGCGGCGCAGGAAGCGCTCCCGGTTCACGGCGCTCTTGCCCCGGTCGTTCAACCGCCGGTCGATGAGATGTGCCAAGTGCGAACTCTCCCGAAGTTGCGCCTCGTGCAGCGCTTAAGGTGTCATGACGACTTGTGCACGCGGAGGTACCACTCGGCCAGCAGGCGCACCTGCTTTTCCGTGTAGCCCTTCTCGACCATGCGTGCGACGAAATTCTGGTGCTTCTGCTTGTCGTCGGCGGACGCCTTGGCATTGAACGAGATCACCGGCAGGAGATCCTCGGTGTTGCTGAACATCTTCTTCTCGATCACCTCGCGCAGTTTTTCGTAGCTGTTCCACGCGGGATTGCGGCCGCCGTTGTGGGCGCGCGCGCGCAGCACGAAGTTCACGATCTCGTTGCGGAAGTCCTTGGGATTGGCGATGCCTACGGGCTTCTCGATCTTTTCCAGCTCGGCATTGAGCGCCGCGCGGTCGAAGCTCTCGCCCGTCTCCGGATCGCGGTAGTCTTCCTCCTGGATCCAGCAATCGGCGAAGGTCACGTAGCGGTCGAAGATGTTCTGGCCGTACTCGGCATACGACTCGAGGTAGGCCGTCTGGATTTCCTTGCCGATGAACTCGGCGTAGCGCGGTGCGAGGAAGCCTTTGAGGTGCTCGGTGTAGCGGCGACGGATCTCGTCGGGCAGGTCCTCGCGCGCGAGCCGCTGCTCGAGCACGTACATGAGGTGCACGGGATTGGCGGCGATCTCGGTCTGGTCGTGGTTGAACACGGCCGAGAGCACCTTGTAGGCGAAGCGGGTGGACAGGCCCGTCATGCCTTCGTCGGGGCCGGCGTAGTCGCGATACTCCTGCAACGTCTTGGCCTTGGGATCGACGTCCTTCAGCGTTTCGCCGTCGTACACGCGCATCTTGGAGTAGAGCGAGGAGTTCTCGGGCTCCTTCAAACGCGAAAGCACCGAGAACTGCGCCATCATGTCGAGCGTGCCCGGCGCGCACGGGGCCTTGGCGAGCGAGGAGCCGGCCATGAGCTTCTCGTAGATCTTCACCTCGTCGGACACGCGCAGGCAGTAGGGCACCTTGACGATGTAGATGCGGTCGAGGAAGGC
>CAZUGY010000185.1:0-5691 GCA_964620265.1 uncultured Alcaligenaceae bacterium
ACAGCGCCCGGCCTGGCATGCGGCGTGTATCGTGGCGATCGCCTTCTGGTCCGCTGCCGCTCGCGATACGCGCATCAGCGAGCCCTTTCGCAACATCTGCACCGACAATGCGCGGCGGCTGGGCGAGATCGCCGGAAGGGTCTGAAGCGCAAGAGCAGAGCTCGCTATTCGCTCGCCGGTCCGCCAACGAAAAGGCTGGTGTCATGTTCCCCTTCGCTCGTTGAGCGTGAGGCTATCGCCAAATGGCATCTCGTCACATGGATTTCATAAGAACGGGGGTGATTTCATAAGAACGAGGGCTGCGATGGGCATCTATCATGAATATGCGGCGGTCGCCGCGTTTTTATGATAAAAGTAGATAACGCCCTCTTTTTCATGAAATCGCCCTCAATTCCATGATTCGCATCGGCTACGACCACCTGATAAGCGCATATCAGCTGCCCGCGCGCCCCCTCGGGGTACGAGCCGAGGTCGATACGCGCCAGCGTACACGCACTATTCGGCCGAACGACGGTGGCGAGGTACTCGTCTTTCCGCTCTCTTCCTATGCGCCCGAGAACACACTTACGGGCCATCTACAGTTCGCGCTGCGGTATGAAGGCGTCAACCTCGAGATACTCGCGCTTCTCTTCGCGAGGACGGGACGCGATGAGCTCACCGCATGGCTCCGAAGCCAGCCCCGCTCTACATACGCACGTCGCGCGGCATTCCTCTACGAATGGCTCACTGGAAACGAGTTGGGTGTCTCTGTGCCCACCAAGGCAGCGGTCGTTCCAGTTTTGGACGCCGAAATGCAACTTGCGCGGCCCGGCGGTGACGTCCATCCGCGCTATCGGGTATTGAATAATCTGCCCGGCACACCGCAGTTCTGTCCACTCATTCGCCGCACGCCTTATATAGCGGAAATGCTTGAAAAGGACTTGCACCAGCGTACCCAAGAGCGGCTTGCCAAGTATGACCCGCAGCTACTCGCGCGCGCCGCGGCGTTCCTGTACCTCAAGGAAACACACACCTCATTCGACATAGAGAGGGCCAAGCCCTCGCCAGCACGGGCTCAACGATTCGCCGACCTTCTGCGCAATGCAGACCAAGCCATCGACCTTTCTGAGGAGAAACTCGTCGATTTGCAAAATGCGGTGGTCGACCCTCGATTCGCCGAGGTGAGCTTCCGTAACAAACAGAACTGGGTCGGTGAAGACCTGGGCTACCGCCGACGGGTAGCATTCGTTCCGCCACGGCCAGAGGATGTGCGTCCGCTGATGGAAGGCCTTGCCCAAATGGCGAATCAAGCTGCCGACGACCGCACCCGAATGGACGCAGTTGGCTTGGCAGCTGCTGTTGCGTTCGGGTTCGTGTTCATTCATCCGTTCATTGA
The DNA here is from genome assembly GCA_964620265.1 of uncultured Alcaligenaceae bacterium. GTDB lineage: Bacteria > Pseudomonadota > Gammaproteobacteria > Burkholderiales > Casimicrobiaceae > VBCG01. Next base: position 1,376 of record CAZUGY010000185.1, read on the forward strand.
TGGTAACGGTCGTCTGCATCGGTACCTCATCCACCAAGTGCTTTCAGTAAGTGGCTTCACTCCTCACGGCATCATCCTGCCCGTTTCCGCAGTAATTCTCGCCAACCTCGACCGATACAACGCGGTGCTCGAGCAGTTCTCCGCGCCAATGCTGGGGCGAACGAAATACAACCCTGAAACGCCAGCTCTCCAAGCCGAGGGAAACGATGCGCTGTATTTTCGATTCTTCGATGCCACCGACCAAGCCGCATTTCTGTTCTGGGCGCTTGACCGTACTGTAGAGGAAGACCTCGAGACAGAGGTCAATTACCTACTTGGCTATGACCTTGCTTTCAAGCGACTCAACGAGCGCTTTGATTGGCCCGGGCACACCCTCGATACATTCATCAACGTGGTCGCCCAAAACGAATGGAAATTGTCGAAGAGCAAGCGTAAGGCGCACTTCGACCAGCTTGCGGATGAGGAAATTGTGGAATTCGAAGGGGTGGTTCAGGAAGCATTTGCAGAGGTGAAGCAAAGCGTTGCTTCGTGAGTCATCGACCAATGCAATGGCAAACCAGGCGCAAAACTGAGCTGTATCTCACACTCGCCTGGTCATCTGCGTAGTAACACCCCCAAACGAAAACGCCGGCACTTAAGGCCGGCGTTCCGCCGTTCCAACGGGAGGCTAGCTTGGTTACATCGCCTCGGCCATCTGCGAGCGCATGGTCTTCATCGCCTTGCTCTCGATCTGGCGGATGCGCTCCGCGGACACGCCGTACTCGTTGGCGAGGTCCTGCAGCGTGGCCGACGACTCGTCCTCGCGCAGCCAGCGCGCCTCGATGATGCGGCGGCTGCGGTCATCGAGCTTGGCCAGCGCCTTCTGCAGGCCCTTGGTGCGGTTGCTCGCCGTCTGCGCGCGCTCGAGGATCTGCGCCGGCTCGTCTTCCATGTCGGTGAGGTACGCGATGGGCGAGACGAAGTTCTCCTCGTCGCCCGGCGTGGGGTCGAGCGCCATGTCGCGTCCACCCAGGCGCGTTTCCATCTCCACGACCTCTTCGGGCTTCACGCCCAGGTCGCGGGCGATGCGCTTGGCCTCGTCCACCGACAGCGCGGCGGAGCTCGCCTTCATGCTGCGCAGGTTGAAGAAAAGCTTCCGCTGCGCCTTGGTCGTGGCGACCTTCACCAGGCGCCAGTTGCGCAGGATGTACTCGTGCATCTCGGCGCGGATCCAGTGCAGCGCGAACGACACGAGGCGCACGCCGCGCTCGGGGTCGAAGCGGCGCACCGCCTTCATGAGGCCCACGTTGCCTTCCTGGATCAGGTCCGCCTGCGGCAGGCCATAGCCCAGGTAATTGCGCGACACGGCCACCACGAGGCGCAGGTGCGAGAGCACGAGCTGCCGGGCGGCATCGATGTCGTCGGACTTCTTCAACTCGCGGCCGAGCGCCGTCTCCTGCTCGGGGGTGAGCAAGGGAAAGCGGTTGACGGCCTGGATGTAGTGATCGAGGCTGCCCAGCGAAGCAGGGGTGGGGAACGCCAGGGTCGAACTCGTCATTGCCTGTGTCTCCTAAGTAGAGGCATCGCGCGGACAGGCTTTCTTGTGGGACCCGCCGGCACGTGGATGCCAGTTTAGCACTCGTACACTTGGAGTGCTAAGGGAGCTGATAGTTCCCGAGGGTTTCAGTCGGGTATAGCCCGCTCGCTTCACCGCCTTCCATGTTAGGTGGCCGGCGCGGGCAATGGTTCCAGGGCGGTTGGGGTGAGCGCCCACTTCCTCTACAAGTCTTGTCAGGTCTCGCCCGGAAGTAGCGCCTCGACGAATTCCCGGGCCACGAAGGGCCGCAGGTCGTCCACGCCCTCTCCCACCCCGATGAACTTGAGCGGCACCGGATGCTGCTTGGCGATGGCCGCCACCACCCCGCCCTTGGCGCTGCCGTCGAGCTTGGTCACGATGAGGCCGGTGAGGCCGGCGGCCGCGTCGAAGGCCTTGACCTGCGCCAGCGCGTTCTGCCCGGTGTTGGCGTCGACGACCAGCAGCACCTCATGCGGCGCGCCTTCCTGCGCACGGCCCAGCACCCGCCTGACCTTGCGCAGCTCCTCCATGAGGTGGGCCTGCGTGGGGAGGCGGCCGGCGGTGTCGGCCAGCACCACGTCGATCCCGCGCGCCCGGGCGGCGTTGACGGCATCGAACATCACCGAGGCGGCATCGCCGCTCGACTGCTGGATCACCGCCACGCCGTTGCGCTCGCCCCAGGCCACGAGCTGCTCGCGCGCGGCGGCGCGGAAGGTATCGCCGGCCGCAAGCAGCACCGACAGGTCCTGCTGCTGCAGCCACTTGGCGAGCTTGCCGATCGACGTGGTCTTGCCGGCGCCGTTCACGCCGGCCAGCATGATCACGAAGGGCCGCTGCGAGCCGATCACGAGCGGCGCCTCGAGCGGGGCGACGAGGTCCACGAAGGCGCCGGCGAGCTCGGTGCGGGCGCTGGCGTTCTCGCCCGCCCGTTTCCAGCGTGCCTGCAGGTCCGCGATCAGATGCTGCGCGGCGTCCACGCCCACGTCGCCCTCGATGAGGGCGTCCTCGAGCGCTTCGAGCGCGGCGGCGTCGAGCTTGCGCCGCCCGAAGACGCCCGTGAGGGCGGTCGAGAGCTTGGCGCGGGACAGCCCGAGGCCCGCCTTGAGGCGGTCGGCCCAGGAGCGGGAGGGAGTGGGTGCGGGGTCGGCCGCGGGGTCGGGCATCGGCTCCGCCAACGCTGGCGACGCGAGCGCGGGCTCAGGCGCTGCATGTTCCGGAACGATGGGAAATGGCGTCCAGACGGGCGCGGCGGCCTCCGCGGGTGGCAACACCAAGGCGGCGTCCTCAGGGGCGGACGCCGCCTCGGTAGGGGCTTCCGTCACCGGCAGCGGCTTGGACTCCTCCGCCGGGGGCTTCTTCCTGAAAAAATCGAACACGGCGCTCTCCGCGGACCGCTTACCGCGGCAAAGATAGAATTCTACCGGTTCGACACCCCGCCTCGCCGATCCCGTCCGTGCCCCCTCCTTCCGCCCCGCGCGCCCAGCGCCTGCGCATCATCGGCGGCGCCATGCGCGGCCGCGTGGTGCGCTTCCCCGCGCTGCCGGGCGTACGCCCCACGCCCGATCGCGTCCGCGAGACGCTCTTCAACTGGCTGGGCCAGGACCTGCACGAGCTCGCCACGCTCGAGCCCTATGCCGGCAGCGGCGTGCTCTCGCTGGAGGCGATCTCGCGCGGTGCGCGGCTGGCCGTGGCGATCGATCGCGATCGCAAGGCCATCGCGGCGCTCACCGCCACCGCGCGCGAGTTCGGCGCCGAAGGCCTCGAGGCGCACGCCGCGGACGCTCGCGCGTGGCTCGCGAACGACGCGCGCACGTTCGACGTGATCTTCCTCGATCCGCCGTTCGCCGACGATCCGTGGCCGTGGCTGCTGCCGGCGTGCGCGGCGCACCTCGCCGCGGGTGGATACATCTATGCCGAGGCCGGCCACGAGATCGCGCCGCCGGCCACGCTCGCGCTGCATCGCCACGCGCGGGCCGGACAGGTGCATTATCATTTGCTGCGCCTGCACAACGAGGCATCGCCATGATCAAGGTCGTCTACCCCGGCACGTTCGATCCGCTCACCCGCGGCCACGAGGACCTCGTGCGCCGCGCCGCGCACGTGTTCGATCGCGTGATCGTGGGCGTGGCCGACAGCAAGGCCAAGAATCCGCTCTTTGCCGCGGACGAGCGCGTGGCGATGGCGCGCGAGGTGCTGGCGCCGATGGGCAACGTCGAGGTCAGCGGCTTCTCGTCGCTCCTCATGGACTTCGTGCGCTCGCAGGGCGCCAGGATCATCCTGCGCGGCCTGCGTGCCGTGTCCGACTTCGAGTACGAGTTCCAGATGGCGGGGATGAACCGGCACCTGTATCCCGACGTGGAGACGCTCTTCCTCACGCCGTCGGAGCAATACACCTTCGTGTCGGCGACGATCGTGCGCGAGATCGCGAAGTTCGGCGGCGACATCTCGCACTTCGTGCATCCGCTGGTGGCCACGCGCATCCGCGCGCGCGTGGCGGAGCAGGCAGGCAAGGGCTGACCATGGCGCTCATGATCACCGACGAGTGCATCAACTGCGACGTGTGCGAGCCCGAGTGCCCCAACGACGCGATCGCGCAGGGGCCGGAGATCTACGTGATCGATCCCGGGAAGTGCACCGAGTGCGTGGGGCACTTCGACACGCCGCAATGCCGCGAGGTGTGCCCGGTGGATTGCATCCCGGTGAATCCGGAGCGGGTGGAGTCGCGGGAGGTGCTGGTGCTGAAGTACGAGGGGTTGATGGC
>CAZUGY010000186.1:0-5594 GCA_964620265.1 uncultured Alcaligenaceae bacterium
GGCTGGAACACCTTCCCCGTCCCCCTCCTCACCGAGCAGAACAAAGCCGACCTCACCGCCTGCGCCGAAAACATCCTCCTGGCACGCGAAGTGCATTTCCCGGCCACGATCGCGGACCTGTACGACCCGGACGACATGCCCGACAACCTCCGCCACGCCCACGAGCGCAACGACGAGGTGCTGGAGCGCATCTACATCGGCCGGCGCTTCCGCAACGACACCGAGCGGCTGGAGAAGCTCTTCGAGCTCTACACGAAGATGACCGCTGCCGAAGCCAAGGCCGCGCCGGCGAAGAAGGCGACCCGAAGGAGGACAGCGTGATGGACTCGATGAGCGGCCCGACCAACGCCTACACCGTGCCGTCGGTATCGATTGCCACGGCGCGCACTGGGGTGTCGAGCAAGTCCAACGCGCTCGGCATGCGCCCGATGCAGGAGCGTGCCTACGCCAAGCGTGGCGAGCAGTACCTCCTCATCAAGTCGCCGCCCGCGTCCGGCAAGTCGCGCGCGCTGATGTTCGTGGCGCTCGACAAGCTGCACAACCAGGGCTTGCGGCAAGCCATCATCGTGGTGCCCGAGCGCTCCATCGGCGGCAGCTTTGCCGACGAGCCGCTGACCCGATCCGGCTTCTATTGGGACTGGCGCGTGGCGCCGCAGTGGAACCTGTGCAATGCGCCGGGCGTGGATGAGCCTCGCGTCGCCAGGTCCAAGGTCGACGCGGTGCGCAAGTTCCTGGCGAGCGACGACCGCGCGCTCGTCTGCACGCACGCCACGTTTCGTTTCGCGGTGGAGGAGCTGGGCATCGAAGCGTTCGACGACCGCGTGCTTGCCATCGACGAGTTCCACCACGTCTCCAGCAACCCGGACAACAAGCTTGGCAGCCAGCTCGGCGCCTTTCTCGCCCGCGACAAGGTGCACGTGGTCGCGATGACCGGCTCCTACTTCCGCGGCGACAGCGAGGCCGTGCTCCTGCCCGCGGACGAGTCCCGCTTCGAGACCGTCACCTACACCTACTACGAGCAGCTCAACGGCTACCGGTGGCTGAAGTCGCTCGACATCGGCTACTTCTTCTACACGGGACGCTACGTCGATGCCGTGGCCAAGGTGCTCGATCCGGCGCTGAAGACCATCGTGCATATCCCCAACGTGAACGCGCGCGAGAGCCTCAAGGACAAGGAGCGCGAGGTCAACGAGATCATGAGCTCGCTCGGCGACTGGCAAGGCACCGATCCGGCCACGGGCTTTCACCTGATCCGGACGAAGGAAGGCCGCGTCCTCAAGGTGGCCGATCTCGTGGACGACAGCGACGCGGCCCGCCGCTCGCGCGTGCTGACCGCCCTCAAGGATCCCGCGCAGAAGGACAACCGCGATCACATCGACGTGATCATCGCGCTCGGCATGGCCAAGGAAGGCTTCGACTGGATCTGGTGCGAGCACGCCCTGACGATCGGCTACCGGAGCAGCCTCACCGAGATCGTGCAGATCATCGGCCGCGCCACGCGCGACGCCGAAGGCAAGCAGCGCGCGCGCTTCACCAACCTGATCGCCGAGCCCACGGCCGACCAGGCCGCCGTGGCCGAAGCGGTGAACGACATGCTGAAGGCGATCTCGGCAAGCCTCCTGATGGAGCAGGTGCTTGCCCCGCGCTACGAGTTCACCCCGAAGAACGCCGGCCCCTTGCCGGGCTTCGACTACGGGACGGAGGGCTACCAACAGGGCAGGACGAACCTCGGCGTGAACCAGGCCACGGGCCAGTATCACGTGGAGATCAACGGCCTCGCCAAGCCCGAGACCGCCGAGGCCACGCGCATCTGCCGGGAAGACCTCAACGAAGTCGTGACGAGCTTCCTGCAGGACAAGACCGTGCTCGAGCGCGGCCTCTTCGACCAGGAGAACACGCTGCCCGAGGAGCTCACGCAGTTGCGCATGGGCAAGATCGTGCGCGAGCGGTATCCGGAGCTGAGCGAGGTGGACCAGGAAGCGATCCGGCAGCACGCGATCGCCGCGATGAACATCACGCAACAGGCCAAGCTGGCGCTGGCGGAAGCGTCGGCCAAGGCCGACGCCAGCGCCGAGGGCAACACCGACCTGCTGGATGGCGTGCGCAAGTTCGTGAACGTGAAAGACCTGGACATCGATCTCATCGACCGCATCAATCCTTTCGAGGCCGCCTACGCAGTGCTCGCGAAGTCGATGGATGAGAAGTCGCTGCGCCAGGTGCAGGCCAGCATCGCGGCCAAGAAGGTGAGCATCCCCGAAGAGGAGGCCCGCGAGCTCGCCAGGCGCGCGCTCATGTTCAAGAACGAACGCGGGCGGCTGCCCGACATCAACTCCAGCGACGCCTGGGAGAAGCGCATGGCCGAAGGCGTGGCCGCCCTCGCCCGGTACCGCGCGCAGGCCAAGGCGGCGCAGTCGACCCAAGTGCCGCCCAATGGGTGAGATGGACGACGACGAGCTGCTCGAAGCGCTCGGCGTGCAGGTCGCCGCGCCGAAGCCCGCCGCTCACACGCCGCGCGAGGAACGCATCATCGCGGGCTTCGAGGACATCCTGCGTTTTCACGAGACACACGGGCGGGCGCCGTTGCACGGCGAGGATCGCGACATCTTCGAGCGCCTCTACGCGGTACGCCTCGACCAGTTGCGCAAGTTGCCCGAAGCGCACGCGCTGTTGAGCGAGCTGGATCGTCCCGGCCTGCTGGCCGGTGCCGATGCGCTTGCTACGGCGAACCTGGATGCGCTGGACGAGGATGCCCTGCTGGCCGCGCTCGGCGCCGATGCCGAAGGGGAGTCACCCGACGACATCACGGTCCTGCGCCACGTGCGCTCCAGCGCGGACAAGCGCGTGGCCGAAGAGATCGCCGACCGCACCCGCTGCGCCGACTTCGAGAAATTCCAGCCACTGTTCGAGCGCACCGTACGCGAGCTCGACCACGGCACGCGCAAGTCGATCCGCTTCGGCCAGGATGCGAGCATCGCGCACGGCGACTTCTTCATCCTCGGCGGACAGCTCGCCTATGTCGCCGAGGCGGGCGCGGCGTTCCGCACGCCGAACGGCCACCCGGACGCCCGGCTGCGTGTCATTTTTGCGAACGGCACCGAAAGCAACCTCCTGACCCGCTCGTTGCAGCGCGCGCTCTACAAGGACGACACGGGCCGGCGCCTCACCGTCCCGGACCTGGGCCCCCTCTTCGGCGACACACCGGAGGCGGAAGACATCGAGTCCGGAACCATCTATGTTCTGCGCAGCCTCTCGGACCACCCCTTCGTGGCCGAGCATCGCGAGTTGATCCACAAGATCGGCGTGACGGGCGGCACGGTGGAGGCGCGCATCGCCGGCGCCGCCAGGGACGCCACCTATCTCCTCGCCGACGTCGACGTGGTCGCCACCTACAAGCTGCACAACATCAACCGCGTGATGCTGGAGAACCTCTTCCACCGGCTTTTCGGCGCGGCACAACTCGACCTCACGATCGACGATCGCTTCGGACATCCGGTCAGGCCGAAGGAGTGGTTCCTGGTTCCTCTCCACGTGATCGACGAAGCCGTGCAGCGCATCCGCGACGGCTCGATCACGACCCGGACCTACGACCCGGCAACCGCGCGGCTCGTCCCCAGCGGCTGCTAGACTGCCTGCATGAGCCCCCTCGCGTCGAAGCTGCGCACCGCCTGCGCCCTCGTGGCCGTCGCCTGCGCCACCCTGGCCTTCGCCAGCGACACGCCGCCGGCACAGCCCGTGGCCAGCGCGAAGGGCACCCCCGCAGCCAAGGGCCAGACCCCATTGCGCAATACGCACTGGAAGCTCGTCGCGCTCAACGGCAAGCCGGTGCGGGCGATCAAGGACCAGCGCGAGCCGCACCTGATCCTCGACGCCAGGGAGCTGCGCGTGTCCGGCAGCGGCGGCTGCAACAACGTGATGGGCGGCTTCGAGCTCGACGGCGACAAGCTGCGCTTCACGCAGATGGCGTCCACGATGATGATGTGTCCCGCGGGCATGGACCAGGAGCGCGCGTTCCTCCAGACCCTGGAGAGCGTGGCGCGCTATCGCATCGCGGGCGATGCGCTGACGCTCTCCGACGGCAAGGGCAAGGCGGTGGCCAAGCTGCGTGCCGTCGCGCAGCGCTAGTTCCGTCAGCCCCATGCGCACTCGCGCGGCGGCGGCGCCGCGGCAAGCTGCGCTGATAAACTACGCACGCGATGTGGGAGCGGATGCCGACCGGAGTCCGACTGCGCGCCAACCGCGATCCACCCTTCTGCATACGCAACGCCGACGTGACCACTCCCACGATCATCGCCACCAAGCCGCCACCGGCCTCCGGTTGCCTGTTCGTGCTCGCGGCACCGTCGGGCGGCGGCAAGACGAGCCTCGTGAAGGCGTTGCTCGAGCGCGAGCCGGGCATGCGCTTGTCGGTCTCCTACACCACGCGGCCGCCGCGCCCCGGTGAGCGCGACGGGATCGACTATCACTTCGTCGACGAGGCGAAATTCATGGCCTTGAAGGACGCCGGCGAGTTCCTGGAATACGCGCACGTCCACGACAACTGGTACGCGACCTCCTCCACCTGGCTCGCATCGGAAGTGCAGGCCGGCCACGACGTGCTGCTCGAGATCGACTGGCAGGGCGCCCGCCAGGTGCGCAAGCTCATTCCCGGATCGGTGTCGATCTTCATCCTGCCGCCGTCGCATGCCTCGCTCGAGGAGCGTCTCAACCGGCGCGGGCAGGATTCGCAGGAGGTCATCGCCCGTCGCATGGAGGCCGCGCGGGAAGAGATGCGGCACTGCGGCGAGTTCGATTATGTTATTATGAATCAGGACTTTGCGAGAGCCGTCGACGATCTTTCGGTGATCGTGCGGGCGGCCCGGCTGGCCGCCTCCCGGCAGCAGGTGCGGCACGCCGCCCTCATCGCCGGCCTCTTGCACCCATAAATTTCTCAAGGATCCTCCATGGCCCGCATCACGATCGAAGATTGCCTCGCCCGCATCCCCAACCGTTTCGAGCTCACGCTGGCTGCCACCAACCGCGCGCGCCAGATCACGGCCGGCTCCACGCCCATGGTCGACGCCGACCGCGACAAGCCCACGGTGATCGCGCTGCGCGAGATGGCCGCCGGCAAGATCGGCATCGAAATGCTGACCAAGACCGGGCCCACGCTGCCGACCACCGGCGTTTGATCCTTCGCGATCCCGGGCCTACATAAGAGGCATGTCCGAGATCGCGGAGTTCACCAAGCACCTGGGGCATTACCTGCCGGCCCCGGACGTCGCGCTCGTCAATCGCGCGTTCGAGTTCTCCGAGTCCGCCCACCGCGGCCAGTTCCGCAAGTCGGGCGAGCCGTACATCACGCACCCGCTCGCGGTCGCCTCCATCCTGTCGCAGTGGCGGCTCGATGCGCAGGGCCTCGCCGCCGCCCTCCTCCACGACGTGATGGAGGACACGTCCGTCACCAAGCACGAGCTCGAGAAGAGCTTCGGCAAGCCCGTGGCCGACATGGTCGACGGCGTGTCCAAGCTCGACCAGATCGAGTTCACCAGCAAGGAAGAGGTCCAGGCCGAGAGCTTCCGCAAGATGCTGCTGGCGATGGCGCGCGACGTGCGCGT